>JBBRAQ010000002.1:0-233212 GCA_038206635.1 Candidatus Nanopelagicales bacterium | reverse complement strand
TCGGATACTCTTCACCTACGGAGTGCCTTCCCGTGACGACTACTGAGACCTTCAACAAGCCCAGTATCCGTTGCAGGACAGGCACTTCCGTGCATTCAACCCCGTGTCACACACCACACCCATGAAAGACGCAGGCTAGCGGGTTGGGGGTTGTAGGGGGCCAGATGACCTCCTCGAGCGCGTTCGGCACGACTCGAGGCTCACCCAGGACGAGGTCGCTCGGCGGGCCCGAACGTCGCGTCCGACGTTGTCGGCGTACGAGCACGGTCATAAGTCACCGACGTTGGCGACCGCTCGCCGGCTGCTTGAGGCCACCGGCCATGACCTCGAAGCTGTGCCTCGTGTCGAGCTTCGGCACCAGGTGACCGCGCGCGGGCGCGCTGTGTGGGTGCCGGACAGGCTGTGGCGGCTCCCGGCCGGTCGGGCGTTGGGCGTAGTGACGCTGCCGCTTCACCTGAATTGGTCCGAGCCAGGACGGACGTCGGATCTCAGCGATCGCGGTCGACGCGCACGGGTCGATGAGGTCGTGCTCCGGGAGGGGGACCCCGACGACATCCGCAGCATCATCGACGGCGCACTGCTGGTGGATCTGTGGGACGAACTTGTCCTGCCCCGCGTCGTGCGGTCCGCCTGGGACCCCGTCATTCGCGCGGAGTTTGCGGTGGGAGCCGTCTGAGCTGCGGTTCGGCAAGATCGAGGCTCGAGACTGTATTAGTCTTGACCTATACAGGTTCAGACCTATATCATCGCCGGGTGACCTGGGACATCAGGGTTCTCGATGAGGTGGTCGAGTGGTTGCTCCGACTTGACGCCGACACCTATGACCAGGTCGCCGCTGGGATCGACATGATCGCTTCGGACGGTCCGACCTTGGGTCGTCCGTTGGTCGACCGGATCACTGGTTCGCGGATCCACAACCTCAAGGAGTTGCGTCCGGGCTCGGCGGGTTCGAGTGAGATCCGCATCCTGTTCGTGTTCGATCCCGCCCGTCGTGCGGTCGTGCTGGTCTCGGGGGACAAGGCGGGCAACTGGCAGGGCTGGTACAAGTCGAGCATTCCGCTCGCGGAGCGGCGGTATGACGAGTGGATGGCAGGTGAGCGAGATGAGCACGAGTAAGGGTTCCGCCGCGAAGCGGTCCCGGTCCTGGGACGACGTTCGTGCCCAGCGGCCTCCGCGTGAGGATGTGGTGGCCGGGCACAAGGATCGGATGCTCGCCGAGACGCGGGCCTATCGGTTGCGCGAGGTCCGTGAGGAGCAAGGCCTGACCCAGGTCGAACTAGCCGCACGGATGCACGTCACGCAACCCTCGGTTTCCGAGCTCGAGCGCGGGGAGCTCGACCGTGCCGGCTTGGCCACGATCAAGGCCTACGTCGAAGCTCTCGGCGGCTCCGTCGAGGTGGTCGCCGACTTTGGTGATCATCGAGTCGTCATTGGCTGACGCTGCACCTCATTCCCCATCGAAGCTGGCCCCGAAATCTCGGAAGACTCTCGGACTCGCGTGTTGACAGCGTCAACGACCGGACCGAACGAGACCCGATCGGTCCCGACGGAACCCGACGCATTGTGCTCGCAGCCAACAGGATCCGAGGGGTCCCGAGGGTTCGGACCAGTTCGATTCCCGCCGCCTCCACTCACCCCTGTTCACGACAAAGGCATTGCCATTTGGCGGGGCCTTGTCGTGAACAGGGGTCCCGCGAGGTGGCGGGAATCGGGAGGAGCGCTCACCGCATTGCCGCCGGTCGGCGTGCAGCGCCGCGTAGCAGTGCCGTACCCCCCGACGGATCCCGCCACCCCCACCCTTGCACGCCTCTGGTCTGAGGCAACGCCGTAAGAGTAGGCGGGACTCCCTCTGGGCTCCTCTTCCCGTGGGGCATTGGGGATCTCGGTGTTTCGCGCCGACCTTCTGTGGCTGCACGAAGTCCCGATCGGGGTTTGGCGCTCCTGCCGTGCTCAGGAGTCGTGTTGACGGCATCAACACGACTCCGCAGCGTGATCGCGGGCATCCCGGGGGGCTGCCAACTGTGTCAACAGGGTCCCCGGAACCGCCGGCGCCTCAGTCCCGCTGCGCTTGTGATGTCTGGTGTGGCAACGCACCTCGCGTGGCGTCCCATGCGCCGGAGGAGGAGCTGGGGGGGCTTTGTCAGAAGTGCACTAGGCCCGGATAAGTGGGCCCTGTCTTGAGCACGACGACCGGGCTTGAGACGTCCGCTCGAGATGGTTGCCCGAAGCGGCAGCCATTCGACGGTTGACGCTCCTTCAATTCCGGCATGTCAGGCGCGCAGCGCCGCCGGCGCACTGCACTCGGCGGCGTGGTTCAGCGTCGGTCCCGACGCTACGGACAACTTCGACGCACGCCAATCGCCGATCATCCACGAGATGCGACGGGGACGACCGACGCTGTGATGGCTACGACCTCCGCCCAGCTGACGATCGTCGCGACCAGATCGCGATGGCGAATGCGATCCGGTCGTTGAAGACAAGGGGGTCACGTCCGGTGAGGTCCTTGATCCGTTCGAGACGGTGCCGGACGGTGTTGACGTGCAGGAACTGGGCGCGGGCTGTGGCGGTGAGCGAACCGTCTCGCTCGAGGAAGGTCGCGAGTGTCGTGACGTAGTCGGTCCGGCGTCGACGGTCGGCTGCCAGGAGCGGCTCGAGCAGCTGGTCGGCGAACGGCTGCAACCGCTCGAGCGGTTGCTGAGCCAGAAGCCCCTCCAGGCTCGTCAATCCCTCCGGGCCGACACAGCCATCGCGCGCGCGAGCGAGCTCGAATGCCGCGCGCGCCTCGCTGATCCCACGGGCGGACTCTGCGAGCGGTACGGCCCGGGAGAGGCCGCATACGACGCCGAGAGCGAGGGCGACGGCGCGGGCCTCGTCGTCGGAGTCGGTGACTGCGACGGTCGCCGATGGAGTCTCCCCGAGAGCCACCGGCGCAGCGCCGAAGGACGATGCGAGAACCCGCGCGGCTCCGGGGGGCCACAAGGAGAAGACGAGACCCGTCGTCGACAGCCCGGCCTCGGTCAGCACCCCTTCGAGGGCCGCGGGGTCCGCCAGGCGGTCGCCGACGAGCGAGAGCAGCTGGCCGGTGCGCTCACGCCGGAGGTCCTGCTCCACGTCGCGCTCGTGGCGGGCAACATCCAGGACGCGAACGAGCGAGGACAGCAACGACGGCGAAGGGCGGGAGCCCATACCGCGCCAGATGAGCGTGACCTCGTCAGTCGTTGCCAAGACCTCGAGGTCGTCGGCTGTGGCGACATGGACGCCTGCGCGGTGGATCGGTCGGACCTCCTCGAGCAGCTCCAGGCTGCCGCCAAGCCACTCAACCGCGAGCTCCATGAGCTCCGCGGTCGTCGCGTGTCTGCGGACGTGGGCGAGCAGCTCTGCAAGCAGTTGACTGCCGCGCTCACCCGTGGCGGACTCGGCCTCGACGCGGCGTTGGGCAAGGTGCTCGCTGATGGCCATGAACGGGACGCCGAGGGGAGCGACGAGCAGCGGCAGCCCGAGCCGGGAGCATGCGGAGACGAGGGCTGGGGGAACGGTGTCGTGGACGTCCCCCACCCCGAAGCAGATTCCGGCGGCGCCCGCGGTCGCCGCAGCCGTCGTGAATCTGTCGCAGGCCTCGGCCGTGGTCAGTGAGGTGCCGACGGTGCACACCAGCTCTCCGCCACGAAGGTAGGCGGAGGGGTCCAGCAGTTCGGTGGTGTGCGACCAGCGGACCGGGAGGTCGAGCCTGTCGTCGCCGGACGCGCAGGCAAGCTGAAGGTCAGGGGCTGCCACTAGGTCTCGCAGCGTGACCGGCACATCCGCGGCCAACCGGCGCGCATCGTGGCCGTGGGAGTCGCTCACAACGTCACGGTAACTGACGGACGACCCAATCGTTGTAGAACCATCCAATGCAACCACGCTGGATCCGTGCGTTTCTCCCTTGTCCGGCTCCGAGTCTTGTATCTCCGGACAAGAAAGGGATGATCTGCGCCACACCCTGTTGGAGGTCAGATGTCCCACGAGCCCCTGACGACGACCGCGGAGCACACGCTCAAGCGCGAGTTCTCGCTCTGGTCGTCGTTCGCGTTCGCCTTCGCGTTCATCTCCCCGATCGTGGCGCTGTATGGCATTTTCGGACTGGCCATATCGACGGCAGGTCCCACGTTCTGGTTCGGGTTCTTCCTCGTCTTCGGCGGGCAGCTCCTCGTTGCGTTCGTGTTCGCTCAGCTGGTCTCGCGCTGGCCCATCGAAGGGTCGATCTACCAGTGGTCCCGTCGCCTGATCGGAACCGGTTACGGGTGGTTCGCCGGCTGGGCGTACATGTGGACCCTCGTGATCGCCATGGCCACGGTGGCGCTCGGTGCGGCCGGCTTCATGGCCAACATCTTCGGACTCGAGGCGCCGACAGGAACCCAGCGCGCGTGGATCGCCTTCGCGATCCTGCTCGGCGGCACGGGACTCAACCTGATCGGGCGGCAGGCCCTCAAGATCTTCATGACCGCGAGCATCGCCGCCGAGGTCATCGGGTCCCTCGGCCTGGGCACCTGGCTGCTGCTGTTCCACCGCAACCAGCCCCTGAGCGCTCTCACCGACGGTCTCGGGTCGGGAACGGGCGGGGACTATCTGTCGCTGTCGGGCCCGTTCCTGGTCGCAGTCGCGTTCATCGGCTGGTCCTTCGTCGGCTTCGAGAGCGCGGGCGCCATCGCCGAGGAGGTTCACGAGCCGCGACGTAACCTCCCCAAGGCGATCATCTTCTCGTTGTGCTTCATCGCCGTGGTGGTCATCTACTCGAGTCTGGCGATCATCCTCGCGATCCCGGACATGTCAGCGGTGACGTCGGCTGCGACCGACCCGAACCACGTCGTAGACCCGGTCTACTCGACCCTCACCGCAGCACTCGGTGACGGCATCGCGAAGCCGGTCGAGGTGCTGTTCGTGATCGGCTTCCTCGCCAGCTTCCTGGCCCTGCAGACCTCGGCATCGCGGGTGATCTGGGCCTACGCCCGGGACGGCGCGCTACCGGCGGCTCGTGCGCTGACACGCCTGAGCAAGGCGCAGAAGGAGCCGACCGTGGCGATTCTTGTGACGACGGTGATCGGCACGGCGCTGTTCCTACTGAGCAACCTCTCGCCCAACATCTACCTGCTCATGGTCAACTTCACTACCGGTGGCTTCTTCCTCGCCTTCCTGTTCCCGCTGGTGGGTGCTCTCGTGGTGCAACTGCGTGGCACGTGGCGACCCGGTCCGTTCACGCTCGGCCGCGGGTCGCTGCTCGTCACGATCCTGGCCGTCGTCTGGGCCACGTTCGAATTCCTCAACATCTCCTGGCCCCGCGCGGTCAACGCCGAACGCTTCCTGGACTGGTCGGTCTGGATCGCCGTCGCAGTTCTCGGGGCCGTCGGCTTCTTGATCTTCTTCAGCGTGCGCTCCCGGATCGTGGCCGTCGAGCTCATCGACGAGGAAGAGCTTGAGGACGAGCTGGCCGACCAACGCACGCCGAGCGCATGACAGCGACCTCGAACCCGGTGACCATCGCGATCCCCCGTGCGGTGGTCACCGGATCGGCCAGCGGAATCGGCGCCGCTGTTGCACGGGAGCTCACGAGCCGCGGGTACGCCGTCGCCGGGTTCGACCTCTCGCCGTCACCGGACTGCGCCTGGTCGGCCCAGGTCGACGTCACCGACGCCGGCGCGATGGTCGCCGCGGTCCGCGACGCCGAAGCCGCGCTCGGACCGATCAGCGCGGCCGTCTCGGTCGCCGGCTACTACGAGATGCTTCCCCTGACGGAGATCACCACCGACCGGTGGACCCGCATGCTTCGAGTCCACCTCGGCGGGCTCGTCAACCTCTCGCGCGCGGTCCTACCCGGGATGCTTGAGAAGGGCACCGGGTCGATCGTCGCCATCACCAGCGAGCTCGCCGTCGGCGGCGGCGCCGAGGACGCCCACTACGCCGCCGCGAAGGGCGCGATCATCGGAGTCGTCCGCAGCCTCGCCACCGAGGTCGCCGCGCAGGGAGTGCGCGTGAACGCCGTCGCACCCGGACCGACCGACACCCCGCTGCTGCCCGCCGACTCGCCCTGGCGGGCACCGGACTACCTCGCGACCCTCCCACTCGGCCGCCTCGTGAACCCAGAGGAGGTTGCGCTGTGCGTGGCCTACCTCGTCGACGAGGGCGGGTTCTGCGTCGGCGAGATCCTCAACGTCAACGCCGGGGCGGTGATCTGAGTGGCACGCAGCTCTCTGACGAGCCGGGTCGCCCTGGTGAGCGGCGCCGCGCAAGGCATGGGCGCCTCGCACGCCCGACGCCTGGCCGCCGACGGAGCCTTGGTCGTCGTCAACGACCGGACTGCCTCACCCGCGCTCGATGCGGTGGCGGCCGAGATCGGCGGGATCGCCGCACCCGCCGACATGAGCGACCCCGTCGCGATCGCCGGCCTGATCCATGAGGTCCGCGACCGAACGGGCCGCCTCGACATCGTCGTCGCCAACCACGCCTACATGACGATGGGCCGACTGCTCGACCACGACCCCGACGACTGGTGGCGCGTGATCGACACCAACCTGTCCGGCACCTTCCACCTCGTACGCGAGGCCGTCCCGGTGATGCGCGAGACACGCGGCGGCCGTGTCGTCGTCATCTCCAGCGAGTGGGGCGTCATCGGCTGGCCCGAGGCGACGGCGTACGCCGCGTCCAAGGCGGGCCTCATCGCACTGGTCAAGACGCTCGGTCGCGAGCTCGCGCCAGAGGGAATCATCGTCAACGGCCTGGCACCCGGCGTCACGGACACCCCGCAGCTGCTCGTGGACGCCGAAGCCGCCGGCGTGAGCCTCGCGGAGATCCACCAGCGGTACGCCGCCGACATCCCGGTGCGCCGCATCGGACGACCCGAGGAGATCTCCGCAGCGGTCTCCATGCTCTGCGACTTCCGACTGAGCGCGATGGTCGGGCAGATCGTCCAGGTCAACGGCGGAACGACACGCAGCCGCGTCTGAGCACAGCACCAACCCCGCCGGATCGCGGCGGGACCACGACGAGGGAGCTGAGAACTGTGGTCGAGCACCACGTCCGCTACGACGACGGCACGGTCGGACAGGTCGACGGCATGCGCGTGCCCCGGTATGCCGGGCTCACCACCTTCGCGCGCCTTCCACGTGCCGAGGACGTCGACACGTTCGACGTGGCCGTGGTCGGGGTCCCCTTCGACTCCGGCGTTACCTACCGCCCCGGTGCGCGGTTCGGCCCGTCAGCGATCCGGCAGGCCTCGCGGCTGCTGCGGCCGTACAACCCCGCCCTCGACGTGTCGCCGTTCCAGCAGTCCCAGGTGGTGGACGCCGGGGATATCGCCTGCAACCCCTTCGACATCGAACAGGGACTCTCTGAGATCCAGCAGGGCATCGCCGCACTAGTCGCCGACGGGCGCCGGGTTGTGTGCCTCGGCGGGGACCACACGATCGCTCTCCCGGTCCTCCGGGCTCTGCACGCAGAGCACGGGCCGCTGGCTCTCGTGCACTTCGACGCGCACCTCGACACGTGGGACACCTACTTCGACGCCCCGTACACGCACGGCACCCCTTTCCGTCGGGCCTCGGAGGAGGGTCTCATCGTCAAGGGCCGCTCCGCGCACGTGGGGATCCGCGGGTCGCTCTATGACCGCGAGGACCTCATCGACGACGAGCGGCTCGGCTTCACGATCGTGCACTGCCGAGACTTCGACCGGCTCGGCGTCGCCGGTATCCTCGAGCGCGTGCTCGACCGCGTGCAGGACTCCCCGGTCTACGTCTCCATCGACATCGACGTGCTCGACCCGGCGTTCGCCCCGGCGACCGGCACCCCCGAAGCCGGCGGCATGACCAGCCGCGAACTCCTCGGGGTTCTCCGGGGGATGAGCGACCTGAATCTCGTCGGTGCCGACATTGTCGAGGTGTCACCGGCTTACGACCACGCCGAGATCACCGCCGTTGCCGCGGCGAACCTCGCCTACGAGCTGGTCAGCATCATGTCCGACCAGGCATCGTCGTGATCGAGCCCGCGGCCCCGGTGACCTGGCCTGAGGGCTACTCGTCCGCGGCGGCTTTCACCTTCGACGTGGATGCCGAGTCGGCTCTGCTCTGGGGCGCACCTGAGAACGCTGATCGCATGAGCGTCATGAGCCACCAGGCGTACGGCCCACTCGTGGGCGTCCCCCGCTTGCTTGGCCTCCTCGAGAGCCACCGCATCCGGTCGACGTTCTTCGTCCCCGGCTACACCGCGCACCGTTACCCCGGCGTCGTGCGCGACATCGTCGCCGCGGGGCACGAGGTCGCCCACCACGGCTACCTCCACGAGCAGCCCACCGGTGTGACCGCGGCCGAGGAGGCCGACAACCTCGACCGCGGGCTCGACGCGCTGGAGGAGGTCGCCGGCGTCAGGCCCACGGGATACCGCGCCCCTATGTGGGACCTGTCATGGCGCAGCCCGGGCCTGCTCGCCGACCGAGGCTTCCTCTATGACTCGAGCCTGATGGACGCCGACGTGCCCTACGAGCTCGACGTCGACGGGCAGCGCTCGATCGTGGAGATCCCCATCCAGTGGGCGCTCGACGACTGGGAGCAGTACTGCTTCGTCCCCGACGTCACCGGCAGCGGACTCATCGAGACACCGGCGAAGGCACGCGAGCTCTGGCAGGCGGAGTTCGAGGCATTGCGCGCGATCGGTGGCTGCTGGGTGCTCACGAACCACCCGTTCCTGTCCGGCCGGCCGTCGCGCGCTGCTGCGCTCGACCAGCTCATGACCCATGTGACCGACTGCTCCGACGTGTGGGTGGCGTCACTCGACGAGATCGCGACCCACACTCGGGCGCTTGCTCTCAGGCCGCGAAGCATCACACGGCCCGACATCGCCGACTCGGATCGCTGACGCGGTGCACCTGGACCACTAGATCGAGACAGGAGGTGGCTCGAGCCGGTGGGGACCTTGCCCGCCGATGTCGCTGTTGACAGCGTCAACAGCCGGACCCGATAGGACCCGGTCGGTCCCGACGGAACCCGATGAGTTGTGCCCGCAACCACCGAGGTCCGACGGGTCCAGGTGGTTCCGACGAGCTCGATTCCCGCCACCTCCACCCCTGTTAGGACTCTGACCTGCGGAAACGCTTCAGGAGGAGGCGGGAGTCAATCCCTCTTCCTCGTCCCCTGGAGGAGTCAGGCGTTCGCTGTTGGCTGGTCCCTCGACGTAGCCGAGCTGGCCCCGCTCTCGGCAGGCGGTTCGACCCCGGACCGTGATGTGGAGTTGTTCCGAGGGAGCATCCCCCGTCAGTGTCCGTGGTGACGGCGTCGACAGACGCCCAATCAGGTGGCCCCGGGCCAGACGACGTCCGAATCTCAAGGTCGGCTCGCCTCGGCCGATGCTCCTACCGTCGGGCGTCCTAGCAGAGGAGGCCACGTGGAGGGTGCAGGTATGTGATGGACGAGCTCCTAGATGAGATGGAGTCCTTTCGGCGACCCGCTCCCGCGGATCGCGAACGGCGCCGTCGTCTGTTCGCGACGGTGGGGATCGTGGGTCTGGCGTGTGTCGGGATCGGTCAGCTCACCACGGGCGCGCTGTTCGCGGACAGTGCGAACGCATCGGTCAGCACGGCCTCCGGGAACGTGGCCATCCAGGCCAACGGGTTTGCGACCGCCACGCTGGCACCGGCGGCCAACATGGCCCCCGGTGACACCGTCTACCGTTCGGTCAACATCACGAACACGGGTTCGTTGGACCTTCGATACGCGATCACCGGGCTCACGAGCGCCGAGACCAAGAACCTCTCGACGGTCCTTCGCTACACCGTCTTCTCCGGTGTGAGCAACGCTCAGTGCGCGGTCGGTACGGTCGGCGGCGGCACGGCCCTGGTCTCGAACCTCGCGATCGGGACGAGCTCGTCGCCGGTGGTCGGAAGCAACGTGACAGGGAGCGACCCAGGTGATCGCGTCCTCGCGGCCGCCGCGCCGGCGGACGCGCTCTGCGTCGCCATCGACCTGCCGACCGCCACGACGTCCACGTTCGCGTCGGCGTCGGCCACGGTTCAGCTCACGTTCGACGCCGAGCAGACCAAGAACAACTGATGTCGGCCCTGCCCGTCGCCCCGCCATCGGCGGGGGGACGGGCAGGACTCGTCGACGACGACCAGTACCCGGAGAAGGTGACGACATGACTGCCGTGACGAGCGAGCCGGTTGTGCTCCCGTCGTGGAAGACGCGCCCGATCACGCTCCTGCATGAGATGCGTCGTGGGTGGGCCCGCCTGGTGTTCCTGACCGTCATGGGCGCCTTCGTCGCCCTGATCCTTGCGTCGTACGCGGTGCCGCTCTGGTTTCAGCTCACGGGAGACCAGCTGCTCGTCGTCACGAGCGGGTCCATGTCGCCCGAGATCGAGGCCGGCGACGCCGTCGTCATCCGGCAGGTCACGAACGCCTCCCAGCTGCGGCTGGGCCAGATCGTGACGTTCTACCCGCCCAAGTCGGGCACGCTCGTCACCCACCGCATCGTGGCCTTGGCCCTGGTGACGCGTGAGGACAACGCCGGACATCCGATGGTCGACGGCGCCGGTCGCCCCATCAAGGACCCGTACGTGCGCACCAGGGGTGACGCGAACAGGGTCGCGGACCCCAACCTCACCCCCTCGACGTCGGTGCGGGGCATCGTCCACCAGGTGTACCCGAGCTGGGGGTTCGCCCTGGCCTGGGCGCACTCGGGCATCGGCCGCCTGGTCCTGTTCGCGCCGCCGCTCCTGGTGCTGGCTGCCGCCGAGCTGTTCTCGCGGAGCTCGGTGACTCCGGCCGACGTGGCGCGACGGCTTCTCGGCCGGTTCCCCCAGATGGTGCCGGCGTCGACTGCGGACGAGGTCACGGAGGATTCCGATGAGCCCACGTTCGCGTGAGCGTGGCGGCCTGGTTCGGCTGACGGTCGGAGCCGGACTGGTCGCGCTCGTCGCGCTCAGCTCCACCCTGGGCACGACGTCGGCCCGGCTGACCTCGGCCGGAGTCGCGACGGTGACCACCAGCACGCGCGCAGCCTGTGCGGGCGGCGCACCCTATGCAACGCAGCTCATGACAGCCGCGTACTCCCCGACGCTCTGGTGGCGCTTCGCCAACCTCACCGGCACGGCGACCGTCGCTGATGCAAGCGGGCACGCCAACACCGGCAGCGTCGTGGGCACCGGCCTCACGTTCGGCACCGCCACCATCGGTCTCGTCTCGTGCGACACGACCTACGCCATGCGCCAGCCTGGAGCGGCGACCTCTGTCGGCTTCGTCACCACCTCCACGGCCGCGGTCGCACCAACCACGCTGACGATCGCCACCTGGATCCGTACGACGGCGTTGACCGGTGGACGGATCGTGGGGTTCGGGAGCTCGTCGGTCGGGGGCTCGACCCAGCAGGACCGGGCGCTGCTGCTCGACCGGAGTGGGCGGGTGGTCTTCCACCTGGCCGTCACCACCGGCCACCTCCTCATCACCAGTCCGGCCACCGTGGCCAACGGCACGGCGCACCTCGTGGTGGCCACCCTGTCGGGCACGTCCGCGGCGCTCTACGTGGACGGCGTACGGGTGGCGTCCGCGCCGAGCATCGGCTTGGCGCCGGTGTACGTCGGCTACTGGCGGGCCGGGTGGGAGCAGAACATCGCCACCTTGATCCCCACCGCACGGAACCAGGCCAACGTGCGCCAGGACGAGGTTGCGATCTGGGAGGGCCGCGCACTCTCCGGTAGCGAGGTCTCCTCGCTCTGGGTCGCCAACCACTGGTGACACCGGTTCAGCGACCTGCCAAACCGGTCGATGAGGCAGCAGAGAGTCACAGGGACCAGCACGAGGGGGCACACCGGATGAGACGCCGACGGAGGACATTGACGACGACGTTCGCCCTGGTGAGCCTCGTCGCGATGAGCGCGCTCGGTGTGTCGCTGGTGACGTCAGTCGGGCAGCTCATGCGCCAGCAGGCGCTCGACGACGCGCAGCGGACGGCGGCCGCCTACGTGAACGCGGGCATCAGTGACCGGGTCTCGGTCACGGAGTGGACGACCGAGCAATTCTCGGCCAGGACGGTGTCCGGCTTCGCAGGCAACCTCATGTCCGATCACAACCTCGTCGAGGTCCGGATCTTCGGCCGGTCCGGACGCCCGCTCTTCGACACCAACGGTACTGCTTCGGCGTTTCCCGACACGGTGCGGCTCGACCGGGCCCTCGGGCACAACGAGGCCACCTCGGAGCTGGTGACCCAGGTCGATCCGGCCGCGGCCGTCGGGCCCACGTCCCCGGCTTCGGTCGTCTCCACGGTCGAGACCGTGCTGGACGTGTACGTCCCGATCCATGTCCGCGGCGCGCAGGCTAGGCCAGTCGCCGTCGCGGAGGTCGTGCTGGACTTCGCACCGACCTCGAAGGCCACCACGGAAGCAGTGCGTCGCGTCAGCATCCTTGTCGCCCTCGGGCTCCTCGCGGTCTGGCTGCTGCTGTTCCGGACCGTGCGCAAGGCGAGCCGGGTACTGCGCGCATCCGCCTCGGAGAACGCGAGGCTGGCGCTGCTGGACCCCTTGACCGGTCTGCCAAACCGGCGGCTGCTCTCCCAGCGTCTCGAGGTGGCCACCGAGCAGGCCCGCGTCAACCGAGCACTCGTCGGTCTCCTGATCCTCGACCTCGATCGCTTCAAGGAGATCAACGACTCCCTCGGCCACGACCGCGGCGACCAGCTGCTGCAGCAGGTCGCCTGCAGACTCAACGGGATCGTTCGCTCGACCGACACAGTCGCGCGCCTCGGCGGCGACGAGTTCGCTGTGCTCCTGACGACGGTGCGCAGCGTCGATGACGGAGTGATGTTCGGGCAGCGAATCCTTGAGCAGTTCGCTGAGCCTTACCACGTCGACGGTCTCGTGCTGCACGTGGAGGCATCAGTGGGTCTCGCCGTCCTCCCCGACCACGCAGACGACATCCAGACCCTCATGAAGCACGCCGACGTCGCCATGTATGTGGCGAAGGCTGGACGCATCGGCCTCAGCGTCTATGACTCGGAGGGCGACTCGAGCTCGACGGCCAAGCTCGTCATGCTCGGCGACCTGCGTCAGGCCCTCGGCGCGGACGACCAGCTGAGCATGCACTACCAGCCGAAGATCGATCTCAACTCCGGCGAGATCGTTGGGCTCGAGGCGCTGCTCCGCTGGCGCCACCCCACCCGCGGAAACGTCCCGCCCAGCGACTTCGTCCCCCTGGCCGAGCGGACGGGTCTCGTGCACCACCTCACCCACAAGGTCTTCGAGCTGGTCCTCTCGCAGATCCAGCAGTGGCGCGTCGACGGCTGGGAGGTCGTGGTCGCGCTCAACCTCTCCGCGCTCAACCTCTCCGAGCCCGACCTCGACACGAAGATCGCTGCGCTGCTCGAGCGCTACGACGTTCCGGCCTATCTGCTGGAGTTCGAAATCACCGAGTCCGCGATCGTCCAGGACCCGGAACGGGCCGCCCTGACCCTGCGCAGGATCGCGGCCATGGGGTCCACGATCGCCCTCGACGACTTCGGCATCGGCAACACCTCGATCAGTCAACTGCGCGACCTGCCCATCGACACTCTCAAGATCGACCAGTCGTTCATCGTCGACATGGACAACGGCAACGAGGTCCTCGTCCGGGTGATCACCGACCTCGCCCATGAGTTCCAGATGATCGCCGTCGCCGAGGGCGTCGAGATGGCCTCGACCGCCGAACGGCTCAGGGCCATCGGCTGCGACTTGGCCCAGGGTTACCTGTACTCCCGCCCACTGCCCGCCGACGAGCTTCCCGCACTCTTCGACCGGTTCGGGACCGATCCACAGACCTCCACCGGCAGGCTCGTGCGGGAGCTGATCTGACGGCCCCGTCATCGAAGGCCATCGGTGCAACTCATGACTGATAGGCGGCGGCAAGGCGCGCGAAGCCTTGGTCAAGGGTGACGCGGGGTGTCCAGCGCAGTGCTTGCCGGGTGTGCCTCTGGTCGAACCAGTGCGCCGTCGCGAGCTGCTCGGCCAGGAACCGGGTTATCGGTGGGTCTGTCTCGCGACCGCGCCGCGCCCACACCCGGTCGACCGCGGCGCCCGCGGCCCAGGCCACCGGGAACGGCACGGCGAAGCGAGGTCCGGGGACACCGGCCGCGGCGCAGATCGCGGCGAGGATCTCCGCCACGGGGCGCGGCTCCCCGTTGGACACGACGTAGGGCGCACCACCCGCTGTATCGGCTGCGTCGAGCGCCGCCACGAGGGCGTCGGCGGCGTTGTCGACGTACGTCGTGTCGATGAGTGCCGTGCCGCGGCCGACGACGGCGAGCCGCCGGGACCGGCCGCGCTCGACGATGCGCGCGACGAGCTGGGTGTCGCCCGGGCCCCACACCAGGTGCGGGCGGACCGCGATGACCGCGAACCCCGGGCCGTGGGCGGAGAGGGCGAGCTGTTCGGCCATCGCCTTGCTCCGGCTGTACGGACCGCGTGCGGAGGCCGGGTCTGCCGGTCCCGCAGAGGCGGCCACCAGCGATCGGCCGGTGTGGGCGACCGATGGCGAGGACACCTGGACGAAGCGCCCGACCCCGGCGGCGCGCGCCGCGTCGAGCAGGGTGCGCGTGCCGTCGACGTTGGCCGCGACGTAGTCCGCCCAGGCTCCTACGACGTTGACCTTCGCTGCGAGGTGGATCACGCCGTCCATGCCGCGCACGGCCGACCGGACCGCGGCCGGGTCGCGCAGGTCACCGAGCCGCTCGGGCAGGTCCAGGCCGCTGGGTCGGCGCTGCATGAGGACGACGTCGTCGCCCCGCTGCGCGAGGGAACGGGCCACAGCGCCTCCGAGCAGGCCCGAGGCCCCCGTGACCAGGACGCGCATCGTCAGGACAGCCGCTCGGTGGCCCAGCGCGCGAGCTCGGCACGGTCGATCTTGGAGTTGTGCCGCACGTCTACCGGCAGCTCCTTGCGGACGAGCACCGCTGCCACCGGCACGCCAGTCACGTCGCGGACCTGCGACGCCAACGCCGGTCCGGCGAGGAGGCCGCCACGGGACGGCGTCGGGTCCGGCACGACGATGATCGCCACGACCTGGGCCCCCGCCGGGCCGACACCGACGCACGCCGCAGCCCGGACACCCGGCAGGGCGAGGACGCGCTGCTCGACACCTACCGGGGTCACCGGGCCCGCCGGGGTCGTCACCACGTGGGCCAGCCGGCCCTGCACCCACAGCCGGCCCTCGTCATCGAGGTGACCGACATCGCCGGTGCGGTGCCGGCCACGGTCCCGTGAGGCGCGCGACTCCGTGGCCCACAACCGGTCGTAGCCGTCCTTCGCCCAGGGCGCGCTCACGAGGATCTCGCCTGTCACGCCGGGTTCGTCGGTCGGCGCGCCGGTGGCTGCGCCGGAGCCGTCGAGCCGGCTGATGCTCACCACGGCGCCGGGCACGGGGCGGCCGACGCAGATTCCTGTGCCTGCGCCTGCGCCTGCTGCGTCGAGTCCGGCCAGGTCGATGTCGGCGACGGGCAGTACCTCGGTCATTCCGTACGGCGTGTGTGCCTCGGCCGACGTCATCAGCGCGAGCATGTCGCGTAGCAGCTGCGCCGGGACGGGTGCGCCGGCGCTCATGAGCAGACGCACGGTGGAGAGGTCGCCGCGCTGCGTGGCGTCGAGGGCGCCCGCTGTCTCGACAACGTTCTGCAGGGACGCGGGTGACGCCCAGACAAGCGTGGCCCGCACCGCACGCACGGCATCGGCGAGCCGGATCGCGTCGAGCTCCCCGGGCTTGGTGACGTCGATGTCGGGCACGGCCGACGCCATCCCCATCGCGGGGCCGTAGAGGGCGAACGGCGCGAAAGCGGCGACCAGCCGGTCGGCGGTCGTGAGCGAGTACAGGGCGACCAGGGCGTCGCGGTTAGCCTCCACCTGGCGGTGGCGGTAGACGACACCCTTCGCGGGGCCGGTGGCGCCCGAGGTGAACACGACAGCAGCCTCGTCGTCCGGTCCAGGCGGGGCTGGGAGTGACCGGTCCAGGCCCCGGCCACGACCCGCGAGTGCCGCGAGTGTGCACTCGGCTCCACGTAGTCGGGCCAGGATGGGCGACATCGGCCCGGCGGCGAAGCGCCGCCCGCCGATCCGCAGAGCCCGCGCCGCCACGAGGCCGCGGTCGACGGCGATGAGGTGGCGTGGCCAGGCGCCGCGCAGGGCCCGCGCGAGGCCGCGCGGCCCGAGCCCGGAGTCGGCGACCACGATGACCGCGCCGATCCGCCAGCAGGCGTAGACGGCGGCGGTGAGATCCGCACCGGGTGGCACGAGGAGGGCGACGCGGTCACCGGGGAGCACTCCGGCGTCGAGCAGCCCGACAGCGAGGTCGTCGACGACCGCCGCGAGGCGGCGCCAGGTGATCCGCCGGCCGGACGGTCCGAGCTCGGCGACGGCGACCTCGTTCGCCGTGGCCGGATCGGCGGCACGCTCGGCGAGGGCGGCTCCCATCCACCGACGGTCCGGGTCGGGTGCGTTCGTCGATACGGGGGTGACGTCGACGCGTGTTGACAGCTGCTCGACCCAGGCGCAGACGTCAGTGAAGAACGTGGGAGCGTCCTCGGTGACCAGATGGGACGCGCCCTCGTAGCGGTGGACGTCGGCGTGCGGGATGCGCTCGAGGAAGTCTCTGAGGTAGAGGTCTGAGAAGACAGGGTCCGCCGGCCCCCAGGCGAGCAGCACAGGGACGTCGAGATCGCTGACACCGGAGGCGATCCCAGCCAGAGTGGGCATGGACGGGTGGTCGTCTTCGAGCGGGATGTCGGCGACGAAGTCGGCGACGGCGCGTCGACGGTCAGCGGTGGCGTAGGGGGCGGCGAAGGCGTCGCGCACCGCGGCCGGCGGGCGGGGTCGTGACACGGCGGTCGTAGCGCGCACGAAGGTCGAGGATCGCTCGCAGACCGCACGCAGCAGCGCAGGCGTGCGGGCGATTCGAATCAGGGCGGGCGCCGGTGATCCCAGCGGCTGATGGACGGCGGTGTTCGCCAGCACGACGCCGACGAGCTGGTCGCGATGTGCCAGCGCCCAGCCCAGCGAGACTGGACCGCCCCAGTCGTGCGCCACGGTGACCACGGGTCCGTCGACCCCGAGGGCGTCGACCAGCCGGCTCAGGTCGTCGATGCGCTGGGCGAGGCGCCGCACCTCGCCGATGCGCTCCGACCAGCCCATCCCGAGCTGGTCGACGGCCACCACCCGCCAGCCCCGCGGCGGCGACGCGACCAGCGCGCGCCACAGATAGGACCAGGTGGGGTTGCCGTGCACGCACAGCAACGTGCCTGTGACCGTCGTCCCGGCGTCGGTGGCCGCGTGGCTGTCCAAGACATGGAACCCGCGGTTCACGCCATCGGCGTCGACGACCTCGATGACCCGGGACCATCCGGGATCGAGTCCTGGAAGTCCTTGTGGCGCGAGTGATGCCGGGGAATCACTCGATCCGGATCGCGCACTCCTACCGGTGCTCACCAGGCGATCTCGAGCGCGCAGGCGCTGAGCCCGGAACCGATCCCCATGAGCAGCACGCGCTGGCCGGGATGGAGGGTGTCGGCCTCCATGGCCAGGGTGCTGGGGACGGCGGCCGGACCGATGTTCCCGCGGTTCGGGAACGTGCTCGGTGCCAGCGCCGGATCGATGCCGAGTGCCCGACAGATCGCAGCCATGTGCACCTTCGAGACCTGGTGGGAGATGTAGCGGTCCATGTCAGTCCAGTCGAACTCGGTTTCGGCCTCCCGCCAGAGGTCGATCGATAGCTGAAGACCTGCGGCGAACAACGCGCGGGAGTCGGTGTGCATGTGCTCGAGCGTCCCGACGCACAGCTCGTGGTGCTCGGTGGCGGTTCGGCTGGCGCCGCCGACGAGGCGATGACCCTCGGGGTGGTGGTCGGCCCGGCCGAGCACCATCGCGGCACCGCCGGAGCCGAGGGTGAGCGAGGCGAACTGCGCCGCGAGGTCCTCGGCGGTGGCATCGGGACCGGAGAGGCGCCCGAGCGTGAGCTCCTGGATACCGCGGCTTCCCTCGCCGTCGACGACGAGGGCGTAGTCGATCTGGCCGCCATCGATCATCGTCGCTGCGAGCTGCATGGCGTTGACGAACCCCAGGCAGGCGTTGGACAGGTCGAAGGCGAGGCAGCCGGTCGACAGGCCCAGCTGGTGGTGGACGGCCACGGCCTTGCTGGGCTCGAGGTGGTCGCGGCAGACCGAGGAGTCGATGAGCAGGCCGATGTTCTGGGGGTCGAGGCCCGAGGCAGCGATCGCCTTCGCTCCGGCCATCGCCGCAGCGTCGGCGAACGTCACGTCGGTCGGCCACCAGCGACGCTCGAGGATACCCGCGACCTCGGAGAGCATCCCCGGACGCACGCCGGTCCGCGCGTAGGTCTCGGCGAGCCGCTCGTCGAACGACGCCGACGTCGCGACGATCGGCGCATCGACGGCGGTCACAGAAAGGATCGCGGTGTTGCGGTGCCGCATGGTCATGTTGCCGGGCACCAGGTGGCCCCGGTCGCCCGTCGCATCGCGAGGTCGGCTCAGGTCCGTCGCTGCCGCGCGCGAACTGGTGCTCATCGTGACCCTTCGACGCAGAAGTGGATCGGTGCCGCACGAACCGGAGATGGGACAGATCCCCCGCCAGAGCCCGCAACTCGCACCATTATCCGTCACGATCGCGGGCCGGCACCCCCGGCTCCGGCGTGGCCGCGCCCAGCTCTCGCGGACCATCTCGACCTTGGTACGGTGCGCATCCGACCGAGCCGAATACGAACGTTCGTGATCGACTGCAGTGAGGATGAGTGCCGTGGGCGCTGTGGACGGCACGAGCGAGGTCCACGACTACGGCGAGCCCGGCGCCTGGCTCGAGGCGTATCGGGTCGATGGCCTCACGGGTCCCGACGCACAGTTGAGCAATCCTGCGTGGAGCTCGGCGCCGCGTTCACCACGATTCGTGGACATCGGTGACGGACATCCGGCGCCGTGGGGTACCTGGGCGACGGTCCTGTGGGACGACGAGGCACTTCACGTCGGATACCGCGCACAGGAGCCGTTCGTCGCTGCTGAGAGCACTGTTCGAGACAGCCTGTTGTTCTTCGAGAACGACCTCGAACTCCTCATCGATGGACGAGACGCATACTACGAGCTCGAGTTCAATGCGCTGGGGACTGTCTATGAGGTGCTCTTCGTCTGGCGCGACGCCTACGTGCCCGGTGGCCGGTGGGACGTGCCGCGTTTCAACGTGCATCGGCCCACGGTGCACTCGTTCGCCGGCGACCATCCGCACGACCGGACGACGTTCTGGGCCGGCGCTCACCCGCGTGGTACGAGGTGGGCATTTCTCGACTACGACCTTCCGGGGCTGACCGTGGACGTGAGCGTGAACGGTCGACTCAACGACGAGTCGCACGTGGACGAAGGCTGGACCGCGCACGTTCGGATTCCGTGGTCAGGACTGGTCGATCTCGCTGATGGACGGCCGCTGCCTCCTCGGTCGGGCGACGTGTGGGGGATGTTCTTCGGTCGTTTCCAGCAGCTGAAGACCCGCGAGCCGGGCCGCACCATCGGCCTCGGGTACGCGGCCAACGCTCAAGGGGTCAACGACACGCACGTCCCCGAGTCGTGGACCTGGGTCCGGTTCACTCGATCTCCGGAGTGACCGGGTAACCCGATCGGTTCAGACCGTGAGGCGCCTGGTCTCAAAGGCCCACAGCGCGATCTCGACCCGGTTCCGCGCGCCGAGCTTCTGCATCAGGCTCGCGAGGTGGGTCGTCGTCGTGCTGAGACTGATGTGCAGCTCGACCGGTACGGCAGCTGGCAGCACGCCTCGCAGTGGCGGACTCTGCGAGGCGTGGAGGAAGCACGCCGGAACTGAGGTGCCGCCACGATGGACCCCGGCCGCGGCCGCACCGTGAGTCTCCTGATCAACCTCCCGAGCTGAAGGCCGCGTCGAATGCTGCCGTCGGTGCCGCGAACGCGTTCCGCCGGACGAACTCCAGCGCTTCGGGCGCCCCGATGAGACGATCCATCCCGGCGTCCTCCCACTCCACCGAGATCGGGCCTTCGTAGCCGATCGTGTTCAGCATGCGGAAGCACGCTTCCCACGGCACGTCGCCCCGTCCGGTGGACACGAAGTCCCAGCCTCGACGCGGGTCCGCCCAGGGCAGGTGGGAACCTAGGCGGCCATTTCGCCCATTGCCTACCTGGCGCTTGGCGTCCTTGCAGTCAACGTGGAGGATCAGCTCGCGGAAGTCCCAGAGGAAGCCGACCGGGTCGAGGTCCTGCCAGACGAAGTGGCTCGGATCCCAGTTGAGCCCGAAGGTCGGACGGTGGCCGATGGCGTCGAGCGTCCGCACCGTCGTCCAGTAGTCATACGCGATCTCGGACGGGTGCACCTCGTGAGCGAAGCGCACGCCGACCTCATCGAACACGTCGAGGATCGGATTCCAACGATCGGCGAAATCGCGGTAGCCCGCGTCGACCATCTCCTGGGTGACAGGCGGGAACATAGCCACGTACTTCCACACCGACGATCCGGTGAAGCCGATCACAGTGTCGACACCAAGCCGGCGCGCCGTGCGGGCCGTCATCTTCATCTCCTCGGCCGCCCGCTGTCGCACGCCTTCGGGGTTGCCGTCGCCCCACACCCGTGAGCCGACGATGTCCTTGTGGCGATCGTCGATCGGATCGTCGCAGACGGCCTGGCCCTTGAGGTGATTGGAGATCGCCCACACCCCCAGGTTGTACTTCTCGAGGATGTCGAGCCGTTCCTTGATGTAGGCATCGTCCTCGGCACCGCGCCACGGGTCGAGATGGTCTCCCCAACAGGCGATCTCGAGGCCGTCATAGCCCCAGCCGGACGCCAGTCTTGCGACCTCCTCGAATGGGAGGTCGGCCCACTGCCCGGTGAACAGCGTGAATGGTCGTGACATCTCCAAGGCCTCTCTCTAGCAGTACCAGTGTCAGGTCAGTTCGGTCGTCGGATTCGGTGCACGCGGTCGAGCCCTCGCCTAGATGGGCGTGTCCACCCACGTACCGCCAGAGGCGGCGCTGGACTCCACCGCCTCAAGGATCCGCTGGACCCTCAGCCCGTCGGCGAACGACGGTGACGGATTGCGCTCCGCGGCGATGTCGCCCACAAGGTCGACGACCTGGTGGGTGAATCCGTGCTCGTAGCCGATGAGGTGTCCCGGCGGCCACCAAGCACCCACGTAGGGGTGTACCGACTCGGTGACGATGATCCGTCGGAATCCGGCGGTCTCCGGGTCGTCGTTGTTGTCGTAGAACCACAGCAGGTTCATGTCCTCGAAGTCGAACGCGATACTGCCCTCGGATCCGTTGATCTCGATGCGGATGGCGTTCTTGCGCCCGGTCGCGAACCGGGTCGCTTCGAACGTCGCGAGAGCCCCACCACTGAGGCGCGAGATGAAGACGACTGCGTCGTCCACGGTGACCTCGCCCATCTCGGTCCCGGCCGACCCTGAGAGCCCGCTCGCACTCTGCGGCAGCGGACGCTCCTTGATGAACGTTGCGGTCAGGGCACTGACCCCGGTCAGTGCTTCCCCGGTGATGTACTGAACGAGGTCGATGATGTGGGCACCTATGTCTCCCAAGGCTCCCGATCCGGCGACCTCGCGACGCAGGCGCCAGAACAGCGGGGCCTGGGGATCGACGATCCAGTCCTGCAGATACTGAGCGCGTACATTGCGGATCGTCCCGATCCGGCCTTGAGCCACCAGCCGCTGGGACAGGCTGAGGGCCGGCACCCGGCGGTAGGTGAACCCCACCATCGACCGGACGCCTTGGTCAGCTGCGGTCGCGGCGGCGGCGGTCATGGCTTCCGCCTCGGCGACGGTATTGGCCAACGGCTTCTCGCACAGCACATGCTTCCCGGCCTGGAGCGCCTCGATGGCCATCTCGGCGTGAGTGTTGCCAGGTGTGCAGATGTCGATGAGGTCGACGTCCGGCCGCGCGAGCAGGACCTTCCAATCAGTCTCCACGGACTGCCAGCCGAAGCGATCGGCCACGTGCTGCGCGGCTTCGCCGTTGCGTCCGCAGATGGCCGTGAGCTCGGGCCGCAGCGGGAGCTCGAAGAAGCTGGGGGCGTTGCGCCACGCTTGCGAGTGCGCGACGCCCATGAACGAATACCCGACCATCCCGACCCGAAGGGATGGATCGTGCCTGGAAATCATCATGATTCCTCTTGCCGATGGGTTTCGGTGGGGACGTGCACCACGCACGCCCCCACCGCGTATGGGCTCAGGACTCGAACGCCGTCGGCAGGTACTGGTCGACGTTGTCCTTCGTCACGACCGGCGCGTACAGCATGACCTTGCGAGGTGCCTCGATCTCGACGAGGTCTCCGAGGGCCCTGCCCTGAACGATCATTCGTGCGAGGTCGATGCCATCGGCACCCTGGGTCGACGGGTAGATGACCGTGGCCTTGAGCGGGGTGTTGTCGGCCTTGATGTCGCGCATGACGTTGGCGCTGCCTGCGCCGCCGACCATGACGAACTCGGAGCGACCGGCGTTCTTGATCGCGGCCATGACGCCGACGCCCTGGTCGTCATCGTGGTTCCAGAGGCCGTCGATCTTCGGAGCAGCCTGAAGCAGGTTGGACGCTGCCTTCTCACCGGACTCGACCGTGAACTCAGCGGCTACGCGGTTCGACACCTTCAGTCCGCACTTGGCGAGGGCGTCGGCGAAGCCCTTGCTGCGATCCTGCGTCAGCGGGAGCGAGTCGATGCCCGCGATCTCAGCGATGATCGCCTTCGGGTTGCTGCCGAACTTCTCGCACATGTACGTGCCTGCGGAGACGCCCATCCCGTAGTTGTCGCCCAGGACCGTCGAGCGTGCGGCGAACGGGCTGCTGAACTCCCGGTCGACGTTGATGACCGGGATCCCGGCCTTCATCGCCTTGGTGGCGACGGCGGTCAGGGCTGCGCCGTCGAAGGGGAGCATGACGATCGCGTCGACCTTGTCGTTGATGAAGGTCTCGATCTGACTGATCTGGAGGTTGACGTCGTTCGTGCCCTCGGCCATGACCAGCTGGACGTCAGAGTGCTTCGCGGCCTCAGCCTGCGCGGCCTTGGTGATGGCACCCATCCAACCGTGATCGGCCGCAGGAGCAGAGAAGCCGATCTTCATCGTCTTGCCGGTTGCGGTGCTGGCCCCCGGGGACGAAGCAGCCGCGGTGCCGCCTGCCGTGGAGCTCGTCGCAGTGGTCGCGCTGTTGCTCGTGCAGCCGGCGATCAGTGCGCTCGCCGCGACCATCACGCCGAGAGTGACGAGTTTGGTGCTCCGTGTTCTCATGGCTTCCTCTTTCTGTGTGTTCCCGCCGCTCCAGGAGGAGGACCGGATTGGTGCTCGTTGCGGTTGTCCCAAGCGATGGATTGCCCGTGCCGGGATGGCTCCGTGGCACGACTCCTGCTTCGCCCGGTCACGTGACTGCCCTGCTGCGGTCGGCGATGCGCTGCTGCAGCAGAACGGCGACGACGATGATCAGCCCCTTGGCAATGGCCTGAGCTGAGATCGACAAGTTGTTGAGGGTGAAGATGTTGCTGAGCATCGTGAAGATGATCACGCCCAGAACGGTTCCGACGATCGTGCCGCGGCCACCGGTGAGCAGGGTGCCGCCGATGACAACGGCGGCGATGGCATCGAGCTCATAGAGCATGCCGTGCGTCGAGCTGCCCGTGGTCGTGCGAGCCATGATCATCACGGCGGCGATCCCGCACGAGGTGCCGAGAAGCGTGTAGAGCCACAGCGTGTGGCGATTCACCCGGATGCCGGCGAGACGCGCGGCCTCGGCATTGCCGCCGACGGCGAAGGTCCGTCGCCCGAAGGTGGTCCTGTTCAGGAGCACCCAACCGACGGTTGCCACGAGAGCGAAGATGATGACGAGGACGGGCACTCCGAAGACGTCCCCGCTGAAGACGTCGAGGAACGACTGGACGTTGATGATCTGGGTCTTGCGATCGGCGATGATCTCCGCGAGACCGCGCGCCGCAGCGAGCATGGCGAGCGTGGCGATGAACGGGGCTATCTTCCCGTAGGCCACCATGAGTCCGTTGACCGCGCCGACGCCCGTCGCGACCATCACCGCGGTGAGGACCATCACGATCCAATGGACGTCGTTGGCCAGCGTCTGGGTCGCGACGGTGGTGGCCCAGACAGAGGCGAGTGCGACGTTTGCCCCCACCGACAGGTCGATGCCGCCGCCGATGATCACGAAGGTCATCCCGACGCTGACGACACCGATGACCGAGGCGAGGCGAAGGATGGTCAAGACATTGGCGGTGCTGGCGAATCTTTCGCCGCCGGTGATGACGCCCACGACGATCAGCACCAAGAGGGCCAGCACGAGCCCCAGGTTGCGACCGACGGATCCACTGAACAGCCGCCGGAGTCGGGACACATCCTCGGCTGCGTCGTCCGGGGACGTCGGAACCGGATCCAGCGTCGCCGGAGTTGTCGTCGGATCGCTCATCGCGGACTTCCCTCCATGACAAGCCCGAGGACGTCGGACTCCTCGATCTCCTCGGCGGGGCCGTCATGGACGACTCGGCCATCACGTAGCACCAGCACCCGATCGGACAGTCCGAGCACCTCGGGTATCTCACTGCTGACCAGCACGAGGGCCACTCCTGAATCGGCCAGCTCTCGGATCAGCCCGTACAGCTCGCTGCGTGCGCCCACATCCACTCCTCGGGTCGGCTCGTCGAGAAGCAGGACGCGGCAGCCCTTGAGCAGCCAGCGCGCGAGGACGACCTTCTGCTGGTTCCCGCCCGACAGAGTGCGAGCATCGCGCTCGGGGTTGGCGGGCCGCAGATCGAGCGTCGCGATCTGCTCCTTGGCTGCCGTCGACTCGCCCCGCCGTTGCAGGAACGGACCGACCGCGAAGCGGCCCAGCGAGGCGAGCGTGATGTTGCTTGTCACTGTCTGGTCGAGCAGGAGGGCCTGGCTCTTGCGCTCCTCGGGGCACAGGCCGACGCCTGCCGACACCGCGGCGGGTACCGATCCGGCACGGATCTGCTGGCCGTCGATGCTCACGGAGCCGGACTCGAATCGACGAGCCCCGAAGACGGTCTCGAGGATCTCAGACCGACCCGACCCGACGAGACCCGCGATCCCCACGATCTCTCCCGGGCGCACGCTGAAGGAGACGTCCTCGAACTCCCGCGATCTCGAGATGCCGTGCACGTCAAGGACTGGCTCGACCTCGAAGGGTGACTGGCGCCGCGGCGGGAAGGCGTACTCGATGCTGCGCCCGGTCATGAGCCGGATGACCTCGGTAGTGGGAGTCGTCTTCGCCGGTAGTCCAGTGGCTACGGTGCGGCCGTCCTTGAGCACCGTGACTCGGTCTCCGATGCCTCGGATCTCCTCAAGCCGGTGAGAGATGTAGATGACTGCCACACCGTGTGCGGTCAGATCGCGGATGACCTGGAACAGGCGGGCTACCTCGCCTTGGTCGAGGACGGCGGATGGTTCGTCCATGATCATGAGCTTCACGTCGCGCGACAGAGCGCGCGCCATGCTGACGATCTGTTGACCAGCAGCGGCCAAGGTTCCGACGACCATGCCGGGCTTGATCTCCCGATGGCCGAGTCGTTCAAGCAGGGCGCTCGCCGACGCACGCTCCTCGCGGCGCCGCTCGAAGCCGAACCGACTGGGCTCGTGGCCGAGCGAGATGTTCTCCGCGACCGTGAGGTCGTTGACGAGGTCGAGCTCCTGGTAGATCGTCGCGACGCCGAGACGCATGGCAGCCATCGGCGTCGTCAGGCGAACCAGTTCGCCGTTCCAGTGGATGGTTCCTTCGTCGGGCTGATGCGCGCCCGACAGCACCTTGATGAGGGTGGACTTGCCGGCGCCGTTCTGACCCAGCAGGCAGTGCACCTCTCCCGGGACGACGTCCAGGTCGACCCCGTCAAGGGCCTTGACGCCGGGGAAGAGCTTCACGATCCCGGTCATCTCCAGCAGAGGCGCACCGGATCCCACATCAGATGACCAAGGCCGTCGGTCCGTCTCCACGGCGTCGCCTCCTTCGGTCTTTAGTCGCTCACCGACAGTCTTATGTATGAACTAGGCTAAAGGCAACCGCAGGACGTACACTCTTAAGAGCGTTGCATTGCAAAGTGATAACGCCGTGGTGTCGAGATCCGGTGCCGATCGGTGCCTGCTTCAGGCTGCGGTTCCGGCGAAGCGAAGGAGGAGCGGTGGCAGGGTTAGGCGCGACGGCGTCGGATCAGTTGGTCCCGATCCTCCGACTCATCCGTGCAAGGCGAGCCAACAGCCGACCCGCGCTCGCGCGCTCGACGGGACTCGGTCGCACGGTGGTGGCCCAACGGGTGGGCGCGTTGATGGACGTCGGCCTCGTCACCGAAGGTGACACGGACCAGGCGACCGGCGGTCGGCCGTCGCGGAGTCTGGAGTTCAACTCCGGCCGCGGCGCGTACCTGGTCGCCGGACTTGGCGCTACTGCTATGAACGCGGCGATCACCAACTTCGCCGGCGACATCGTCGAACAACGGCACGAGGACATCGACATCGCGGCCGGACCTGAGGCCGTACTCGCCGTGGTGGAACGCATCTTCGACACGCTGTCGGCCAACCATCCAGCCCTTCGGATCTGGGGGATCGGCATCGGCCTTCCCGGCCCCGTGGAGTTCGCGACGGGTTCCCCCACCTCTCCGCCGATCATGCCCGGGTGGGACCGCTATCCCGTCCGCATGCGGCTGTCGAGCCGGTTCAATGCGCCGACGTGGGTCGACAACGACGTCAACATCCTTGCGATGGGCGAGTTGAGTCGCGGCCTCGCGGTCAACGTCCAGGACGCCATCTTCGTCAAGATAGGCACCGGAATCGGTGCGGGGCTCATCAGCCACGGCCACATCCACCGAGGAGCACAAGGCGCCGCCGGGGACATAGGGCACGTGCTGGTGGCAGAGGACACGAACCAGGTCTGCCGATGCGGCAAGCTGGGCTGTCTCGAGGCGCTCGCCGGCGGTCACGCCATCGCACGGCAAGGTGACGAGGCCGCGAGGGCGGGCGCGAGCCCCTTCCTGGCCGGGCTTCTCAAGGACAATCACGCGATCACGTCGGCTGACGTCTCGCAGGCTGCCAACCACGGAGATCGAGCGGCCAGTGAGATCCTCGACCATGCTGGCCGACTTGTCGGCCAGACGATCGCGGCCATGGTCAACTTCTATAATCCGTCTCTCGTGATCGTGGGCGGAGGGGTCACCAACGCCGGCGACACCTTCCTGGCCTCCATCCGCCAGAGCATCTACACCCGGTCGCTCCCGCTGGCCACGCGCGACCTGCGCATCCCGCGATCCGAGCTCGGTGACCTGGGCGGGATCTATGGCGCCGCTGCCATGGTGACCGACGAAATCCTCTCCGCCCACCTGCTGCCCCACTGGATCGACCGGGGTAGCACCGAGGGAATGCCCGAACTGCCGCAGTTGAGAAGCACCACCCACTAGCTCGGGCACCGCGGTCAGGCCGCCCCGGCGGGCGTTCTGACGTGCCACCGATGTGACGGCGTCGGCTCGCTGTTCGATGCCTACCTGGCGTACATCGAGTCGAGGAGTTCCTGGTACTTGCCCTCCACGACCTTGCGCTTGACCTTCAGGCTCGGCGTGAGCTCGTCGGCCTCCACCGACAGGTCGTGGTCGAGGATTCGGAAGTCCTTGATGGTCTCCCAGCGATTGAGTCGGACGTTGATCTCCGCGATGCTGGACTCCACGTAGCTGCGCACCGTGGGGTCAGCTGCGAGCATCGCGTAGTCGGTCTCCGGGAGGCCCTGGGCGCGGGCCCACTGGGCGAGCGCATCAGGGTCAAGGGTGATCAGCGCCGTGGCGTAGTTGCGTCGGTCTGCGTGCACCAGCATCTGGCTCGCGAGGGGGCAGACCGCGCGGAACATGACCTCGATGGTCTGCGGGGCGATGTACTTTCCGCCGGAGGTCTTCATCAGATCCTTCTTGCGATCGGTGATCCGCAGCCGCCCGGTCGAGTCGATCTCGCCGATGTCCCCCGAGGCGAACCACCCGTCGACGCTCAGCGCTTCGGCCGTCGCCTCGGGCAGGTCGTGGTAGCCGGACATCACGCCGGGACCCCGCACCAGGATCTCCCCGTCCGGGGCGATGCTGACCTCCGTCCCGATCAGCGGCGGGCCGACGACGCCGAACGCCGGGTCGCGGGGGCGCACGAGGCAGGCCGCGGCGCTGGTCTCGGTGAGCCCGTAGCCCTCGAGCACCAGGAGGCCGGCGCTGTGGAACCACGTCGCGACGTCCGGCGACAGGGCGGCGCTGCCCGAGACCAGGAAGCGGATCCGTCCGCCGAGCCGGTCGCGCACCTTCGTGAGCACCAGCCGGTCGGCGAGGGCGTGTTGTGCCCCCAACGCCCAGCCGAGCTGCCTGCCGGCCAGTCGGGCTTCTGACACCCGGTGCCCGACGTGGAAGGCCCAGCCGAAGAGCCGGAGCTTGGCGCCACCGGTTTCCTGCATCTTCTGGACGACGCTGGAGTGGACCTTCTCGAAGATTCGCGGAGGGCCGGCCATGAAAGTCGGTCGGACCGTCGCCAGGTTCTCGACGATCTTGTCCATCCGTCCGTCGACGGCGGTGGGGAAACCGATCTGGAGCTGTACCGCCTCGAGCATCTTGCCGAACGAGTGCGACAACGGGAGCCACAGGAACTGCAGGTCGTCGATGGAGAGGATGCCGATGGCCTCGGCGCCGGCTCCGACGTAGGTCCAGCACCGGTGCGGCAGCTCCACACCCTTGGGGCGACCGGTGGTCCCCGAGGTGTACATCAGGGTTGCGAGGTGCTCGGGCCGGACGGCGGCCACCGCCTCGTCGACCGCGCTGGGGTGCTCGAGGAGATGGTGAGCGCCAAGAGCCTGGAGATCGGCCAAGCCGAGCACCCACTCCCCGTCCGCCTCGCCGTCGAAGGTGACCACCCGGATCACGTCGGGCAGGTGGTCCCGGAGCGCGCGGAGCTTGGCGATCTGGACGTCGTCCTCGGCGAAGACGAGCCGTGTTCCGCTGTCGGTGAGGATGTACCCGGTGTCCGTCACCCCGGTCGAGGGATAGATCGACGTCGTCGCCGCCCCGGCGCACATGACAGCGAGGTCGGCGTACAGCCACTCGATGCGGGTCGAGGAGGCGATCGCCACGCGCTCCTGCGGCCCGATCCCCAGAGCGAGCAACCCGGCGGCCACGGTCCAGACCGTCTCGGCGGCCTGCGCCCACGTCACGGACTCCCAGCCGCCGGGCACGGGGTGCCGGAAGGCCTCAGCGAACGGAGTGGCGGCAACCCGGTCGTTGAACAGCCGACCTACCGACGCCGCCGGCGTCGGGTAGCTGGAGGGATTCGAAGTTCCGATGGTCGTTGCGCTCATCACGCCTCCAGGTCCCAGGCGCAACAATGAACGGTCGGCAGCAGGGACCAACGCTTCGACACTAGGCGGTCAACGGCACCGACGCTTGGTGAGGCGTCGGGTGGGGCGCCTCGGGGAGCCGCCATCGAGGGCCGTCACGCCTAGGGTGGTGCTGCTCATCCGGGTGGGTGTCGGATGTGCCACGAGGCAGTTGTGGACCAACCTGTGGGCGTCAGAGTCTCGTCGCCCGGTCGAGGAGGACTCGGTGACCGACGACGACCTGAGGCAGCGGATCGTCGAGGTGGCAGCGGACCTGTTCGCGGAGAACGGCTATGGCGGCACCAAGGTGCGCATGGTGGCCGAGCGGGCCGGCGTGACGCCCCGAATGGTCCGCCAGCTGACTGGCAGCCGCGCGCAGCTCTTCGCCGAAGTGCTGGCTACGAGACCGCCGTCCGAGTCCGCCGCTCGCATCGCCGCAGCGGCGGCCGATCCGGACGCTGCACCCCCGGTCTCCGTACTGATCCAAGTGGCAGGTGACACCTTCGCGACGCCCGAGCGCAGCTGGAACGTCGTCGAGCTCGAAGCGCTCACCAGGTCCCACAGCGATGAGGACGTTCGTGTGCTGGAGCGGGACCGCCTCCGGAAGCGGAAGGCGAACCTGAAGAAGGTCACCGAACAGACGCGGCGCGCCGGCGGCATCGACGACCGGATCGACGACGATGCCTTCGTCCATTTTGCCCTGGCACTGTCAGCGGGTCTCGCGGTCATCGACCCCGTGGCGGAGAGCCGGCCCACGCAGGCCAGCTGGAACGCGCTGATGGCGCGTATCGGCGCAGCCTTCGCACCCGTGGGATTCCTTCTGTCCGCCGACCACGAGGCGCAGACGCCGTGGCGGTTGCGCATCGACATCCCGGACCGGCCCGGCGGCCTGTCCCTTCTGCTGAGCGCCCTGAGCACGCTCCACGTCCATGTGGTCGCCGCCTACGTGCTGGACTCCGGGCACGGCAGTCGCACGATCGACCTGGCGCTGATGGCTCCTGACAAGGTCGGCGCCGAGACGCTCCTGGCGGCAGCCATGACCGTCGGACACAGCGGCTATGTGATGGCGGGGTCGCTCGAGGATGGCGGCGACCTGCCGACCCGGGTGCTCGACGGAGCCACCGAGCTGGTCACCAACCCCGGCTCGGCCCCGCTCGCCGCCGCGACACTCGTTGAGGCCGACCGGTTCGAGGTGATCGACGCCACGCAGGGAGAGGACGACGCGGCAGACGTCCTTCGGCTGCAGTGGACCGCCAACCGGCACGTGGTCCTGCACCGAAACTGGGCGCCCTTTGCCCGCGCCGAGAAGACCCGAGCGTCGGCGCTCCTGCGTCTGGCAGCGGCGATGGCCAGCATGGCCGGCGAAGCGGAAGCTCTCGGCTGGGTCGAGCCGATGAACGCCGGCGGAACCATCTGGATCCGCCTCGCCCGCCCCGAGGACGCCGTGGCAGTCGCCGAGATGCACGGGCGGTGCTCCGAGCAGACGCTCTACCGGCGCTACCTCACCGCCGTCGGGCAGTGGCGTGACGTCACTCTCCGCCGCCTGACCGGCGGGCACCGGGGCGCAACCCTCGTCGCCATGAGCGAGGAGGGCGCCATCGTGGGCCTGGGGCACGTGTTCCCGGACTCACCGACGGACGGCCACACGGCAGAGATTGCCGTGATCGTCGAGGACGCCTACCAGCGACGCGGCATCGGCACCCAGCTCGTCCGGCACATGGTGGTACTGGCGGAGCGGCTCGGCTTCGAGGAGGTCGTCGGCACCGTGCTGGCACAGAACAACGAGATGCTCCGGGTGCTCGACTCGACCCGGCTCGTCTGGTCACGGAACGTCGAGGACGGCGTCGTCACTCTTCGGGCGCCACTGCCCAGGGTCACGTCCGCAGGGAGTGCGCCGTCGCCCGGCTCATCCTGATGACGGGCGAGCAGGATCGGAGAAGCACCCGCCGAGGCCACGGCCATACGGTCGCCGGACAGGCGGAATCCGATCTCCGGCCTGGGGTGGTACCGCCAGGTCAGGAGAGACTTCGCCGCCCTGCCCCAGGTCTGAGGGACGCGGCGGTACCGCGCTCCTGTCCTCGGGCACGGCCGCAGTCCATGATGTAGCTCCTGTGACGAGCCCTCTGGTCGAGACCAAGTTCTACGTCCCGTCGCTGCGGCGCGGGGTGGTGGCGCGGCCACGGCTCAGTGACCGTCTCAGCGGCGGGACCGGCGCGAGGCTGACGCTCGTCTCGGCGCCGGCGGGGTTCGGCAAGACCACGTTGCTGGCCGACTGGCTGACGAGCGCCGCGACCGGCGAAGCCTCCGTCGCCTGGCTGTCACTCGAACAGGCCGACAGCCAGGGCTCCTTCTGGATCTACGTCGTCAGTGCGCTGCAGCGGGTCGCACCCGGCGTCGGTGCGAGTGCACTGCCGCTGCTGCAGTCCGCGCAGCCGGTCGACGGCGCGGCCCTGACCCCGCTGCTCAACGACCTCAGCGCCTTGACGCACGACGTCTGGCTGGTGCTCGATGACTACCACCAGGTCGACGGGGAGGGCATCCGCGCCGGCATGGTCTTCCTGCTCGACCACCTTCCGCCGCAGGTTCGCGTGGTCATCAGCACGCGCGTCGACCCCCTCCTGCCACTCGCTCGGATGCGGGCTCGCGGCGAGCTCGTCGAGGTTCGGGCAGCGGATCTCCGGTTCACGCTCGACGAGGCGACGAGCTACCTCAACGAAGTCATCGGGTTGCACCTCGCTGTCGACGACGTCGTGGCGCTCGAAGGGCGCACCGAGGGGTGGATAGCCGCGCTCCAGCTGGCCGCCCTCTCGATGCAGGGACGCGACAACGTCGCCGACTTCATCGCGGGCTTCGCCGGCAACGACCGCTACATCGTCGACTACCTGGTCGAGGAGGTCCTCGAGCACCAGCCCGAGCCGGTGCGCCGGTTCCTGCTACGGACTGCTGTTCTCGACCGGCTCACCGGCTCGCTCTGCGACGCCGTCACCGGCCGCGCCGACGGGGCCGACATGCTCGCCGACCTCGAGCGCGCCAACCTGTTCCTCGTGGCGCTCGACGATCGGCGCGAGTGGTACCGCTACCACCACCTGTTCGCCGACGTCCTCCGCGTGCGTCTGCTAGCCGAGGATCCGGACCTCGTCCCCCAGCTGCACCAGCACGCGAGCCAGTGGTACGAGAGCCGCGATCTGGTGACGGAGGCGGTCCGTCACGCACTGGCCGCCCAAGAGTTCGAGCGAGCCGCGCACCTCATGGAGCAGGCCGCGCCTGCCCTGCGACGCAACCGGCAGGAGGCGACGCTGCTCGGCTGGCTCAGGCAGCTTCCCGACGACACCATTCGCAGCAGCCCGGTGCTCAGTGTGTTCTCCGGCTACATGCTCATGGTCTCCGGTGACCTCGACGAGGTGGAGCCCCGGTTCGACGACGCAGAACGCGCGCTGGCCGCTGCTGACGCCGATGGGGCACCGGCGCGATGGGCCCAGACCGACGAGCTGCGCAGTCTGCCGTCGACCATCGCGCTCTACCGTGCCTCGCTCGCGCAGGCGCGGGGCGATCTGGCGGGCACTGTCGAGCACGCGCGTCACGCGCTCGAGGTTGCCAGCCCTACCGACCACCTGGCGCGCGGTGGTGCGGCCGGCTTCCTCGGACTTGCCGCGTGGTCGCAGGGTGACGTGTCGACCGCGCTGTCGACGTTCACCGAGGCAGTGGTGAGCCTGCGCGACGCCGGAGCTCTCGTCGACGAGCTCAGCAGCTCGCTGGTCCTCGGCGACATGTGGCTCGCTGCAGGTCGTCCCAGTCGGGCCGTGGCCCTGTACGACGTCGCGCTGCAACGGGCCGAGCCGCTGGGCGACGCCGTGGCGCGCGCCACAGCGGACCTGCACACAGGCCTCAGCGAGGTCGACTGCGAGCTCGGAGAAATCGAGAGCGCACGCCGTCACCTCGAGATCGCCGCAGCGTTCGGCGAGCGGGCGTCGATGGGGGAGAGCGGCTACCGGTGGTTCGTGGCCATGAGCCGGGTAGCCGCCGCCGAGGACGACCCGCAGGCCGCCGTCGTGCTGCTGGAGCAGGCGGAGCGGCTCTACCGATCCGGCTTCTTCCCCGACGTCCGGCCGATCGAGGCCATGAAGGCGCGGATCCGGATCGGGCAGGGGATGCTGTCGGACGCCGTCGACTGGGCGGGCGCACGAGGCGTGTCGCTCACCGACGAGGTGACTTACCTGCGCGAGTTCGACCACCTCACGCTCGTCCGCCTCGTCCTCGCCCAGCACCGGGAACACCCTGAGCCCGGCGTTCTCGACCGGGCCGACGCGATTCTGGATCGCCTGGCCGACGCCGCCGAGTCCTCGGGGCGGGCCGGCAGCCTGCTGGAGATCCGGATGCTCCGGGCCCTGGTGCGTGACGCGCAGGGGGAACGGTCGCAGGCGTTGGAACTCCTTGCCCGCGCCTGGGCACAGGCCCCGGAGCCCGGTGGCTACGTCCGACTCTTCCTGGACGAGGGCCAACCCATGACCGCGCTCCTGGCCACCGCTGCGACGCTCGATCCCACTCGTGACCAGGCGCGACGACTGCTCGCCGTCGGCGTCCAGCGGGGCGCCGAGACGGCCGGTCCGACCAGGGGTCAGGCGTCCTCGCCGTCAGTGGCGTTGAGCGAGCGGGAGCTGCAGGTGCTCCGACTGCTGGCCAGCGAGCTCTCCGGCCCGGAGATGGCACGCGAGCTGTTCATCTCGCCCAACACGCTGCGCTCCCACACGAAGAGCATCTTCACCAAGCTCGACGTCACCAGCCGTCGCGCAGCGGTGCGGCGCGCGCGCGAGCTCGGGCTGACCTAGCCACCAGCTCGGGCGAAGATCACCCCGTCGGTCACATCGTTGGGTGAGGCACGGTCACCCACGCCGTCCCTACGTTGAGCGTGATCCCGAGGCGCCCGCCCTGGACCTCGCACCAAGGAGCCGACATGACCATCACCACCGCTGGACTCACCCGAGCGGCAGGCCTCAGCGCCATCGCCGCGGGCACGCTGTTCATCGCCGTCCAGATCAACCACCCGCACGTCGACGCGACCTTCGCCAGCACGACCGAGTACACGATCCGCGAAGGCATGAAGATCGCCATGGCCGTGCTGGCGCTCGTCGGCATCACGGGCATGTACCTGCGCCAGGTCAAGCAGATGGGGGTGCTCGGTCTGATCGGCTACCTGCTCTTCGGAGCCGGCTACCTCGTCCTGATGAGCATCGAGATCATGGGCGCGGTCGTCCTCCCGGCGCTGGCCAAGGGCTCACCGGCCTACGTCAACGACGTCCTCACCGCGGCCACCGGCGGTCACGCCGTCGGTGACATCGGCGCGCTGCAGCCTCTCTTCGCGGTCTCCGGGCTCACCTACCTCGGCGGCGGCCTCATCTTCGGTATCGCGCTCTTCCGCGCCAACGTCCTCGCCCGCTGGGCGGCCGCGCTGCTGTCCCTCGCCGCTGTGGCCACGATGACGATCCCCTTGTTCCCGAACGTCAACCAGCGGCTCTTCGCCATCCCCAACGGAATCGCGTTGATCGGTCTGGGCTGGTCCCTCTGGCGCGAGCAGGGCGCGACGAACGCTGCGCATGCAGCCGACACGGTGGATTCGCACCTCACTTCCATCGGCGCCCCGTGACCGTCCAGACGGCGCCTCGCCCCACCCGGTCGACACGTCAGACCGGGTGGGTGCCGTTCGCCTTGATCGCCCTGGTGCTCATCCCGGTGATCGCCGGCTCGCTGCGCCTCGTCGAGCTGGCGGGCGGTCCGCACCTGCTGCCGACCAACGCCCGCGCATCGGCGTCACCGCTGCCCATCGTCGTCCACATCGTCTGCGTCGTGGTCTACGCCGTTCTCGGCGCCTTCCAGTTCTCCGCCGGTCTGCGCCGACGCCGTCCGCGGTGGCATCGTGCGGCCGGACGGGTCCTCGTCGGCCTCGGTCTGGTCGTGGCGTTCTCGGGGCTGTGGCTCACGCTGTCCTACGCCCGCCAGCCCGGCACCGGTGAGCTGGCCTACGTCGTGCGGCTCGCGGTCGGTTCGGGCATGGCGGCGTGCATCATCCTAGGATTCGGCGCGATCCGCCGCCGTGACGTCAGAGCCCACCTGGCCTGGATGACTCGCGCCTACGCGCTCGCCCTGGGTGCGGGTACGCAGGCATTCACCCAAGGCGTGGGTGTCGCGATCTTCGGCAAGAGCCCACTCGTCAACGATCTGATGCTGGGCGCGGGGTGGGCCATCAACCTCGCCGTGGCGGAGTTCCTGATCCGTCGGCCGGCTGATGGATACCGGGGCACCAGGGCCAGGACGAAGGTGATCGCGTGATGGCCCCGACGCAGCGAGCAGCGACGCCGGCCGGCTACGCGATCCGGATCGACGGACACCTCGACGACCACTGGGCGGCCTGGTTCGGCGACCTCACCCTGGCCCACGACAGTGATGGCACGACACGCCTGACCGGCCCCGTCTCCGACCAGGCAGAGCTGCACGGGCTCCTGATGAAGATCCGCGACCTGGGCGTCACGCTCATCTCCGTCATGCCGATCGGCCGCGAGACCGGTGAGGGGTGTGACGACGGGTGGTCGTGAGGGCCCAGCGGACCTGCTGCGACGTCGTCTGACCATCCCACCTGACTGCGCTGGGAGGCGATCGGTCAGGTGCGTGGTCGCTTCGGCCGGAGGGTTCGCTCGAGTCCGTCAAGCACCAGGTCGAGACCGAAGGTGAAGTCCTCGGTGCGGCCCGACGCCATGACCTCGACGAGCACCTCGGTGACGTAGGGGAACTCGTCGACGCGGAGCTGGGGGAGGAAGTCCGCCGAGACCTGCGCCGACTCCTCGACCTCGAAGGGCAGGTTGAGCTCCTGGAGGGTGAAGCCGTACAGGTGGCTGTCGAGGGTGTTCCACGCGTCGAGTGCGCCGGTCACGGTGAAGCCACCCTCGCGCAGTCGGCCGAACGTCTCGTTGAGGTAGCGCGTCATGCCCGGGCCGATGTTGTAGCGCGACGTGAGGAGAGTGCAGGCCCACGGGTAGGCGAGCAGGACCTCGTGAGCGGAGATCGCTCGTGCCCGCATTGCGGCCTTCCACGGGGTTCCCGCCGGTGGCACCGAGATGTCGACGACGACGAGGTCGACGATCCCGTCGAGCACCTCGTCCTTGTTGGCGACGTGGTTGTACAGCGACATCGCCTCGACCCCGAGCTCCTGACCAAGCCGGCGCATCGTCAGCGCCTCGAGCCCACCCTCGTTGGCCACGGTGATCGCTGCGCGCAGCACCGCCTCCCGAGTCACTGGCGCTCGACGCTTGGCTCTCGGACCGGACTTCGTGGACATCCTGACCTCCTGGCAGCGAACGTACACCGTAAGTCGATACCGGTGAACCTGAACTCCCCGCGAGAGAGACCACCATGAACTCACCCAGGCGGCTCGCCCGGATCGCCGTCGTCGTCTACCTGCGCAGCTACGCCGCGGCGTTCACCATCCCGGTCCGGCTGAACACCCGAGTCGAGCGGCTCCGCCGTCAGCAGGACATCTTCGAGGCGGACACCACCGACGGCCAGATCATGGCCCGCCACGTCGTCGTCGCCACCCATGAGGTCGTCCTCGCGATCGGTTCAGAACAGTCCTACCTGCCCCAGCGGATCCTCGGTCGGTACCTGTTCTGGTGGTTCACCCGATTCGGTGTCATGACCGCTCCCACGTCCACGCGGCGCGGCCGCTGGATGAAGCAGCGAAGCGCCCTCGTGGTCGGCGCCCGTGCCAAGGACCTGCCTCGACGCGGCGTAGCGGTGAGTGGGCGAGCCGTCCAAGCGATCGGCAGGGACGTCATCCTGCAGGACGGGACGCGGGTCCAGCCCACGTCCGTGGTCTGGGCTACCGGCTACGCGCCTGACCACAGCTGGATCGACATCCCCGGTGTGTGCGCCAAGGATGGCACGGTTGCGCGCGCTCGCGGTTGGAGCGACGTCGCGGGCCTCAGCTTCCTCGGATTGACGTGGCAGCACACCCGCGGATCTGCCCTGCTGGGCTTCGTCGGGGACGACGTCGGCCGGCTCGCAGACCGGATCGCTGCCCGGCTGTCGTCGCGCAGCGCATCGACCCGCTCTGCTGCCCAGCTCCTCGACGTACTGGCGTCGGACGCCTTGGACGTCGTCGACGTGGAGTCGTCGCCTCCGCCGTCTCCTGATCCGGCTCGACGCACTGCCTCCGTCTGACGCACCCCCTCCCGTCTGAGTTCGCCCGGACCCGCGTCACGTCGGACTGGCCAACCCGGCCATCTGACCGGCGCGACCAGGAGTCCCGCGGCCGCACTGTCAAGGAAACAGATCTCGCCCCGCCACCCACGGCAGCACACGACACCTCAGGAGAACGCCATGACCGCCATCTACGAGCCGCTCATCCGCGACCACGTCGCCCAGATCCTGCGCGATCCGCGCCGGGCCAACCTGGCCAAGCGGGCACGCGGCACCCACCGCCGCCCTGCCTGACCTCACGCCAGCGCCTGCCGAGTCACACGACGTGAGGCCCGTGGCTGGACACGCCCGGCCATGGTGCGTTAACTTACGACGTAAACATACGCCGTAAGTAACTGGCGACCGAACCATCCACCACTTTCAGCAGGAGAATGACTATGAAGGCGATCGTCCAGGACACCTACGGCTCGGTCGACGTGCTCGACCTCCGCGACATCGAGCGGCCCACGCAGGCCGCCGACGAGGTGCTTCTCCAGGTCCACGCGGCTGGTGTGAGCCGGGGGACGGCGCACCTGATGACAGGGGAGCCGTACCTCATGCGTCTCATGGGATTCGGCTTCCGCGCGCCCAAGACGCGGGTCGTCGGTCAGGACGTCGCGGGCACCGTGGTCGCGATCGGTGCGGACGTCACACGTGTCACCGTCGGCGACGAGGTCTTCGGCATCGCCAAGGGCTCGTTCGCGGAGTACTCGACCGCACTCGAGGACAAGCTCGCCCACAAGCCGGCGAACCTCACGTTCGAGCAGGCCGCGGCGATCGGCATCTCCGGGCTCACGGCGCTGAAGGCTCTCGACGTCGCCCGGGTGGAGGCAGGGCAGAGCGTCCTCGTCATCGGGGCCTCCGGCGGTGTCGGCACCTACGCAGTCCAGCTCGCGGTGGCGCTGGGTGCGAAGGTGACCGGGGTGTGCAGCTCGTCGAAGGTCGACCTGGTCGCCTCGCTCGGCGTCCAGCGTGTCATCGACTACGCCACGGAGGACTTCGCCGACGGCTCGCAGACCTACGACGTCGTCCTCGACATCGGCGGGGTGTCGTCGGTCTCACGTCTGCGCCGCGCGCTCACCCCGAAGGGGACGCTCGTCATCCTCGGTGGGGAGAGCGGCAGCACCTGGAGCCCGGGCATGGGCCGCCAGGTCCAGGCGGCCGCGCTGTCCCCGTTCGTCGGGCAGCGACTCACGATGGCGATGAACAAGGAGCACTACTCCGGCCTCGAGCGTCTTGCCAAGCTCGCCACCGACGGGAGAATCACGTCGGTCATCGAACGGTCCTACTCCCTCGCGCAGGTCCCCGACGCCATCCGTCATCTCGAGGCCGGGAAGGTCCGTGGCAAGGTCGTGATCACCCTCTGAACCCCCACGAGAACTCCCGCCGCGACAGCGGTCGGGCCGGCCCTCGGGTGGCCTCGGCGGCCTTGTCCACACCTAGGCTGTGGGCATGGATCCTCAGCTCAACGTCCACGGGGAGCCGCTCGAGGTGTGCAGCCTCGACCCGGTGGCCGGCTTCTATCGCGATGGGTACTGCAACACCGGCCCCGACGACGTCGGCTCGCACACGGTATGCACGGTCGTGACCGCCGAGTTCCTCGACCATCAGCGCCAGTCGGGCAACGACCTCGTGACTCCTATGCCTCAGTACGGGTTTCCGGGCCTCGTCCCGGGTGACCGCTGGGCCGTGTGCGCCGGACGGTGGTTCCAGTCCTACGCCGCCGGGGTCAAGGGGCCTGTCGTCCTGCGGGCCACGAACGTCGCGGCTCTCGACGTCGTCCCAGCGGCTGCCCTCGTCGAGTGCTCGGTGGACACTCCGCAGGACGCGTCGACGCTGCTCGACTAGGGCGACGCTGCTCGACCGGGCCGACGTCAGGCCGACCAGAGCATCGGCCACGGCGCGGCCTCCTCGAACTCGTACGCCAGCTCGAGCAGCCGGCGTTCGTGGCCGAACGGCGCCGCCGCCTGCACTCCGATGGGCAGCCCGGTGGAGGACCGGCCCAGGGGCAGGGAGATCGCAGGCGAGCCCGACACGTTCTGGACCGGCGTGAACGAGGCGTAGCGGAGCAGACGGAGCAGGTGCGTGCGGAACTCGACCTCGGGACCGAGGTGGCCGATGGGCGGCGGCGCGTGCCCGAGGACCGGTGACAGGACGATGTCGTAGTCCGCGAAGGCGTCTTCGTGCGCCCGTGCCAGTTGCCGGAGCCGCCGGAGCGACCCCGGGACGAGCACTGCCTGCTCGCGCGCCAGGTTGCTGAGGCCCCCGGTGAAGACCTCCGTCAGTGCGCCGTCGAAGCCGTCACCGAACTCGAGGTGACCGAGGTTCTTCAGCAGCGACGCGAGCAGGGCCCAGTAGCGCAGGAAGTCCGGCGCGAACCGCTCGTCGATCGGGTAGGTCATCTCCTCGACGTGGTGCCCGAGGTCGGTGCACAACGTGCCTGCCGCGCGGACCGCTGCGGTGACCTCCTCGCTGACCGGGAGACCCATCGGAGCGGTCAGGACGACCCCGACGCGCAGGCGCGTGGGGGAGGCTCCCTCGACCAGGCCGATCTCCGGCAGCCCTGGGGCGCGGCGGAGCCTCTCCGCCTCGGCGTGGTAGCGAGCGGTGTCGCGCACGCTTCGGGTCAGCACTCCCTGTGTGGTCAGGTTCACCGGGATGCGCGGAGGCAGGTCGACCAGCCGCCCACGCGACGGCTTCAGCCCGACGAGCCCGCAGCACGAGGCCGGAATGCGGATCGACCCGCCACCGTCGTTCGCGTGGGCGATCGGTACGACGCCGGCGGCGACGAGCGCGGCCGAGCCACCGCTGGACCCCCCGGTCGAATGGCCGGTGTCCCAGGGATTGCGGGTCGCCCCGAACCGCATGGTCTCCGTGCTCGCGGTCAGCCCGAACTCCGAGAGCGTCGTCTTCGCGATGGGCGTGACTCCCAGCTGGAGGAACTGGGTCACCCAGGTCGACGACGACTCGGCGGGGCGGTCGGGTAGGGCCCGGGACCCGTGCGACGAGGGAAAGCCGGCAAGGTCCTCGTTGTCCTTGATCAGCGTCGGGACGCCGCCCAGTGGAGCGTCAGCGGCGACGGGCGCCATGCTCACCGGTACCTCGACCCAGGTCGTCACGGCGTTCAGGTGCGCATTGACCGCACGCGCACGGGCGGCCGCGGCGACGTGGAGCTCGGCGGCCGACACCTCACGTCGGGTGAGCCGCTGCAGCAGACCGACCATGTCGTCGCGTCCCAAGGCGTCCTCAGCGTAGGCCTGGACCCTGTCCCCGTTGGCTGTCTCCGACACGTCGTCCGCCCCCGCTGCTGCGTGCCGCCCGGTCGGCGACAGCTCGCCCCCGAGGCTCCCACGGTCCGGGCGTCGGTGTGGCCTTGATGCTCGGCAACGGCATACCGGGACAACTCCCCCATCGGGGTCGGGATCGCCTTCTGCCGAGAGAGGCGGACGAGCTGGGGAGCTCGTCCGCCTCTCTCGGCGTTCATCGGTGCATCTGACCGCGGTCGCGCTCGGACACCGTGCTGGTGTCGATCAGGTCGGCCGGGGCCGGTCAGATCTTGGGCAGCACGATCCGGGTCGCGTGCGGCCAGTGGCCCGTCGCGTTGTGGAACGCAACGCGAGCGGCCCGCACGGCCTTGCCGTAGCTCACCCATGAGGCGTGGATCGCGGTGTGACGCGCCGTGCGTGCGGCCACCACTGCGGCGTCGTGCTGGAACGCCGCTCGAGCGGTCGCGATCGCAGCGCTGAAGGTCGTGAGATCAGCAGGCGTCTTGCCGCTGGCCTGGTACGTCGCGATGGCACCGTTGATGGACGCACGCAGCTGCGCGTGAGCAGCCGCCGTCGAGTGGCGGAACACCCCGTGCGCGGCACTCACGTGGGTACGCAGCTCGTAGTTGGCGCTGCGCATGGCCGCGCGGAAAGCGTTGCGGGCAATGGCGTTGGCAGGATTGACCACGAGGTCGTAGGTCGCCCACGCCGCGTCGACCGCCGCGAAACGAGCGGTGCGGGACGCGTCGATCGACGCGGCGCGCGTCTGCGCCGCGCCCGCGACGGAGCCGGCATACGCCTGGTTGGCCGCGAGGATGAGGGCCGGGTCGGTCGACGTGCCGACGATGGTCGCGCGCTGGGACTTGGCGAGGATCACGGTCGGGTCCTGGCTGAAGGCCCGCTGGGCACCGGCGACAGCCTTGTTGTAGTCCAGCGCCGCCTTGGCGAGGGACTTCTTGAGAGTGACGACTGCATCGTGGCGCGTCGTGGCGCTGACGTGCGCGGTGGTGGAGCTGACGGTGGTGGCGTTCGCGACGCCGGTGGCAGGGAGGGCCAGTGCCAGCACGAGGCCGGCGCCGATACCGGCCCGGCGCAGAAAGCGGGTCGAGGCGATCATGGGTCGAGTCCTCTCAGGATGCCGGACGGTTCTCCACCCGGTCCCATGGAGCATCGGGCGGGCTGCTGAAGGCCCACTTCGAGTCCGCTTAAGGCCGCTGGGACGACCGAGGACGCCGGCGGAGTTCGGCCCCGAATCCGGCGCTCCCACCCCGTCCGCCTCATGCGACAAACGTCACAGTGGGGCTTAAGCCGGCTCCAAGCGATCCTTCGATCCGGGCCTCGATGCTGCTGGGGTCCGACCTGTCGGCGGTGAGCCTCACCCGGCCAGCTCCCCGGTGCCGCCTAGTCTGAGCACGTCCGACAGCCGAGAGGGGGCTCCCGACCGTGGCACCGCTGATCGCCGGCCTCGCCGACCTCGCCGAGCTTGGTCGCGGCGGGTTCGGAACCGTCTACCGTGCACGACAGGTCGACCTCGGTCGTGCGGTCGCGGTGAAGGTGCTCAGCGACATCCGCGGTGACACCGAGGCGTTCGGCCGGTTCGCCCGTGAGTGCCAGGCTCTCGCCGCCCTCGGCGGTCATCCCAACATCGCGACGGTCTTCGGTTGCGGTCTCACTGCAGACGGCTCGGGCTACCTCGCGATGGAGCTGTTGCCCGGTGGCTCCCTGGCCGACACCGTCACGGCCGGCCCCTCGGCGTGGCAGTCGGTAGCGACCTGGGGCGTGGCGCTGTCGGGGGCCCTGGAGACCGCGCACCGCGCGGGCATCACCCATCGAGACGTCAAACCGGAGAACGTGCTCTTCGACGGACTCGGGTCACCCAAGCTGGTCGACTTCGGCATCGCCGCCGTCCCGGGCGCATTTCGCACGTCGACGGGTTCGGTCACGTTGACGCTGGCCTACGCGGCGCCGGAGGTCGTCGCGGGAGGGCGCGGCGGTGTCTCCGGGGATGTCTACTCGCTCGCCTCGACGTTGTACGCAGCGCTCGCTGGACACGCGGCGTTCGTGGCGGCGGCCGATGAGACGATGGTGCCCCTGCTGGCGAGGATCGCGAGCGCACCCGTGCCGGACCTGCGTCCCACCGGGGTGCCCGACTCGATCTGTACGGCCATCGAGTGCGGGATGGCGAAAGACCCGGCCGATCGGCCTGTCTCGGCGGAGGCTTTCGGCATGGCGTTGCACGACGCCCTCGCTGCGGAGGGATTGGTTGCGCCGACTCCGCCGCTGCTGCTTCCCGGCATGGCGGCCGCGACCGTTCCCGTTCTCCTGCAAGCGATGTCGCAGACCCCGTCGGCGTACCCCGGTGACAACACGATCACGGGATGGGACTCCTCCACGGCCGATGAGACGACCGTCCGCGCGCCCGGCTCGGCGACCGGCGAGCCTCGGTCTCGTCGTCGGGTCAACGCATGGGCCCTGGTCGCCGGAGCCGCCGTCGTGGCGCTCGGCCTCGTCGTGTCCCACAGCGCCGACGGGTCCTCGGTGGCTGCCGCGCCGACGCCGTCCTCCGGTGGTTCGACATCGCGTCCGTCCTCGAGCCCGAGCAGCGCGACGACAGCGAGCCCGTCCGCGTCGCACCTCTCGACTCCGAGCCCGGGTCGCTCGAGCTCCGCACCCGCCTCGTCCTCGCAGCACACAGTTCGCGTTGGCCCGTCGGCGACACCCGCGACCCCCGCGACCCCCGCGACACCCGCGACCACCCCGCATCCGTCGCCGACCCCCGACCCGGTCCCGGCGGTGCCTCGCACCGTGCGGGCAGCCTCGCCGACTGTCACTGCCAGCTCAGGGGGAGTACCGAGCCAAGTGACGTTGACGCTGTCGTGGGCGGCACCGACGAGCGGCCCGGTGCCGACGACGTACTCCGTGAGGTGGACCGTCGTCGGTGGACCGCAGAACGGCGTCACGACAGCAGCGCTCTCGACGGGTGGGTTGAACGCGCGCATAGCGGTGCCGGCCCCGGCATCGGGCGTCACCTACCGTTGGCAGGTACGGAGCGCCAACGGCACAGCCGTGTCGGTCTGGGCGACGGCTCGCGTGACCGTGCCCAACGTGACGGGACGCCGTGTCGCGCCGGCTCGCTCGTCCCTGCGGGCGCTGGGGCTGGCGTCGACGACGTACAAGCAGGTCGCTACGACAGCCGTGGGTCGGGTGGTTGCGCAGTCACTGCCCCGCGGCAGAGTCGTCGCCGCTGGGACCTCGCTGGCGCTCGGCGTGGGGTCCAAGCAGTGACCAGCTGGAAGTTCCTCGTGCTCGGCCCGCTCGAGGTGCGGCGCGATGGCGAGTCGCTCACCCTCGGCGGGCCCAAGCAGCGGAGCGTCCTCGGGCTTCTGCTGCTCGACGCCGGGAAGCTCGTGCCGGCGTCGCGCGTGGTCGAGCATGTGTGGGGCTCCGGCGACGGCGAGGGCTCGATCGGATCGCTGCAGGCGTATGTGTCGACACTGCGAAAGATCCTGCGCGATCCCGACCATCCCGACGACGAGCGCCTCGAGTGGGTGCGTCCCGGCTATCGGTTCCACGTCGACGCTGGCGAGCTCGACCTCCAGCAGGTCCAGGACGTGCTGGCCGAGGCCCGCGAACGCCGTGCTGCAGGTGATCTCACGGCAGCGGCCCACCTGTTGCGATACGGGCTGTCGCTGTGGCGCGGACCGGCACTGGCCGATCTCGCGGACATCCCGTCGTTTGCTCCGCTGCTCGTCCCGATCGACCGCCGACTGGGCGCGCTGCGACACGAGTGCTACGACGTCGAGCTCGAGCTCGGCCGACACCTGACGCTGGCGCCGGAGCTCGAGGAGGCGTTGTCCGCCCATCCGTTGGACGAACGCCTCGCCGGGCAGCTCATGCTGGCGTTGTATCGCGGAGGTCGCCAGGCGGACGCGCTGGCCACCTACCGGGGGACGGCGGCGCTGCTGCGTGACGAGCTCGGTCTCGAACCTGGCCTCCCCCTGCGCACGCTGCACGGAGCGGTCCTGCGTCAGGACCTCGCCCTGGACGTGTGGCACAGATCTGTCGACGTAGCCACGACGATGACGCACGACGACCGTGGCGTTCGCGGTGCGACGCTCACCTTGCCCAACGGTGTGCCCATCGAGCTCGGATCGCGCACCTGTGTTCTCGGGCGGCACCCCGAGTGTGAGGTCGTGCTGTCGGACCCGAAGGTGTCACGACGCCATGCCGAGCTGCGCCCGGTGCGAGACGGCTACGAGCTCGTCGACCTCGGGTCGAGCAACGGGACGCGCGTCGACGACGCCGAGGTCACCCGGCACCGCCTCGCCGACGGCGACCGCATCCGCATCGGCAGCAGCGAGCTCCTCTTCCGTCTCGCGACTCACGCCTGACGGGGCGCGACGCACCCCGCGTCCTGGAGGACGCGGGGTGCGTCGCGTGGTCGTCCCGGTCGATCGCGGTGAGCTGGTCACTCCTCGCCGGTCTCCGGTCCGTCGGCGAGCAGCAGGTACATCTGCCGCCGCGCGGTGGACAGGATCTCCGCGGCTGCAGCAACCTGCTCGGTGGTGCCCGCGCGTCCGACCTGGCGGGTGGCGCCGTGCAGCTGCTCGAGCAGTGACCGCAGGTCGGGTCCGGACCTCGTCTCGGCGAACCCGGAGAACGGGTCGGGCCACACGTCTCGGTTCTCCGTGACCTGGGCCCGGCCGGCGTCGGTGAGGGTGGCGACCTTGCGGCCCGACTCGGCAGCGACGGTCACGAGCCCCTCGTCCTCGAGGAGGTTGAGCGCCGGGTAGATCGCGCCGGGGCTCGGGGTCCATCGACCGCCGCTGCGGTCGGCGATGGCCTGCATGAGCTGGTAGCCGTGCATCGGCTCCTCGTCGAGGAGTCGCAGGACGGCGGTTCGGACGTCGCCGCGGGGAACGCGACCGCGTCCGCCGGGACCTCGACGACCTCCGTGGGGCCCGCCTCGGCGGCGGCCCTCACCGGGCGCGAAGTCTTCGGACGGGTGGTGGAAGTGGTGACCGGAAGGGTTCTGGTCGCGCATCTTCGAGGGATGCATGGGATACATGGTGTTCTCCTTTGGTTGTATCTATGACGGTAACGATATATCGAAGGTGTCTTGAAAGCAAGTCCCGGGCTATGCGGCCCTTCGGCCGTGACTGCGCGAGGCCGGCCCCGACCACGCGGACCCACCGGTTTCGCGAAGGCGGCGCGACGCGGGACGATGGCGTCACATGACCGCCATCCCCACGCTCGCCGAGCTGATGCCCGACGTCCCGGACGAGGACTCGCTCTACGACGCGTTCACCACCTGGACGCAGGGCCAGGGCCTGTCGATGTACCCGGCGCAGCAGGACGCCGTGCTCGAGCTCATCACCGGCGCCAACGTCATCCTCGCCACACCGACCGGGTCCGGGAAGAGCCTCGTCGCGACCGCTGCGCACTTCATCGCCCTCGCCGGTGGACGGCGCAGCTTCTACACCGCGCCGATCAAGGCCCTGGTGTCGGAGAAGTTCTTCGCGCTGTGCGACACGTTCGGCGCCGACAAGGTCGGGATGCTCACCGGTGATGCGAGCGTGAACCCGGACGCCCCGATCATCTGCTGCACGGCCGAGGTGCTGGCGAACATCGCGTTGCGCACCGGAAGCGCGGCCGACATCGGCCTCGTGGTGATGGACGAGTTCCACTTCTACGCCGAGCCCGATCGCGGCTGGGCGTGGCAGGTGCCGCTGCTCGAGCTGCCGCAGTCGCAGTTCCTGCTGCTGTCGGCCACCCTCGGCGACGTCACGTTCTTCACGAAGGACCTGACGATGCGGACCGGGCGGCCGACGTCGTTGGTGAGCTCGGTGGAGCGACCCGTGCCGCTCTACTACTCCTACGTCCTGACGCCGCTGCAGGAGACGATCGAGGAGCTGCTGGCCGGGGGGCAGGCGCCGATCTACGTCGTGCACTTCACCCAGGAGTCGGCGATCGAGCGCGCCCAGGCGCTGATGAGCATCAACGTCTGCACGCGAGCCGAGAAGGACCGCATCGCCGAGCTCATCGGCGACTTCCGGTTCACCGCCGGGTTCGGCAAGACGTTGTCGCGCCTCGTCCGGCACGGCATCGGCGTCCACCACGCGGGCATGCTCCCGAAGTACCGGCGGCTCGTGGAGACTCTCGCGCAGGCCGGGTTGCTCAAGATCATCTGTGGAACGGACACCCTCGGCGTCGGCATCAACGTGCCGATCCGCACCGTGCTGTTCACCGGCTTGAGCAAGTACGACGGCGTCAAGGTCCGTCATCTCAAGGTGCGCGAGTTTCACCAGATCGCGGGCCGTGCGGGCCGTGCGGGGTTCGACGAGGCTGGTGGCGTCGTCGTGCAGGCGCCCGAGCACGTGATCGCGAACGAGAAGGCGCTGGCCAAGGCGGGCGACGACCCGCGCAAGCGCCGTCAGGTCGTGCGCAAGAAGCCCGCCGACGGCTTCGTCTCCTGGGGTGAGCCGACGTACGACCGCCTCGTCAGCTCCGATCCGGAGACCCTCACCTCGCAGTTCAGCGTCACGCACTCCACCGTGCTCAACATCATCGCCCGGCCCGGCGACCCGGTCGCTGCGATGCGCCGTCTGCTCACCGAGAACCACGACGACGCGCAGACCCAACGCCGCCACATCCGACGAGCCATCGCGATCTACCGGTCGCTGCTCGCCGGCGGCGTCATCGAGCGTCTCGCCGAGCCCGAGCCCGACGGCCGCACGATCCGCCTGACCATCGACCTGCCGGACAGCTTCGCGCTCAACCAGCCGCTGTCGCCGTTCGCGCTCGGCGCTCTCGACGTGCTCGACATCGAGGCCCCGACGTACGCCCTCGACGTCGTGTCGGTGGTCGAGTCGATCCTCGAGAACCCCCGACAGGTCCTCTACGCGCAGGCCCACAAAGCCCGCGGCGAGGCCGTCGCGGCGATGAAGTCGGAGGGCATCGAGTACGACGAGCGGATGGAGCTGCTCCAGGACGTCACCTGGCCTCGTCCGCTCGCTGACCTGCTCGATGCGCTGTATGAGATCTACAAGGGTGGTCACCCGTGGGTCGCCGACTACGAGCTGCGTCCCAAGTCGGTCGTGCGCGACATGTTCGAGCGGGCGATGAACTTCGTGGAGCTCGTCGGCTTCTACCAGCTCGCGCGGTCCGAGGGCCTCGTGCTGCGCTACCTCGCCGACGCCTACCGCACCCTGCGCCAGATCGTCCCGGACGCGTCTCGCACCGAGGAGCTCGAGGACATCATCGAGTGGCTCGGCGAACTCGTGCGCCAGGTCGACTCCAGCCTGCTCGACGAGTGGGAGCGACTGCGAGCCGGCACCGACGACGACGGCAGCGGACCGGCACCGATCCTCAGCGCGCCGCCGCGTGTCACGACCAACACGCGGGCCTTCCGGGTGCTCGTCCGCAACGAGCTGTTCCGCCGGGTGGAACTGGCGGCACGACGCAACTGGTACGCGTTGGGCGAGCTCGACTCGGCCGACGGCTGGGGCGCGGACGTGTGGCGCGAGGCGCTCGAGCCGTACTTCGAGGAGCACCGCGACATCGGAACCGGCCCGGATGCCCGCGGTCCGGCGAAGCTCCTCATCGAGGAGCGGCCCGGCTACTGGGCAGTGCGGCAGATCCTCGACGACCCGGCCGGCGACAACGACTGGGGGATCTCCGCCCTGGTCGACCTCGCGGCGTCCGACGAGGCCGGCGAGGCCGTGCTCACGCTCACCGACGTCAACCGCCTCTGACCCAGGAACCCTTTCCCAGCACGGTCTTTCAGCCCCGGGTCCATGCGATCAGCGTATCGACGTCCCACGTGGTGATCACACGTGCAGGGTCGACGCCGCACTCGACCGCCCGTGCGACGCCGTTGGCCTGCCAGTCGAGCTGGCCGGGGGCGTGCGCATCGGTGTCGATGGCGAGCAGGAGACTGGCCTCGACAGCGGCCCGGAGGATGCGTCGCGGCGGGTCGAGCCGTTCGGGCCGCGCGTTGATCTCCAGCGCGACGTCGAACTGACGGCACGCCTCGATGATGAGGTCCACCTCGAACTCCGACTCGGGACGGACCTTGCCGCCGGCCACCAACCGCCCTGTGCAGTGGCCGAGGACGTCGACGTGCGGGTTGGCGACGGCGGTGACCATGCGACTCGTCATGGCGTCCGACGGCGATCGCAGCTTCGAGTGCACGCTTGCCACGACCACGTCGAGGCGTTCGAGCAGGTCGTCGTCCTGGTCGAGCCGGCCGTCCTCGAGGATGTCGACCTCGATGCCGGTGAGATAGCGGAACGGCGCAAGGTCGCTGTTGATCCGCTCGACGAGCTCGAGCTGGTGCTCGAGGCGATGCCGGGTGAGGCCGCGTGCGACGGTGAGGCGCGGGCTGTGGTCGGTGAGCGCGGCCCAGTCGTGCCCGATGGCGATGCGCGCCTCCGCCATCTCGCGCGGCGGGCTGCCCCCGTCGCTCCAGTCGCTGTGCGTGTGGCAGTCGCCGCGGATCGCGTCGAGGAACGCGCGACCAGCGTCGTTGAGCAGGGCGGCAGGGGAGGGCCGCGCCTCGAGCTCGTCGACGTAGTGCGGCGTTGCGCCCTGGGCGGCCTCGGATGCCACGGCTGCGGTCTTGGGGCCTACGCCGGCGAGCTCGGTGAGCGTGCCCGCCGCGGCCCGTGCCCGGACCTCGTCGGGACCGATGCGCTCGAGCGCGGCGGCGGCGTTGCGGAACGCATGCACCCGGTAGGTGTCGTCGTTCTCCCGCTCGAGCAGGAAAGCCACGCGCCGCAGCGCAAGAACCGGATCCACGTCAGGACCCTACGGTCGGGTCCACGTTGACGGCGAGCGGATCAGCCGCGACGTCGGTGATCATCCAAGTGGCCACTGCCACGGGGTCGTCGATGGGGCAAGGTGCACGCGCCGGGCGGCCCGGGGGATGATCGTCGTGTGCAACGCAGTGCGGTCGCCCCGCTCCCGGATCCGTCGTGACCGAGCTCCGGCAGGTGCCGCTGTCGGTGCTGGACCTCGCGCCGGTGGTCGCAGGATCGACGGCGAGTGATGCGCTTCGCGCCACGGTGGCCCTGGCGCAGCACGTCGAGTCGCTCGGCTTCACCCGCTTCTGGGTCGCCGAGCACCACAACATGTCGGGGATCGCCAGCTCGGCGCCCGCAGTCCTCATCGCCGGCATCGCCGCGGAGACCCAGCGCATCCGAGTCGGCTCCGGCGGCGTCATGCTGCCGAACCATCCGGCGCTCGTGGTGGCCGAGCAGTTCGGCACCCTTCGTGGGCTCTACCCGGGACGCATCGACCTCGGGATCGGCCGCGCTCCCGGCACCGACCAGGGCACCGCGCGTGCCCTGCGGCGCAGCATCGACCCGCTCTCGGCCGACGACTTCCCTGAGCAGCTCCAGGACCTTATGGGCTTGTTCACCGGCTCCTTCCCGGCGGGGCACCCGTCCGCCGCTATCCGTGCGGTGCCCGGTGACGGTGCCGGCCCGCCGTTGTGGCTGCTGGGCTCGAGCGGCTACAGCGCCCAGGTGGCCGGGATCCTCGGGCTGCCGTTCGCCTTCGCCCACCACTTCAGCGGCCGCAACACCCTTCCGGCCCTGGAGCTCTACCGGCAGTCGTTCCGACCCTCACAGGTGCTCGACGCCCCCTACGCGATGGTGACCGTGCAGGTCCTCGTGGCCGAGGACGACGAGAGTGCCGCCTGGCTCTCCGGCAGCAGTGCCCTCTCGTGGCTGCGCTTCGTGCAAGGCAAGTCGGGGCCGGTGCCGACACCTGAGGACGCCGCGGCCCACCCGTGGACCGACGCGGAGCTCGCGACGGTCGCGGAGCGGCGGCACGGTCAGGCGATCGGCGGCCCCGACACCGTGCGGACCCGCCTCGCCGACCTCCTCGACTCGACGCAGGCCGACGAGCTCATGGCCACGACGCAGGTGCACGACCCGGTCGAGCGCCGCCTCTCCTTCGACCGGCTGTGCGACCTCGTCGGGGCCGACCTGCCCCAAGGCCTGGGTGAGTGAGGATCACGGGCGCCGGGGGTCGGGTGCGCCTTCGCCTCCCGCTGACGCCATGATCGGCCCGACACCCACGACGGGGTGTCCTCAGGCGTGAGCCAGTGCGCAGTATCGGGAGGCACCGTGGCCAGAGTGGCGTTTGTGGGTCTGGGGGTCATGGGCTATCCCATGGCAGGGCACCTGGTGCGTGCCGGGCACGACGTCACGGTGTGGAACCGGACGCGGGCGCGTGCCGACGCATGGCTCTCAGAGCACCCGGCAGGTCGCGTCGCCGCAACGGCGGCGCAGGCCACTGCCGGTTCGGACCTCGTCCTGATCTGCGTGGGCGACGATGCCTCCGTCCTCGAGGTGTTGACGGCTCCGGACGGAGTGCTGACCGGCGCCGCGGCGGGCATCGTCGTCGTCGACCACACGACCGTGTCCGCCGAGACCGCGCGGAAGGCTGGAACCGCATGTGCGGCAACGGATGTTGCGTTTCTCGATGCGCCGGTGTCCGGCGGGCAGGCCGGTGCGGTCAAGGGCACGCTCACCGTGATGGCAGGGGGGTCCGAGGAGGACTTCGAGCGCGCGGAGCCGGTGATCGCTGCGTACAGCGCCAAGCGCCGACTGCTCGGTGGGGTCGGTGCGGGGCAGCTGGCGAAGATGGTCAACCAGATCTGCATCGCCGGTGTCGTGCAGGGTCTTGCGGAGGGTGTGGCCTTCGCGCAACGCACCGGCCAGGACATCGAGGCCGTCTTCGACACGATCGGCGCGGGTGCCGCAGGGTCCTGGCAGATGGCCAACCGTCACGCATCGATGGCGGCGGACGAGTTCGACTTCGGGTTCGCGGTCGAGCACATGCGCAAGGACCTCGCCAACACGCTCGCGGAGGCGCGGGCTGCTGGCGCGGCGCTGCCCGTCACCGCGCTCGTGGACCAGTTCTACGCCGAGGTCTGGCAGTCAGGTGGCCGCCGCTGGGACACCTCGAGCCTGATCACACGGCTTCCGCGGACGAGGCCGGGCGACTGATGGTGCACACCTGCGGCTCGCGCACCCGTCGGCCTCGCCCCGGTGCGGACGCGAACGACGACAGACCCGCCCGGCCCGAGGAAGGTCGGGACGGACGGGTCTGTCTGGTCGGACGGACTACTTGCTGGTGACGAGACCGCCGGGGACGACACCGCGCGGGTTGTAGCAGATCGCGTCGGCGATCGGGTGCGACGTGGCGCCCTGGGTCACGACGACCCACTGGTTGGTGCCGGCGTCGGTCGAGGCGAGGACCGCGGTCGGTGTGTAGGAGGCGGTCGCGTGGTCCTGGTCGGCGCCGCCGGACACCAGCACGGTGCCGGTCGGGCAGGTGGCGAAGGCGACCTGGCTGTCGTCGGTGCCGTCATTGTTGAAGTCGAACGCTGCGGAGGTGCTGCTGCTCAGCGAGGCGAACTGCCCAGCGGCCAGCGAGAACTGCGCCTCGAGGCGGCCGTTGAGCCGGTCGGCGTTGAGGTTCGGGATCTTGACCGCGTTGCTGACCTTGAGTGCCGGGGTGCCGGCCTTGGCGACGAGCGAGAGCGGCGTGCCCCTGGTGTTGGTGAGCGTCGCGGTCGTGGTCTCGACGTTGGCCCGGCCGAGCAGGAACGAACCACCGGTCGCGGCATAGGCCGCCCCACCGAGCAGTGAGACGCCGACGACGGCACCGACGAGGCCCGCGACGAACGACGGGGCGAGAGTGCGGAGCGAGCGCATGCAGATCCTCCAGAAGACCGCCGACCCGGGGTTCCCCCAGGCGGGCGTGCCGAGATGGCCCCGGCGGCGTGACGGGTTCTCCCCGACCTGGGGTTGACGGTAGTGAGGTGTCCGGCCGTTACGGCAGAGGCTGCGATCCGTGTCGGTCGCGGTGCCGGTCGGGCTGCTCCGGCGGGCTGACAGACTCGGCGCATGACCGAGGACTGCACATGAGCGCACGGTTCGAGGAGCTCGACTGGCGCGAGACGCCGTTGGGCGAGATCAGTCTGCGCCGCCGTCTCGACCCGGTGTCGGGCGGGACCGTCTATGAGGTCAAGCTCGACGAGGACTTCCTGATGTCGAGCATGTTCACCGTCGCCGAGGTCGAGGTGGCCCGACTCGGACTCGCCGAGCTGACCGGCGAGGGGTTCGACGTAGTCGTCGGCGGCCTCGGGCTCGGCTACACGGCAAGGACGGTGCTCGAGGACCCGCGCGTGGCCTCGCTGGTCGTGGTCGACGCGCTCGGGGCCGTCATCGAGTGGCACGCCGACGGGCTGCTCCCGCTCGGGCCCGGCCTCACCGCCGACCCCCGCTGCCGGTTGGTGCACGGCGACTTCTTCGCGATGGCCGCGTCCTCGACCCTCGATCCCGTGCAGCCCGGGAAGCGCTTCCACGCGATCGTCGTGGATATCGACCACTCGCCGCGTCATCTGCTCAACCCGGGCAACGCGCCGTTCTACGAGCCCGACGGGGTCCGGGGCCTGGCTGCGCAGCTGCATCCCGGCGGGGTCTTCACCCTCTGGTCGAACGACCCGCCCGACAGCGACTACGAGGCGGTGCTCGCCCAGGCGTTCGTCGACGTGCGCTCGGAGGTCGTCAGCTTCCCGAACCCGCTGCAGGACCGCGAGGCGACCAACACCGTCTACATCGCCAGGACCGCGCCGCACTGAGCGACCAGGACGCGGCGGTGCCGACCACCGCGTGGCCCGAGGGGTGGGGGCCTCGCAGAGGTGGATGCAGGGTGCCGAGCCGGCTCGCGGATCGGGGCGCGACCGACGGGCCAGACCGGCTGGCTCACGGGCGTGAGCGGCGCGACGGCGAGCAGGACGGCGTCGGCCGCGGCGAGCTCGTCGGGGAGGGACGCGGCGAGAGCCACGGCCGCGACCTGGGCGGGGCTGCGGTCGGCCTCGGGGGTCCAGGTCGCCGTGACGGCGCTCGCCCAGGCGTCCGAGGGCAGCGGCTCCGTGCCGAGGTGGCGGCGCACGAACGTCACGCCCGCGCGGGCCGCGGTCCACTCGGCTTCGGTGATCTCGCGATTGCCGAGCCGTCGATGCGGAGGCTGAGGTCGATCCTGATCAGTGACGGGGGGCCTTCTCATGTTTCGGTCTTCCGGCCCTACCGGTCCAGGTGGATGGGGACTTGTCCTCGGCAACGTTGTCGATAGCCAACCGGGGCTGCCCACGGTTCGTCGCGTCGAGGGGGCCGCGGCGCGGGCGGTCGCCACCGACAGCGTGCCCCCGGCGCCGGGCTACGCTCCCGGGATGAGCCCGGTCGAGGAGCCCGACCCGCGGCCGCGTGCCGACGCCGCGCGCAACCGGGCCACGATCATCACGACGGCGCGCGTGGTCTATCGCCGGCGCGGGCTCGATGCGCCTCTCGATGACATCGCGCGGCAGGCCGGCGTCGGCAACGCCACGGTGTACCGGCACTTCCCGATGCGGAGCGCGCTCGTCGCCGCGGCCTTCGCCGACTCGCTCGAGGAGAACTTCGCCGAGGTGGACGTGGAGCTGGTCAACCCCGACGCCTGGCCGGGTTCATCACTCACGTCAGGTTCCTCTGCCGTCACCGAGCAGCGGACCGCGGACTCGCCGACCTGCTCAGCACCGAGGTCCCGGCGCCCCCCAGCTCGAGGAGCTGCGCGGTCGCGCCTACGACGCGCTCGGCCACCTCGCCGACCGTGCCAAGGCGGCGGGATCGCTGCGAGCGGACTTCGTCCCGGAGGATCTCGCCCTCCTGCTCATGGCCAACGCCGGCCTCGTGCACCGCACGCTCGACACCGCACCTACGGCCTGGAACGGGGTCGTGGACCTCACCCCTCGACGGACTCCCAGCCTCCAGCGCGACCTCGGGGGCGCCCGCACCCGGTCGTGCGGCCGTGGGGCGCGCGACGCGCAGGCGCGGGCCCGATCTCGTCTACGCCTGACCGGTAGCCCGTCCCGTGTCGGGCGACTACCTCCTCCCGAGCTCTCACGATCGGGATCTGGGGGCTTTCGGCCTGGGTGGTTGCTCGCTGTGCTCGAGTGGCTACGTCATGCGACTCTGGGGTGGGTCGGGGTCCTGAGAGCCGGCCGGAGCGTGTGTGAGCGCGGCGGCCTCAAGCCCTCAGTCGCATGCGCCGACATCCGAAGTGGGGTCGTCCATCCGTCGAGCCGAAGGGGGGCAGTGGTGGCGTTCTCTCGCTGGAGCCGAGTGCAGGTCGCGGCCGCCCTCGACGTGCTCATCCTTCTCGCCGGGCTCGCCGTCGCGATCCCGGCGGTCGTGGCGTGGATCCTTCGAGGGGACAACCACGACCTCGCCCTCACCGGGACCGTCGCGATCGCGCTCGTCGTCGTCATGGCGCGCTTCCCTCTCGTCCTCACGAACCGCTCCGGCGACGTCGTCATCGGGTTCGAGACGTGCGTCCTGGTGTACCTCGTGCTCACCATGTCGCCGCTGCAGGCGTTCGCCCTCTGGTCGATCGGAACAGCGCTCGCCAACGGGACCCAGCGCAAGGTGTGGCGGTCGCGGGTCTTCAACGTCGGGCTGACGATCCTCGGGGGTGGACTGCTCATCGTCGTGGTCGACCGCATCGGCCCGGCCCCGGACCAGCCCGCGCTCCAGCTCATGGCGGTCATGCTCGGCTGCGCCGTCTACTTCGCGTTCGACCTGCTCGTGACCGCGGGATCCCTCGCGATCGAGGACGGCGTGTCGCTCAACGCCGTGCTCAAGTGGAGCGCGGCGCCGGTGGGCCTGGCGTGCTTCGTCAGCGTCGACACCCTCGGGCTCCTCGCCGTGCTCCTGCAGCCGCAGCCGAGCTGGACCCTCCTGCTCCTGCTCGTGCCGGTCGGCACGATCCTGGTCGGGGTCCGCTCCGTGAGCGACAACCGGCTGGCGCAGGAGCGCCTCATGGGGCTGCTCGAGACGGCCACCCACGCCCCGGACTGGTCCGACGAGGAGCAGATCGAGCGGTCGCTGCTCGTCCAGGCCGAGCGCACCTTGCGACAGACCAGGGCGTCCTTCCGCGACACCCCGGCGATCAGTCCTGAGATCGGTGCGTCGATCCAGGTCGAGGGACGATCGACACGTCACCTCATCGCCTCGCCGCTCGCCACGAGCCACGTGCTGGACACCCGTGACCAGGCTGCTCTCGAAGCCTTGACAGCGGTGGGGGTCTCGGCGCTGAACCGTCGCCGCCTCTCCGACGAGATGACCTACCTCGCACGACATGACGCCCTCACCGGGCTCCACAACCGTGCCGTATTCACCGACCGGCTCAACGAGGCGCTGCATCGTCGGGCGCCGCGGGGGCAGGTGGCCGTGCTCTATTGCGACCTCGATGGGTTCAAGGAGGTCAACGACCTCCTCGGGCACGACGCCGGCGACGACCTCCTCGTGCTCGTCGCGGATCGGATCCTCGGCTGCTTGCGGGAGCGGGACACAGCAGCTCGGCTCGGCGGCGACGAGTTCGGGATCCTGCTCGACCATCTCGCCGACGAGTCCCAGGCCGACGCCGTCGCGCAGCGGCTGCTCAGTGCGCTCTCGGTCCCCTTCGACACCGACGGACAGCAGACCCGGGTCCAGGCCAGCATCGGGATGGTGTTCTCCGGCAGTCAGCCGACGACCGCCGAGCTGCTGATCAACAGTGCCGATACTGCGATGTACGTGGCGAAGTCGCTCGGCAAGGGACGCGTCGAGCGCTTCGTGCCAGCCATGCGCAAGGCCGAGCTCGACCGCCTCGAGCTCGAGGCGGCGCTTCGCGAGGCCGTGCGCGACCACGCCATCACGCTCCAGTACCAGCCGGTCGTGGACCTCCACAGCGGGCGGATCGACGGCTTCGAGGCCCTCGCCCGGTGGAGCCACGCCCGCCTGGGCCACGTCCCCCCCGACGTCTTCATCGCCGCCGCCGAGCGCATCGGCGTCATCAGGGTCCTCGGGCTGCAGATTCTCGACCTCGCCCATGCCGGCGGCATCGAGCTGTCCCGCGCCGCCGGGCGACCGCTCTCGCTCGGGGTCAACCTCTCCGCCATGCAGGTCACCGACCCCGTGCTCGCGGCCCGGGTCGACGAGCTGCAGCAGCAGGAGTCCGACGTCCTGCTCGTGCTCGAGCTGACCGAGGGCACGCTGCTCGGCGACGATCCGGCGACGGTCGCCGCGCTGCACCGGTTCAAGAGCTTCGGCGTCCGCCTGGCCATCGACGACTTCGGGGTCGGCTACTCCTCGGTGGGCTACCTCCACCGACTGCCCGTCGACATCCTCAAGATCGACAAGCTCTTCGTCGCCGAGCTCCACGACCCGCGCTCGCACGCACTCGTGCAGGGCGTCGTCGCCATGGCCCGTGCCCTCAACCTCACGGTGATCACCGAGGGGGTGGAGGACTGGCGTAGCGCGGAGGCGGTGCGCGACCTGAACTGCGACCTGGCTCAGGGCTACTTGTTCAGCCGCCCGGTCGACCTCGAGGCCGCTCTGCGACTCGCGGCCGAGGGCGTCCTCGACGTCGCGCCCATGTCTGCGGCGTCCGAATGCGTCGTGATCCCTCTGCCGCGGTAACGCGTTGCACGGTAACGGATCTCGCCAGCCGCAGCGTTGTGGCTATCGCGCACCCGCCGAGCGCGACGAGCCGGGCGCCGTCGAGGCGACTTTGCATGCGAATAGTGGAATACTGGGGGTACCCCCGTGCGTTCGGGTGGTGAGGAGTCATCATGAGGAAGTCGCATCTCGGCCCGTCGGATCACGATCAGAGCGAGCGCGTGGCACGTCAGCAGTCCCGTGTGCCGCAGCCGCGCCGACGCCGGCTTGTCCTCGACGCCGAAAATGCGAAGCTTCGCGCCCAGGTCGGGCTGCGCATCTCCTGGATCCACTGACCCTTCACGGGTCCGGCCTTCACGGCACTCGTGATCCCCCCGTAACCAGGGGATCACGGGTGCTGAGGCATGCCCGGACCGCCCGCGTCGACTCCGAGCCGCGGTAGCCCTCGGCTGCCGAGTCAGCGCCGCACCGGGGACGTCTCCTGTTCATCCGCGAGCGGCCCCGCGCGTGGCGCTGCCTCCCTAGGCTGGGCCACGCAACGGTCGCGGGCCTTGCTGGCGCAAAGGGGATTCGGGATGGACCTGACGGCGGAGGAAACCAGGCTGCGCGAGGCACGCGAGGGTGTGCCGTGGCGACGTTGGGGGCCTTACCTGAGCGAGCGGCAGTGGGGCACCGTCCGGGAGGACTACAGCGACGACGGCGACGCCTGGTCGTACTTCACTCACGACCAGTCGCGGTCGCGTACCTACCGGTGGGGTGAGGACGGGCTGGCCGGCGTCAGCGACAGCAAGGGGCTCCTCTGCTTCTCCCTGGCACTCTGGAACGGCGCGGACCCGATCCTCAAGGAGCGCCTCTTCGGTCTCACGAACTCCGAGGGCAACCATGGCGAGGACGTGAAGGAGTACTACTTCTACACCGACAACACCCCGACCCACTCCTGGATGCGCTGGCGCTACAAGTACCCCCAGAAGGCCTTCCCCTACGGCGACCTCGTCGCCACCAACGCGGCACGTGGCTACGGCGACATGGAGTACGAGCTCCTCGACACCGGGGTGTTCGACGACGACCGCTACTTCGACGTCGAGGTCGACTACGCGAAGTCCGGTCCCCTCGACCTCATCGCACGCATCACCGTGCGCAACCGTGGCGACCTCGACGCGCCGATCGACGTGCTGCCGACCCTCTGGTTCCGGAACACGTGGTCATGGGGTCACGGCGACACCCGTCCCAGCCTGGACGCCGTCGCCGGCCCGCACCCTGCCGTCCAGGTGACCCACGCCGTCGTGGGGGAGTACTGGCTCCACATCCCGGAGTCGGCGTCGCTTCTGTTCTGCGACAACGAGACGAACAACCAGCGTGTGTTCGGCACCCCCAACACAAGCCCCTACGTGAAGGACGGCGTCAACCGGACGGTCGTCGACGGTGAGGTCGACGCGGTCAACGACGTGCGCGGCACCAAGGTCTCCGTGCGGTTCACGAGCAACGTTCCGGCAGGCGGCGAGGTCACCTTCACCGTGCGGCTCAACGACCAGGCACCGGGTGCGGCCGACCCGTTCGCCGACGTCGACGCCGTCCTTGCGGCACGCGAGGCGGACGCCGACGAGTTCTACGAGTCGATCACTCCTCCGTCGCTCGACGGTGACACGTCCTCCGTCCTGCGCCAGGCCCTGGCCGGGATGCTGTGGACCAAGCAGCACTACTACTTCGACCTCGACCTGTGGCTGCGCGAGCACGACGCGCACCCACTCCGAGCACCGACGCGTCATGGCGTCCGCAATGCCCAGTGGTTCCACATGCTCAACGACGACATCATCTCGATGCCCGACAAGTGGGAGTACCCCTGGTACGCGGCATGGGACCTCGCCTTCCACACCGTCGCGCTCGCCATGGTCGACCCGGACTTCGCCAAGAGCCAGCTCGATCTCATGCTCTCCTCGCCCTACCTGCACCCGACGGGCCAGATCCCGGCGTACGAGTGGAACTTCAGCGACGTCAACCCTCCGGTGCACGCGTGGGCTCTCTCTCTCGTGAGCGGCCTCGAGCGACAGATGTCCGACCATGGCGGGGAGCAGTCGGTCTCGGCCGACGACGTCGACTTCCTCGCCGAGGCGTTCAGCAAGCTGCTGCTCAACTTCACCTGGTGGGTCAACCGCAAGGACCCCTCGGGCAAGAACGTGTTCGAGGGGGGCTTCCTCGGCCTGGACAACATCGGCGTCTTCGACCGCAGCAACGCCATCCCGTCAGGCGGGACGCTCGAGCAGTCCGACGGCACAGCGTGGATGGCGTTTTACAGCCAGAACATGATCGAGCTCGCGATCGCACTGTCCGAGCATGACCCGGCCTACGAGGGCTTCATCATCAAGTTCGTCCACCACTGGTTCCAGATCGCCATGGCCATGGACCCGCTCGGAGCGCACCCTGACGAGATGTGGGACGAGGAGGACGGCTTCTTCTACGACGTGCTCCGGCTGCCCGACGGCACGGGCCGGCGCATCGAGGTGCGGTCACTTGTCGGCCTGCTGCCGCTGTGCGCGGCGTCGGTGCTGCCGCAGTCGATCCTCGATCGGTTCCCCGGCATCACCGACCAGATCCGGATGTACCTCGACCGCAACGGCGACCTGCTCGGCGGTATCGCCGACCCGCGTGTCCCCGGCGTCGACGGAAGGCGGCTGCTGGCACTGGTGGACGAGACGAAGCTGCGGCGCATCCTGAACAAGATGCTCGACGAGGACCGCTTCTTCGGTGCGCACGGGATCCGCTCGGTGTCCAAGTGGCACCTCGAGCACCCCTACACCCTCGACCTCGACGGCCAGCAGTACACCGTGAAGTACGAGCCTGCCGAGTCCGAGAGCGGCATGTTCGGCGGGAACTCCAACTGGCGTGGGCCGGTGTGGTTCCCCGTGAACGTCCTGCTCGTCCGTGCACTGCTGCAGTACTACCTCTACTACGGCGACGACTTCCGCATCGAGTGCCCGACCGGCTCGGGCAACGAGATGACGCTGTACGAGGTCGCTGAGGAGCTGAGCTCGCGGCTCTTGTCGACGTTCACGCGCGACGCCGACGGTCGCCGGCCCGTCTACGGCGACACCGCGCGGTTCCAGACCGATCCCACGTGGGGGGACAACATCCTGTTCTACGAGTACTTCCACGGGGACAACGGTGCGGGGATCGGGGCGTCGCACCAGACCGGGTGGACCGGTGTTGTCGCGCGCCTCGCCCAGCTGTTCGCGAGCACCGACGCCGAGACTCTGCTGCACGGGGCGAACCGGCCACTCACCGTCCCTTACCGCCGGCTCATGGACTCCCCGATGGCCGATGTCGAGACTGCGCGGAGGGCGCGGCACTCCTCAGGCTGAGCCGCGTCATCGGGGGACGGGGCAGGATGGACCTGACGCCGGACCAGGTGTCAGGACACGAGGAGACGTCGATGGCACGGATCGCGGTCACAGGTGGCAGTGGCAAGCTCGGACGGGCGGTGGTGCTCGACCTGCGGGCGCACGGCTACGACGTGGTGGTGCTCGACGCCGTCACACCGCCGGGATGGAACGCCGACATCACGCGCGTGGACGTCACCGACTACGGCCAGGTTCTCGGCGCGCTGACCAGGGTCGATGACCGCTATGACTCGATCGACGCCGTCGTGCACCTCGCCGCCATCCCGGCACCGGGAATCGCGCCGAACGCGGCAACGTTCGCGAACAATGTCGTGAGCACCTACAACGTGTTCGAGGCGGCACGCGTCGCCGGCATCCGTAACGTCGTGTGGGCCTCCAGCGAGACCGTCCTGGGGCTCCCGTTCGGCACGACCGCGCCGCCGTACATCCCTGTCGACGAGGACTACCGCGTGCTGCCGGACTCCTCGTACTCCCTGGGCAAGGCGGTCGAGGAGGAGATGGCGCACCACTTCTGCCGCTGGGACCCGCAGACGAAGATCATCGGTCTCCGGTTCTCCAACGTGATGGAGCCGCAGGAGTACGCGGCGTTCCCGGCGTTCGAGGCCGACCCGCACGAGCGCAAGTGGAACCTCTGGGGCTACATCGACGCCCGTGACGGGGCGCAGGCCGTCCGGCTGGCCATCGAGCACCAGGCCACCGGCTACGACGTGTTCATCGTCGCCAACGCCGACACGTGCATGACGATGCCCAGTGCCGAGCTCGCCGCGCTGGTGTTCCCGGGTGTGGAGATGCGTCGCCAGGTGACCGGCACGGAGACGCTGCTGAGCATCGACAAGGCGCGTCGCGTGCTGGGCTATGAGCCCCAGCACTCCTGGCGCGACACGTTCACCGCCACGACGTGAGGCGGGGCGCGACACGCTGCTCGCACCGGTGCCATCCCCGTCGTCGGTCTACGCGGGCCGGCCGCCGACGGCCCCCGAGGCCGGTCGAACAGCGACTGCCGGAGGGCAAGAGGCGTACTGTCACAAGTCACGGGGCCGTCCAGGCCTCCCGCTCGTGAGGAGCCACCGTGGCTGACAAGTCCCCGCGACAGCACATGCAGAAGAAGGCCGCCGGGAAGTCCATCAAGGAGAAGCGTCTCGACAAGAAGGCGAAGTCGGGAACCTCCACGATCGAGATCGTCCCGGCCAAGAAGCACTGACCCGTCGTGGACGGTCCCTACTGGCCGATCCGCGGACCCGACGTCCCAGCGGCTGCCGACGGCGGCTCCTGGGACGTGGGGGAAGACCCTTGGCGGCGACGCCCGGCTGCGCACAGGCGTCAGCGAGCAGCCGCAACGGGCCGACGAGGCTCAGTCCGGGCGGCGTCCGGAGATGCGGGTCGTGAGCGCGCCGGCTGCCGAGATCGCCGCCGAAGCGAGCCGGGCTCGGAGTCCGGCGTCGACGTCGTCGGCGAACGTGACGGCGATGGCGGCGGTGGGGCGTGAGCCGTGGTCGAACACGCACGCCGCTACGGAGGCGTAGCCGACCGTGACGAAGCCGTCCTCCTCGCAGTAGCCGCGCTGCCTCTCGATGCGCACGAGCTCGCGCAGCTCGCGCAGCGACGTCGGGCCACGTCCGGTGCGGGTCGTGAACGCCGTCGGCCCCGGGTACAGCGCCCGTACCTGCGCCGCGGGAAGGTGCGCGAGCATCGCCCGACCGCTCGCGGTCAGGTGCGCGGGGAGCCGCACGCCGATGTCGGTGATGAGCGTGAGAGGCGCCCGAGGCTGCTCCTTGAGCAGGTACACCGTCTCGTTGCCCTGCAGGATCCCCAGCTGCACGGTCTGCTGGGTCTGCTCGACGAGACGCACCAGCAGCGGCCGCGCCAGCCGCTCCAGCGGGTCGTGCCGGAGGTACGCCGACCCCACCTCGAATGCCGCGACGCCCAGCCCGTAGGCCCGCTCCTCCGGCAGGTGCACCACGAAGCCGGCCGCCTGCAGCTCCGCGAGCAGGTGGTACGTCGTCGACCGGGGGAGCGGCAGCGCCCGAGCGATGGCGGCCGCACCGGCCGGCCCGGGGCGCGACGCGAGGAAGGTGAGGATGGCGAGCGCATGTCGAGCGGCCGGAACCGAGCTCCCCATGACCTCGCGGCTCCTGTCCAGTCAGCCTGTCTGATATCCCAGACAGTGAATCACGGGGAGGCGCGCGAGAGGAGGCCCGGAGGCGGTGGAATGGCGGTCGTCCCCACCCCGACGCTCCCGGGAGCCCCGATGACCGCCGCGCCCCTCGTCTCCGGCCCGCGCCCCGTCCGTGCCGCCCGTGGCACTGAGCTCTCCACGCTGGGTTGGCCGCAGGAGGCTGCGCTGCGGATGCTCCAGAACAACCTCGACCCCGAGGTCGCCGAGCACCCGGACAAGCTCGTCGTCTACGGCGGCACCGGCAAGGCGGCGCGCGACTGGGCGTCGTTCGACGCGCTGCAGCGCACCCTGCGGACCCTGCGCGGAGACGAGACGATGCTCGTGCAGAGCGGTCGTCCGGTCGGAGTCTTCCAGACCCACGAGTGGGCGCCGCGTGTTCTCATCGCCAACTCCAACCTCGTCGGGGACTGGGCCAACTGGGAGGAGTTCCGCCGCCTCGAGCACCTCGGGCTCACGATGTACGGTCAGATGACCGCCGGCTCGTGGATCTACATCGGGACGCAGGGCATCCTCCAGGGCACCTACGAGACCTTCGCCGCGGTCGCCGAGCAGCACTTCGACGGAACCCTCGCCGGCACCATCACCCTCACCGGCGGTCTCGGCGGCATGGGTGGCGCGCAGCCGCTCGCCGTCACCATGAACGACGGCGTCGCGATCTGCATCGACTGCGATCCCTCGCGCATCGCCCGCCGCATCGAGCACCGCTACCTCGACGTCGAGGCCACCAGCGTCGAGCACGCTCTCGAGCTGGCGGTCGCCGCGCGCGACGCGCGGAGAGGTCTCTCGATCGGGCTGCTCGGGAACGCCGCGATCCTCGTCCCCCAGATGCTGGACATGGATGCGCCGATCGACATAGTCACCGACCAGACCTCGGCGCACGACCCGCTGGCCTACCTGCCGATCGACGTCGACTTCGAGGACATGGCGACCTACGCCGAGAAGGACCCGGCCGAGTTCACCCGCCGCTCCCGCGAGTCGATGGCCGCCCACGTGGAGGCCATGGTCGGCTTCATGGACAAGGGCTCCCAGGTCTTCGACTACGGCAACTCGATCCGCGGGGAGGCGCAGCTGGCGGGGTACTCCCGTTCGTTCGACTTCCCCGGCTTCGTCCCGGCGTACATCCGCCCGCTGTTCTGCGAGGGCAAGGGGCCCTTCCGTTGGGCCGCACTGTCGGGCGACCCGGAGGACATCGCCAGGACCGACCGCGCGATCCTCGAGATGTTCCCCGACAACGCCAACCTCCAACGCTGGATCCCGATGGCGCAGGAGCGCGTGCACTTCCAGGGCCTCCCGGCACGCATCTGCTGGCTCGGCTACGGCGAGCGGCACCTCGCAGGTCTCCGGTTCAACGACATGGTCGCCTCGGGCGAGCTCTCGGCACCCATCGTGATCGGCCGCGACCACCTCGACTGCGGCTCGGTCGCCTCGCCGTACCGCGAGACCGAGTCGATGCTCGACGGGTCCGACGCGATCGCGGACTGGCCGCTGCTCAACGCGATGGTCAACGTCGCGTCCGGCGCCTCGTGGGTCTCGATCCACCATGGCGGCGGTGTCGGTATGGGGCGCTCGATCCACGCCGGACAGGTCGCCGTCGCCGACGGAACCAGGCTCGCCGGCGAGAAGCTCGCGCGAGTGCTCACCAACGACCCGGGGATGGGCGTCATCCGCCACGTCGACGCCGGCTACGACCGGGCCGTCGTGGTCGCCGACGAGCGCGGCGTCCGAATCCCCATGCGAGAGAACGGCTGACGCGCTTGAGCATCGGTTCCGGCGTCCGCACGGGAAGCGTCCTCGTCGACAACATCGGTGAGCTCGTCACCAACGACCCGGAAAGGGGTGATGGTCCGCTCGGGATCGTCCGGGACGCCGCGTTGCTCGTCGTCGACGGCGTCGTGCGGTACTCCGGCCCTCGCGCCGACCTGCCGAGCGGTGAGGCCAACGGTCGGATCGACGCCGCCGGCGCGGCGGTGATCCCCGGCTTCGTCGACAGCCACGGCCACCTCGTGTTCGCCGGGGACCGGGCCGAGGAGTTCGCCGCACGCATGGCCGGTGAGCCCTACTCGGCGGGCGGGATCGCCTCGACCGTGAGAGCGACCAGGTCCGCCGACGACGAGCAGCTCTCGACCGGCGTCGCCCGGCTCGTGCGGGAAGCGGCGCTGAGCGGCACGACGACGGCTGAGTGCAAGTCCGGGTACGGGCTCAGCGTCGCGGACGAGATGCGGTCCCTGCAGATCGCCGGGCGCCACGTCGAGGAGGTCACGTTCCTCGGGGCGCACGTCGTCCCCGCGGAGTACACCGACCGCGTCGACGACTACGTCGCGCTCGTCACGGGACCGATGCTCGACGCGTGCGCCCCCTACGCCACGTGGATCGACGTGTTCTGCGACCGCGGCGCCTTCGACGCCGACCAGGCGCGGGAGATCCTTCGCGCCGGCATGGCACGCGGCCTCAAGCCGCGCATCCACGCCAACCAGCTGCAGGCCGGTCCGGGCGTCCAGATCGCCGTGGAGCTCGGTGCAGCCTCCGCTGACCACCTCACCCATGTCACCGACGACGATGTCGAGGCGCTCGCCTCCAGCGACACCGTCGCGACGCTGCTGCCGGGGGCGGAGTTCTCCACGCGGTCCCCCTACCCCGACGCCCGGCGGCTGCTCGACGCCGGTGTCACGGTGGCGCTGGCGGCCGACTGCAACCCGGGCTCGAGCTACACGACGAACATTCCGTTCTGCATCGCCGTCGCCGTCCGCGACATGCGGATGACGCCGTCCGAGGCTGTCTGGTCGGCGACGGCGGGCGGTGCCCGAGCGCTGCGCCGCACCGACATCGGGCACCTCGCGGTTGGCGCGCGCGGTGACCTCGTGCTGCTCGACGCCCCCAGCCACCTGCATCTGGCCTACCGTCCCGGTGTGCCGCTCGTGCGGTCGGTCTTCCGGGCCGGCGCTCGCGTTCGATGAGCCAGTGACGAGCCGGCGATGACCCCGACGAAGGAGAACCCCATGTCCCAGGCCGCCACGGCAGACAACGTCGTCGTCCTCGACGACCACGGCGTGACGATCGAGGACGTTGTGGCCGTTGCCCGCGGCAACGCCCTGGTCGTGCTGACCGAGCAGGCAAAGGCGGGCATGGCCGTCACCCGCGCGCGGGTGGAGGAGTACGCAGCGGCCGCGGAGCCGAAGTACGGCATCTCCACGGGCTTCGGAGCGCTGGCGACCCGGCACATCTCACCCGACCTGCGCGCCCAGCTGCAGCGCTCCCTCATCCGTTCGCACGCGGCCGGCATGGGTGACGCCGTCGAGCGCGAGGTCGTGCGCGCCCTCATGTTCCTGCGGCTCAAGACCCTCGCATCGGGGCGCACGGGAATCCGCCCGCTCGTCGCGGAGACGATGGCGGCTCTGCTCAACGCCGGGATCACGCCCGTGGTGCGTGAGTTCGGGTCGCTCGGCTGCAGCGGCGACCTCGCCCCGTTGTCGCACTGCGCCCTCGTGCTCATGGGAGAGGGCCACGCGACCGGCCCTGACGGAGTCATCACCGAATCGGCCGGACTCCTTGCGGCCGCTGGGATCACGCCGGTTGTGCTCGAGGCGAAGGAGGGCCTGGCACTCATCAACGGCACCGACGGCATGCTCGGAATGCTCGTCATGGCGATCACCGACCTCGAGGAGCTGTGCGACGTCTCCGACGTGACTGCGGCGATGAGCATCGAGGCACTGCTGGGCACCGACCGCGTGTTCCTGCCCGAGCTGCACGAGCCGCTCCGACCGCACCCCGGCCAGACCCGCAGCGCCGCCCGCATGCTTGCAGTTCTGGCGGGTTCGCCGATCGTCGCCTCGCACCTCGAGAACGACACCCGCGTGCAGGATGCCTACTCGCTGCGATGCGCCCCGCAGGTGGCCGGGGGAGTGCGCGACACCATCACGCACGCGCGGCTCGTCGCCACCCGCGAGCTCGCCGCTGCCGTCGACAACCCCGTCGTGCTCCCTGACGGTCGGGTCGAGTCCAACGGCAACTTCCACGGCGCCCCGGTGGCCTATGTCCTGGACTTCCTCGCGATCGTCTCCGCGGACCTCGGGTCGATCGCGGAACGACGTACCGACCGGATGCTCGACAAGGCGCGCTCGCACGGGCTCCCGCCGTTCCTCGCCGACGACCCCGGCGTCGACAGCGGGCTGATGATCGCGCAGTACACCCAGGCCGCGCTCGTGTCGGAGAACAAGCGGCTCGCTGTGCCGGCATCGGTGGACTCGATCCCGAGCTCGGCGATGCAGGAGGACCACGTGTCGATGGGCTGGTCGGGTGCCCGCAAGCTCCGCCTGTCCGTGGACAACCTGCGGCGCATCCTCGCCGTCGAGCTCGTCGCGTCCGCTCGCGGCATCGACCTGCGCGCCCCGCTCGTGCCGGCTCCCGCCACGGGCGCCGTCCTGCATGCGCTGCGCCGGACCGTGCCCGGTCCGGGCATGGACCGCTACCTCGCGCCCGAGCTCGCCGCAGCCGAGGAGTTCCTCCTCTCCGGCGGCGTCGAGAAGGCGCTGTCCGACGCGGGCATCACCCTGCCCTGAGGACTCGGGCTCGCGAGCAGGTCCATCGCCTCTGGACGAGGGCCTGGCCTCGGGCCGCGACATGAACTCGATGCGACCGTTCTCTTGACCCGATCCAGAATAGGAATAGGGTCACTGAGGTGAGCGAGACCGTCTCCAGCGCATCGACAGCCGACCGGATCCGCTCGGCCGGCCTGAGAGTCACGGCCCCGAGGGTGGCAGTGCTCGAGGCGCTCTACGCCGTCCCGCACGCCGACGTCGATGCCCTGCTCACCGCAGTGCGCGCCGGCCACGAGGTGTCCACGCAGGCCGTGTACGACGTGCTGCGCGCCTTCACCAAGGCCGGGCTCGTCCGACGCATCGAACCGGCGGGGAGCCCGGCGCGGTTCGAGACCCGTGTCGGCGACAACCACCATCACGTCGTGTGCCGTGTCTGCGGTGCCACCGCTGACGTCGACTGCGCTGTCGGCTCGGCCCCGTGCCTGAACCCGAGCAACGACCACGGATTCCTGATCGACGAGTCAGAGGTCACCCACTGGGGGCTCTGCCCGGACTGTCAGACCTGAACCGGCGGTGGGCAGCATTCCCCTGGCTGACCGCCGTGACGCAACCACTGGAGAGGACGACATGGAGAACGAGAGCACGTGCCCGGTCGTGGGCGGAAGGTCCAACCGAGACTGGTGGCCGAATCGGCTGGACCTGACCGTCCTGCACCAGAACCCGCCGACGTCTGATCCGATGGGCGCGGACTTCAACTACGCCGAGGCGTTCGCGACGCTCGACCTCGATGCCCTGAAGTCGGATATCGGCGCTGTCATGACCACCTCGCAGGACTGGTGGCCGGCTGACTACGGTCACTACGGCCCGCTCTTCATCCGGATGGCGTGGCACAGCGCAGGCACCTACCGCATCAGTGACGGCCGCGGAGGTGCAGGCTCCGGCGAGCAGCGCTTCGCGCCGCTGAACAGCTGGCCGGACAACGGCAACCTCGACAAGGCCCGCAGGCTCCTGTGGCCGGTGAAGAAGAAGTACGGCCGCCAGATCTCCTGGGCCGACCTCATGGTCCTCGCCGGCAACTGCGCCTTGGAGTCCATGGGATTCACGACGTTCGGCTTCGCCGGCGGACGCGAGGACGTCTGGGAGCCGGAGGAGATCAACTGGGGGAATGAGAGCACCTGGCTCGGTGACGAGCGCTACAGCGGTGACCGTGAGCTCGCGGATCCGCTCGGCGCCGTCCAGATGGGCCTCATCTATGTCAACCCGGAAGGTCCCAACGGAAATCCTGACCCGCTCGCCTCGGCCCGGGATATCCGAGAGACGTTCCGCCGCATGGCGATGAACGACGAGGAGACCGTGGCGCTCATCGCCGGCGGGCACACGTTCGGCAAGACCCACGGCGCCGGCGATGCCGCGCTCGTTGGCCCCGAGCCCGAGGCAGCCCCGCTCCAGGAGATGGGCCTCGGCTGGAAGAACAGCTTCGGCACCGGCAAGGGCGGTGACGCCATCACCAGTGGGCTGGAGGGCGCGTGGACCCCCACACCCGTGGCGTGGGACAACAGCTTCTTCGAGACCCTGTTCGGCTATGAGTGGGCGCTGTCGGAGAGCCCAGCCGGTGCCAAGCAGTGGGTCCCGACGGACCCATCGGCGGCGGGCACCGTGCCGGACGCGCATGACCCGGCGACGAGCCACACGCCGGTGATGCTCACCACGGACCTCGCCCTGCGGATGGATCCGATCTACGAGCCGATCTCACGGCGTTTCCTGGAGAACCCGCAGGAGCTCGCCGACGCCTTCGCCAAGGCGTGGTTCAAGCTCACGCACCGTGACATGGGTCCCATCACGCGCTACCTCGGCCCGCTCGTCCCCGCGGAGCCGCAGCTGTGGCAGGACCCCGTCCCCGCGGTCACGGGCGAGCTGATCGGGGCCGAGGACATCGCGGCTCTCACGAACGCGATCCTGGCCTCGGGTCTCACCGTGTCCCAGCTGGTCTCGACCGCGTGGGCCTCGGCGTCGACGTTCCGGGGAACGGACATGCGTGGTGGCGCGAACGGAGCGCGCATCCGGCTCGCCCCGCAGAACGCGTGGGAGGTCAACAACCCCGCCGAGCTGGCGACGGTGCTGCGGGCCCTCGTGGGCATCCAGCAGGAGTTCAATGCTGGGGGCAAGCAGGTCTCGCTCGCCGACCTGATCGTGCTCGGCGGGTCCGTGGCTGTCGAGCGGGCCGCCAAGAACGCCGGGTACGACGTGATGGTTCCGTTCGCACCGGGACGCACGGACGCGTCGCAGGACCAGACCGATGTGGAAGCCTTTGCGGTGCTCGAGCCGACGGCGGACGGCTTCCGCAACTACCTGGGCAAGGGGCACACCCGCTCGGCGGAGCAGCTGCTCGTGGACAAGGCGCAGCTGATGACGTTGAGCGCCCCGGAGACCACCGTCCTCGTCGGCGGCCTCCGTGCCCTGAACGCGAACTACGACAACTCCGGGCTCGGCATCCTCACCGCCCGGGTCGAGGCGCTGACCAACGACTTCTTCGTGAACCTGCTCAGCCCGGACACGGTGTGGACGCCGACGTCCGACGCCGAGGAGACGTTCTCGGGCCAGGATGTCGCGGCCGGCGGGTCGAGGTGGACCGCCAGCCGCGTCGACCTCGTGTTCGGCTCGAACTCCCAGCTGCGTGCGCTCGCAGAGGTCTACGCGAGCGACGACTCGATGGAGAAGTTCGTCCGGGACTTCGCCGCGGCATGGGTCAAGGTCATGAACCTCGATCGGTTCGACCTCGACTGAACCCGACGTCCGGGCCGACCCTTGCCGGTCGGTCGGTCGGTCCGGACGTCGACGTTCTCGCGAGCGCCCGGGTCACCCCTCGACGTGCTGGTTCGAGCCCCATGGGTGCTGATGCCTGCGAGGGTCTCCTGCTCTCCGCACCGAAGGCAGCCGATCAGCGGGAAACCCGGCTCGCTCTCGATGGGGACCAGGCGTGGATACCGAGCATGCAGGCGAGTGGCTTCGACATGTCGTCCCCCGGCTCGTCGGAACTGCAGCGGGGAGCATGGCCCGTCAGCGCCTCGGATGCCGCGCATCGATCAGACCGGACGCGCCGCCAGGCCGGGGACGTCACTGCCGGCACCGGGGTTGATGGCCAGTCCGCCGTCGCGGCGGCGTCGGGACAGACATGCCGCTTCGACGTCGGCAGCGGCGGAGGCTGGGTGGGTCAGCGGCGACCTTTGACCGTGCGTCCGAACAACGTCACGGCACTCAGGTTGTTCTTTCGCCACGGGGTGGGCACCCGGTCGGCGTCGAAGGCGACCGACGACGTACGCGCCAGCGCTTGTCTGAGATGGGACACCATGACGGATGAACGACACCGCTGCTCAGGACGACAGCTCCGTCGCAGGCTTCGTTGCTTCACTCGATGACGCACCGCACAGGAGTGCCACGTACTGATGGAGATGATGCAGCGGATCAGCGGGCACGACCCACGGGTGTGGAACGTGGGCACGATCGGGTTCGATACCTATCACTTCAAGTACGACAGCGGGCGCGAGGGCGACAGCCACGTCCTTGGCTTCTCTCCCAGAACCGGCAAGGCAACCATCTACCTGATGGACGTCACGTCACGGCACTCCGACCTGCTGGCTCGCCTCGGCACGCACTCGACGAGCAGGGTCTGTGTCTACATCAAGCGGCTGAGCGATATTCAGCTGCCCATCCTTGAACAAGTCCTGCAGCAGCCCGATGAGTACATCAAGTCCCAAGACGGGCACATGCACCGAGCATGAAGCCCACTCACTGATGTGGTCGGACGGCGGCGCGCTGCCGGTGCCCTCGTCATACCCGATGACATAGCTCCAGCGCACCATCCCGGTAGTACCGGAACTCAGTGCCGCCTTGCTCGCCGGTGAGCGCGAACGCCACATCTTCGCGGCCATGAACTTGGCCAGTCGAGCCCTAGACGACGCCCGGAGAAGTCCATGGCCGGAGTCCCCTCCTCGCCGTCCTCGAAGGGGTGGACCTGGGCCTCGTGGAGGGCAGCCAGGGCCTCATGGGCACCCCCTGCTGAGCCGTGCCGGTTAGCCTGCTCCGGAACGAGGGAGGGCGAGCGTGCGTCCCAGGAACATGAAACGGACCACGGCCGGGGCAACCTTTCTGCTCGCCATCGCCCTCGCAGGCTGTGGCAGTACCGTCGCTGACACCGGCGCCTCAGGCGCGGGCACGGTGGTGTCAACGACCTCGACCCCGAGCGTTGATGCGCGGGATCGAGCCACTGCCATGTGGTATGTCGCGCCGAGCCAGGCTCTCGATTCCGGAGCGATGCGATTCACCGCTCTTGTGTCCCGGCTGGGCTGCAACAGCGGCGTGACAGGCACTGTGAACCCGCCTGAGGTGCGGATCACCGCTGACAAGTTAGTGATCACGTTCACCGTGAGTCCGGGACCTCCGCAATCAGCGGACTGTCAGGGCAATCCTGCGGTGCCTTACGTGGTCGAGCTGCCTGAGCCTCTCGGTGCCCGAGCCCTGGTCGACGGTGCTTGCGATGCAGCCGAGGCTGCCAGAACGGCCTTCTGCGAAAGTGGCGGCGTTCGCCGAAGCCCATGAGCACTGAATGCCCGGTGCGTGCGAGAACGGCAGGCTCGCGCCGCGAAGCGGCACGGTATCGGCACCGGTGCGCGGTGTCGTCTGCACCGTGCGGCTAACCCTTGCTGCCCTTCAGGGTGCCGGGAATCCACGAGAGGACCTTGTCGAGGACGGGCATCGAGGGCGCGGGCACGGTTGACGGGCTGGCGGGATCCTCAACGTTGGCGCAGATGAGCGAGAGCGCCTGACCGCCCGAGGCGACGGAGAAGATGCCGGGAAGGCCGTTGGTGGCGAAGAACGACGTTCCGTCGACTGCCCGGGTGAGGAACAACAGGTAGTCACCCTGGTGGAGAACCTGCTGTGGGCCGCCGCCTGCCTCGATCACCTTCACCTGCGACCCGACTGTGATCCCGGGTGCCTTGGCCACGACTCGGGAGACAGCAACGGTGAAGGTGTCGAATACCTGCCCGTTGGGTGCCGTGGATGAGGATGGCGCTGCGCCGACGCGACCCGTGATGACCAGGTCCGCGCCTGCGGCCTCGTCCCGGATGTCAGCGGCGGAGGGTGCCACGCAGGGTGACTCGGTGGGTCCCGCTATCGGGTTCGCCGAGACGGTGTTCGACGATGCGGCCAGGTCACCGGCGGGTTGTGTGGCACAACCCGCGACAAGCAGGCTCAGGCAGCAGATCGCCCCGCGACGCGCCACTCCGCCTCTCATGACCATGGGACGCGTCTTCCCCCTCGCGGTTCCTGAAGTGGCCAGCGCGAACGGCAATTGGGCGCCGACGATGTCGCTCAGTACCCGCCAGTCACGAGCACGGGCCACCCCAAGCGCCACAGCCCCACCGAGATCAGCCCGATACCCACGAGCCCAGTCGCCGCCGTGCTCCCGTTCGCGGACGTGGTGGGCGTGGGTCCGGTCGACCTGGACCCGGCACCCGGCACCCGGGGAAGGCGCAGTGCTCGTCGCGGGCTTCGAGGGCGCGGCGCAGCCTCGGGGTGACGGTCCCGAGGTCACGCCCGACGTGGAGGACCGTCCGGGCCCGGTCGCGCCACCACTGCGGCTCGCCGATGCAGCCTCCGGCCCCGGTTGCCCCGCCGGTTACGAGGGTCAGCAGGGTGGTGGGGTCGATGGGGGTGATGGTCGAGTCGCACAGGATGCGGTGGATCGACGCACTCGACAGGAGCACCGACTCCTCGACCCCCGGGAGGTGGAGCTGCCCACCCAAGCCCGCGGCGAGGTCGGCGGCGTCGGCGGTGAGGGTCAGGTGGGCGGTGATGACCATGATCTCCCCGACCTTGTGGCACCTGAGGAACTGGTTGGCGTGGGCATCGATCGCGGCCTTGAGCCACGTCGTCGTCGACACGAACCCCGCGAGCGCCAACACAGCCGAGGCGTGCACGGCACCGGTCATGAGCGTCGCGCAGGTCTCGCCGAGGTCAGTCGAGCGGTGCACCGCAGCTGTCAGCTCGGGCAACGCCGCAGCGGGGACGCCCGACAACGGGCCCTGCGCGAGCTCGGCCGCCCAGGCCGCTGCGGCGGCGTCGAACCGGGCGACCAGGTGGGCGAGGCGGGGGCCTCGGCTCCCCGCAACCGAGGGCGGTGTCGAACACAGATGGCACTACCAGCTGACCCCACCGACAGTCGACCACCCTCACAGGGCAAGGGACAGTCAGGCTTTCCCATCAATGCCACATCCGCGGCAGTCGAACCGCCGAGACGTCGAGTCACGGCTCGGCGACGCGGCGGCCACGGTCTGCGTCAGACGGCGCCCTGTTACTCGACCAGGGTGACCTCGCGGTGCTCGATCTCGGCAAGGTCGCCGGCGGCGGCCCCGATGAGGGCGTCGGCCAGGTGTCGCAGGGCCCGCGACACCGCGACCTCGTCCCCGATCTCGGGGACGTCGGGATCGCCCGGCGCGCGGTGTGAGCGGCCACGGGCCTCGAGCGGGACCTCGGCGCCGGCGTGGAGGACGGCCTTCGCGCTCGTGTCCGGGCCGTGCTCGTACACCTGAACCTCGACGTGCCACGTCTTGACGCGGGACGGGATCACCAAGGGCTGGTCGGAGCGGGCATCCGAGTGCTCGACGCGCCCGTCGGAGCCCGGGAAGTACAGGGCCTCCTGACCGGAGTCCGACCAGCGAACGAGGTAGGGGGGCGAGCCGTCAGGGTTTCGCAGCTCGACCACCAGGCAGTCACGGACGACGCCGCCGACGGTCGGCGATACGACGACGATGCGGTCACCGATCGATGCCTTCATGACGCACGCTCCTTCACGCCTCGAGGAATGGCCCCACCCCCCGGGAGCGCCCCTGCCCCCGCGGACCCGGTGCGCGGGACCGATTGTGCGCTTCGACGCTACGCCCGGACCGGACCGGATGCCAGGTGTAGGCCGGCGTCTGGGGCGAGCGGGTGCTGCCTCCGCCTGGTCGGTGCGAGGCAGCGGAGCCGGGGGGCCTCACCAGCGGTTGCGGGCCTCCTCCGCCCAGCCGGAAATGCCGTCGACGCTCACCTGCTCGCCGTCCAAGGGGCGGACCCAGCCCTCGTAGTGGCCGAAGCACTGGTGGGTCTCGGAGGCCACGGCGAGCAGGTTGGTGCGGGCTGCACGCTCGTGGAACGAGTGGAACGAGACGTCGACCTGGTCGCCGTGGATGTGCCACGGGCGGAGCCAGTTGTCGCGGTCGTACTCCCACCGCAGGTCCTCGCTGATCTTGTGGCCGATGCCGTCGAGGAACAGTGCGTTCTCAGTCGACCCGGTGCCGTCGGTCCATCGTCCACCGATCTGGAGGCTCGTCTGCCGCCCGTCGACCGTCCCGTGTCCGGCTCCCCAGTTCCACGTGATCGAGTACGGCCAGCGGCCGCGCCCGTGGTCGAGGACGGCGAAGGACGTCGCCTCCTCGACCTGATGGTTCGAGCCGTCGACAGTGATCCGGCCCGAGACGGGACGGCCGAGGTCCTTGACCGTGTACTGGAAGCGGCGCGGACTCCACGGGACGACGACCGCAAGGCTCTCGTGCCCGTCGGGCCTCGAGGCCACGATGTCGACCTCGACACCAGTTGCCCGTGCGCGGATGCGGGTTCCCTCGGCCGTCTCGTCCAGGTCGATGCGCAGGCCGCTCGCCTCGACGTGTGATCCGCCGATTCCGGCGCGCCCGGCCAGCACGACGCCGCGAGCGAGCGGAACGACGGACTCGTGCCTGATCTCGGTCCCGGTGGCTCGCTCGAGCACGTAGACACCCTGCACACCGGCGTAGTCGAGGGATGACACCGTGAGGCCGATGATGTGCGTCGGGGTGACGATTCCCCAGTATTCCCAGCGCTTCGAACGACCCCACCCACGCAGGTTGGGGCGGTGGAGCGGCTGCCTGCTCCACCCCACGGCCGCAGGGTTCAGCCGGCCGTCGGGCAGGCACAGGTCTATCGGTGCGGTGATCTCGCGCTCGGGTTTCACGGCCAACACGCTACGACTGTCCGCTGACCGACTCACCTCGAGGCATGCCGGGTCTGCAGGAGCGAGCGCAGGTGGGCCCGCTCGGCCTTCGGCGAGGGACGGAGCGGATCCACCTTCTCGATGGTGACCCAGATGCGGTGCGGGACGCGTAGGGGCTACGCGATCGTGGACGGGCTCCTGCCCAAGACGGCGCCGACCCGCGGACCAACGTCACTCGGCGTTCATCCGACGCGTTCGCCGAACGCCGGTGTCGTCGGCGTCCGGCCGCTAGCGTCGGACCCTTCGGGCAGGTCGCCCGACCGGAGCGGAGGCTGGGAATGAAGGCGATCACCGTCGTCCCGAAGACGCAGGAGAGCGCGCAGTACGGCGACGTCCTCGAGCCCGACATCTCGATGGGGTCGATCCTCGTCGAGGCGGTCGCCGTCGGCATCTGCGGCACGGATGTCGAGATCGTCACGGGGAAGTACGGCTGGGCGCCCCCGGGCAACGAACGGCTGGTTCTCGGGCACGAGTCCCTGGGCCGGGTGCTCGAGGCACCGGACGGCGCCGGCGTCGTCGTCGGGGACCTCGTCGTGGGGATCGTCCGCCGTCCTGATCCCGTGCCGTGCCCGAGCTGTGCGGTCGGCGAGTGGGACATGTGCCGCAACGGGGAGTACACCGAGCGCGGCATCAAGTCCATCGACGGATTCATGTCCGAGCGCTGGCGGATCGAGCCGGGGTATGTCACGCGGCTGGACCCGACGCTGGGGATCCTCGGCGTGCTCCTCGAGCCGACGACGGTGGTCGCGAAGGCCTGGGAGCAGGTCAACCACATGGAGGCGCGCGCCTTCTGGCAGCCCCAGACCGTGCTCGTCACCGGCGCCGGACCGATCGGGCAGCTCGCCGCCATGATCGGGGTGCAACGCGGGCTCGACGTCCATGTCCTGGACCAGATGGAGTCGGGCGCCAAGCCCGACCTCGTCCGCGCCCTCGGCGCGACGTACCACTCCGGCGGTGCGCTCGACGTCGGCTTCGAGCCCGACGTCGTCATCGAGTGCACCGGAGTCGGACAGGTGATCTCGGACGTGATCCGCGTCGTGGGTGCCGGGGGAGTGGTCTGCCTCACCGGTGTCGGTTCGGGAGGCCGCACCGTGGGCCTAGCGACGGCCGACGTGGCCACGGAGCTCGTGCTCCAGAACAACGTCGTGGTCGGTTCGGTCAACGCCAACCGTCGGCACTTCTACCGTGCCGCGGAGGCACTCGCGAAGGCGGACCGGGACTGGCTCGACCGCCTCGTCAGCCGCCGTGTGACTCCGGACCGCTTCCTCGACGCCTTCAGGCGCACTCCCGACGACATCAAGGTCGTCGTCGAGTTCGCTGCGTCATGAACGCACCTGACCCGGTGCGGCTGCTGCTGGTCGGGATGATGGGCTCGGGCAAGACGACCGTGGGCCGGGTGCTCGCGACGACGCTCGGCTGGCCCTACGCCGACAACGACGCGCTCGTGGCCGAGATTGCCGGCCAACCGACGCCCAGCGTGGAAATGGGGAGTGGCGGCGACGTCCTGCATGTCATCGAGGCGGTCGTCGTCGACCGCATCCTCGCGATGGACCCCCCGCTGGTGGCAGGCATCCCGGGTAGCGCCATCGTCTCCGACGCCCTTCGCGGACACCTGCGCGCCCACGGGCACGTGGTGTGGCTGAGGGCCCGGCTCGACACGCTCGCCGCGCGGATCGGCGATGGCGGCTCGCGTCCGTTCTTCGCCGGGAACGACGTCCACGAGACCCTCGAGCGGCTGTATGCGGGGCGGGAGCCGCTCTACGCCGCCGCGTCGCACCAGGTAGTCGACGTCGACGACCTCGACGCCCACGCGGTGGCCGCCCAGATCATCGCGGCACTCGGTTCCGGGTCGGTCAGCTGATCGCGCCGGTGAGGGCCGTCGGACTGCCCATCGCCGCCCAGGCCCGGGCAGCATGGGCAGATCAGGACCGAGCTGAGACGCGAGCGCGAGATCTGGTTTCCCGCGCACGACGACGCGGTGGGCCACGGCATCCCTGACGTCAGTGCCCGACACGGACGCGCCAGCGGACCGACGATGCGGCGCCGGGTCACGTTCACCTCGGACGCGCCGCCCGCCGTCGTGTTCTTGCTGTTCTTGCTCATCGTGGTGGCGCTCGTCTTGTCGGCGCTCGTGCACTACGAGGTCACGCTCGACCGGGCCCTGCAGCCCGGCCGATGACCGTCGTCCTCAGCGCTTGATCTTCTCGTTCGCGGGGTCGTAGAGCGGGCGCAGGGACGCGCTGCACGGCCACTGACGGTCGGAGATCTCCACGGTCCATGCGCCGGAGGAGATCCAGGCGGCGTCGATGGGGGCGTCGGCCTCGATCATCGCCAGGCCGACGGCGCCGCCGAGCGTGTGGCCGTAGGACGCCGCGCGGATGTAGCCGACAGGGACGCCGTCGCGCCGGATGACCTCGGCGTGGAACAGCAGCGGCTCGGGGTCGCTCACCAGGATCTGCAGGAGGCGCTTGCGCAGCGGACCCTCGGCCTTCTTGGCGACGACGGCGTCGCGGCCGAGGAAGCCGCCCTCCTTGTCGAGCGCGACAGCGAAGCCGAGCCCGGCCTCGAGCACCGAGTCGGTGTTGTCGATGTCGTGGCCGTAGTCGCGATAGCCCTTCTCCAGTCGGAGGCTCGCGAGCGCCTTGAGCCCCGCATGCCTCAGGCCGAAAGCCGGCCCGGCCGCGACGAGCCGGTCGTAGACGTGCACGGCCTGCTCGCTGGGGACGTAGAGCTCGTAGCCAAGCTCGCCGAGGTAGGTGATGCGGATGCACAGGACTCGGGCGAAGCCGAGGTCGATCTCGCGCGCCGCCCGGAACGGGAATGCCTCGCCGGAGATGTCGGCAGTGGTGACCGAGGCGAGCAGCTCACGTGAGCGGGGGCCTTGGATGTTGATCTGCGCATAGGCACCGGTGACGTCGGTGGCGAACGCATGGTGGCCCTCGAAGTGCCGCGCCATGTGCGTCTCGACGTGGCGGTGCGCGGTGTCCGAGGCCACGACCCAGAACCGGTCGTCGGCGAGCTTGGTGACCGTGAGGTCGGCCTCGAGGAGCCCGAGCTCGTTGAGCCACTGCGTGTAGGTGATCACGCCCGAGTCGCCGTCGACGTCGTTGGCGGAGATCCAGTTCAGCCGGGCGGCGGCGTCGCGGCCCCGGACCAGGAACTTCGCCATGAACGACATGTCCATCAGGATCACGTCGTTGCGGGCGGCGTGGTGCTCGGCCTCCCAGTAGGGGAACCAGTTCTGACGTCCCCAGGTGAGCTCCTCGACGACGGGCTCGACGCCCTCGGGCGCGTACCACCCTGGGCTCTCCCAGCCGCTGACGTCGCGGAAGTACGCCCGCTGTGCCGCGAGGCGCTCATGGATCGGCGAGAGCTTGGCACCGCGCGCGGTCTGCATCGAACGGTCGGGGTAGTGGCAGCCGTAGACCATCCCGAGGCTCTCGACCGTCCGGGTGGCTCGGTACTCCGGGTTGCGCTGGTAAGTCTGGAGGCGATCGATGTTGAAGCCAGTGATGTCGACGTCGGCGTTGCCGGTGACGATCCAGTGCGCCAGGGCGCGCCCGAGGCCGCCGCCGGTAAGGATGCCGATGGAGTTCAGTCCCGCGGCCACGAAGTAGTTGCGGAGCTCGGGCGCCTCGCCGACGACCGGCTGCAGATCAGCGGTGAAGCTCTCCGGGCCGCAGAAGAGAGTGCGGACGCCGACCTCGGCCGAGATCGGCACCCGGCTCATCGCCGCCTCGAGGTAGGGACCCATCCGGTCCCAGTCGGGCGGCAGCTCGCCGAAGGAGAAGTTCTCGGGGATGCGACCGACGTTCCACGGCGCGCACACGGCCTCGAACAACCCGACCATCAGGCCGCCACCCTCCTCGCGGAAATAGCCGAAGTTGGCGGGATCCTCGAGCACCGGGAAGGCCTTGCTGATCCCGTCGAACTCCTCGGTGATCAGGTAGTAGTGCTCGGCCGCCTGGAGCGGGATGTTGACCCCCGCCTGCTCGCCGAGCTGACGTGCCCACATGCCGGCGCAGTTGACGACGTACTCCGCCTCGATGTCGCCGTAGGGGGTCCTGACGCCGGTGACTGCGCCGTCCGCGGTGGTGACCCCGGTGACCGGGACACCCTCGATCACCCTGGCGCCCTTGAGCCGTGCGCCCTTGGCCAGGGCCATGGTCACGTCGACGGGGTTGGCGCGACCGTCTTCCGCCACGTAGAACCCGGCGAGGACGTCGTCGACCCGGGCGAGCGGGAACAGGTCGGACACCTCGCGAGCGGAGATCTCGTGGACATCGATGCCGCAGTACCGATTGAACGCCGACACCCGGCGGTACTCCTCGAGGCGGCCCGGCTCGGTCGCGATCTCGATGAATCCGACAGGGCTGAAGCCGGTGGACTGACCGGTCTCCGCCTCGAGCCGGGAGTAGAGGTCGCGGGTGTACTTGCGGAACTCCGTGGAGGTCTCCGAGGTCGACCCGAAGGTGACCATGAGGCCGGCCGCGTGCCACGTCGTCCCGGAGGTCAGCCGGTCGCGTTCGAGTAGGACGACGTCGGTCCACCCCATGTCGGCGAGGTGATAGGCGACGGAGGTGCCGATGACTCCGCCGCCGATGACGACGACGCGGGCACGGGCCGGGAGGACGGGGTCAGACATGGCTGCGAGCGTAGCCCGTTGCTGACCGGTGAGTCAGCAGCGCGGGCGTGTAGTTCCACGCGGGTACCTCCTGACGCCGGCGGCCCCACTTCCGGGGGGAGAGGAAGCGGGGCCGTCACGGCGGACCACGGTGGGGGGGGGTACCGGGGTCCTGAGGGGTAGGAGGTCGGCGTCCAGGCATTCCGGGACCCGGGGGGGGTGGGTGTCCGGCGGTGGAGTGGCGCAGTCCGGTCCTGGTGGTCTGCGATGTCCTTGCCTGGAAGGGGTTGCCCCCTCCTGATGAAGTTATGTCTTGAGGATCGGCTCTGACTCTCTCCTTCACCTCACGGTGGGGTGGCGGCTCGCTCTGCCTCTTGCTGGCCCATCAGACGTCGGGGAGCTCCGGCTCGACGGGCGCACGGCGTCCGGTCTCGGTCTCCCACGTCGAGAGCTGGCGCTCGAGCGCCTTCATCAGCTCGATCACGTGCGTCGGGGGCATCCGCACGCGCGCACTCACCACGAGGTCCTGGACGACGACCGGCTCGCCGTCGTGGTCACCCACCTGCGCCGGTCCGCGGGCGGCGAGGAAGTCGATCACGAAGGACTCCGGGGTGTGCCATACCGAGGCGAAATCGGCCGGGACGCCGACGACGTGCTCGGGCGGGAGCTCGATCTGATGGGCGCGGTTCATCGGCTGTGCAGGCTCGCTCATGGGCCGACGCTACCTCTGGCCCGGAGCGGGAGAGACACGCCACGTCCGCCAGTCGGGGCAAGGCATGGTCATTCTTCGCCGGACATGGGTATGCTCTTCGCGGTTGCAGTACTTCGTTCGTACTGGGTTTCGAATCGGCATGCCGCTCCGTGACCTCGCAAGACACGTCCCCATGGGCAGGTCTGACACAACGACGGGAAGCAACCCGGACCGAGCAAAGTGCTCGGACCGCACCGTCCCCATGAGGAGACATGTAATGGCGCAGGGCACTGTTAAGTGGTTCAACGCGGAGAAGGGCTTCGGCTTCATCTCCCCCGACGGCAGCGACACCGACGTGTTCGTGCACTTCAGCGCGATCAACGGCAGCGGCTACCGCTCCCTCGAGGAGAACCAGCGCGTGGAGTTCGAGATCGGAACGGGCCAGAAGGGCCCGCAGGCGGAGAACGTCCGCGCGATCTGACTTTCACTACCTGTTCGGAACGCCCGTCCCCTTCGGGGGGCGGGCGTTCCGGCGTCTCAGGCTTCCTCACGCAGGGGTTTCGTCCCCCGGCGGCCGGGGGCCCCCACCGGGTCCCGTCCGCTCGTCTCCTGACGGGCTCGTGACGACGATTTCGGGTCCGTGTGGCGCCGGTCACCCGCCGGTTCCGAGCATGCTGCGGAGGCCATGACGACCTGTGCACTTGGTCACAAACTGGTCGGTAACCCCCGTCCAGGGCAAGGTGTTGCTGCGTTAAGGGCGTCCTTACGGCAGTCTTGTGGGAGAGAAGAACCGCAACTCTTGCGATAGGACAACGCAGTCATGTCGACCGTTCCCGGACTTGAGAACCCCCCCACCCGCAACAAGAAGTTGCTCGAGTGGGTTGAAGAAGTCGCAGCCCTCACCCAGCCCGACCGCGTCGAGTGGGCGAACGGTTCGCAGGAGGAGTGGGACCGCCTCACGTCTCTCCTCGTCGAGGGTGGTGTCTTCACCCGCCTCAACGAGGGTCTGCGCCCCAACTCCTTCCTCGCCCGGTCCAACCCCAGCGACGTCGCACGCGTCGAGGACCGCACGTTCATCTGCTCGCTCCACGAGGAGGACGCCGGCCCCACGAACAACTGGTCCGACCCGGTGGCCATGCGCCAGACGCTGAAAGGTGTCTTCGCCGGATCGATGCGCGGTCGCACGATGTACGTGATCCCGTTCTCGATGGGCCCGCTCGGTTCGCGCATCTCCCAGCTCGGGGTCGAGATCACCGACTCGCCCTACGTCGTGGTGAACATGCGCATCATGACCCGCATGGGCCAGGCCGCACTCGATCTCATCGCTGAGGACGGCGACTTCGTCCCGGCACTGCACTCGGTGGGACATCCGCTCGCCGAGGGCGAGGCCGACGTCGCGTGGCCGTGCAACGACAACAAGTACATCGTCCACTTCCCCGAGTCGCGCGAGATCTGGTCCTACGGCTCGGGCTACGGCGGCAACGCACTTCTCGGCAAGAAGTGCTTCGCGCTGCGCATCGCCTCGGTGATGGCGCGCGATGAGGGCTGGCTCGCCGAGCACATGCTCATCCTCAAGCTCACGCACCCCAACGGCGACGTGAAGTACGTGACCGGCGCGTTCCCCTCGATGTGCGGGAAGACCAACCTCGCCATGCTCGAGCCGAGCCTGCCGGGCTGGAAGGTCGAGACGGTCGGCGACGACATCTGCTGGATGCGGTTCGGCGAGGACGGTCGCCTCTACGCGATCAACCCCGAGGCTGGCTTCTTCGGCGTCGCACCGGGCACCAGCATGGAGACCAACGCGAATGCCATCAAGTCGCTCTACGCCAACAGCATCTACACCAACGTCGGGTTGACCGACGACGGCGACGTCTGGTGGGAGGGACTGTCGGACGCGCCCGCACACCTCATCGACTGGAAGGGCAACGACTGGACGCCGGAGGCCGGCGTCCCCGCCGCGCACCCCAACGCCCGCTTCACCGCCCCCGCCAGCCAGTGTCCGTCGATCGCCCCCAACTGGGAGGACCCGGCTGGCGTGCCGATCTCCGCGATCCTGTTCGGCGGTCGCCGGGCCACGAACGTCCCGCTGGTGAACGAGGCGCTGTCCTGGAACCACGGAGTCTTCATGGGCGCCACCATCGCCTCGGAGAAGACCGCTGCAGCCGAGGGCACCGTCGGAGAGCTGCGTCGCGACCCGTTCGCGATGCTGCCGTTCTGCGGCTACAACATGGCCGACTACTGGGGCCACTGGCTCACGATCGGTACGACCGGAGACGAGTCGAAGCTGCCGAAGATCTACTCGGTCAACTGGTTCCGCAAGGACGCCGAGGGCAGCTACATCTGGCCGGGCTACGGCGAGAACAGCCGGGTGCTCGCGTGGATCGTCGACCGCCTGGAGGGTCTTGCCGAGGCGGTCGACACCCCCATCGGCCGCATGCCGTTGCCGGGTGCCGTCGACGTCGAGGGCCTGGACATCTCCGAGGAGGCCATGGTCGAGCTCTTCAAGGTCGACCGTGACTCCTGGCTCGCCGAGGCTGACCTCACCGGTGAGTACTTCGCCAAGTTCGGTGACAGGGTCCCCGCCGAGCTCTACACCCAGCTCGACGCGATCAAGGCCCGCCTGCACGCCTGACCAGCGCCACGGACGGCCCCGGGATCATGGGATCCCGGGGCCGTTCCGCCGTTCCGCCGTCCCGCCGTTCCGCCGTCCCGCCCACCCGCCCACGACGCCGTTCCGCCCGCGACCTGCGTTCCGCCCGCGACCTGCGTTGTTCCTCCCTTAGGGAAGATCAAGGGAGTTCAACTACGTTCTGACTCCCGCAATCGTGATCTTGGGTGCGGGTGCGGGTGCGGGTGCGGGTGCGGGTCCGGCGAACGGTGCTGGCGCGGCTTGGGCTCCGGCCGGGTCGGCCGTACCGCAGCAGGGCTGGGCTGTGGACGGACGCCGTCACGGCGTCGCCGTTGCGTCAGGCTCTCGCCATGCGAGCTTCCAGCACCCCACCACCTCAGGCTCCCGCCCAGCGGGGCGTCTTCACTGCGACCCAGGCGTCGGACGCCGGCTACTCGTCGTACCGGATCCGGCGACTGCTGCGCGACGGCAGGTGGGTCGTGGTGATGGGATCGGTGTACGCCGAGTGCACGGCACCTCTGTCGCAGGCCTCGCTGGCATGGGCAGGTGCGCTGGCCGCCGGCACGGAGTCCGTCGTGAGTCATGTGACCGCGGCGAGGCTCTGGGGGCTCCGGACGCCATCGGACCCTGAGGTGCACGTGATCGCTCCGCGCGACTCCCGATTGCAGGTGACGGGGCTCAGGACGCACCGGGTGGCCCTGGCCGAGTCCGAGATGTGCCGGCTCGACGGCATCGTCATCACGACGACGATACGGACGGTGCTCGACTGCACGCTCTGGCTCGGAGAGGAGGCGGGTCGCGCTCTTCTCGTCGATGCCGTGCAGCGTCGACTACTCGTCCTCGACGACGTCCGCACGGCACTGCGTCTGATGGGTCAACGCCATGGGCTGTCACGGGCCTGGTCGATCGTGGCGGATCTCTCCGGCGGCGCCCATTCCGAGGCCGAGGTGCGCGCCCACAAGATCCTCGCAGCGGCGGGCATCCGGGGCTGGGAGGCCAACGTCGCCGTGCACGACCTCGACGGGCTGGTCGGCGTCGTCGATCTGCTGTTCGAGGAGGCGAAGGTCGTGGTGGAGATAGACGGGCGGGCCTACCACTCCGATGACCTCGCCTTTCAGCGAGACCGGGTTCGGCAGAACCGGCTCGTGGCCGCCGGCTACACCGTTCTGCGCTTCACGTGGGACGACGTCGTCAACAACCCGGACAGGCTCGTCGCGCTCGTGCGGACCGCGGTCGCCGGGACGCCGGCGTGGGTCCGCCCGCGTCGCGCCTGATGCTGTCGCCGTCCTCGCTGTCGCACTCGTCCAAGATCGCGAATCGGGGAGCCAGCACGTAGTTCAACTGCACTGTCCCTCCCTAAGGGAAGGACAGTGGATTCTGGTGGTTGGTGGTTGGTGGTTGGTGGTTAGGGGGTGCGGCGGAGGCGGGGGCGTACGTCGAGGAGGTAGAAGGCCGCTGCGACGACGCCGATGAGGCTCAGGACCGAGCGTCCGCCGAACAGGATGCTGATGCCCATGGCAGTCAGCAGGACGCCGATCCAGACCGTACGGGTGCCGCGGGCCACAGCCCGGAAGTCGGCGTCGGTGTGCCCGATGACATCGGCCAGCGCCACGACCTCCACGAGGAACAGGGCGACGGCGGCGATGAGGAGGACAGCGACCATGTCACCACCGTAAGGCCGCTCCGCCCGCGCGGCTCGTACGCCCCGCGCGCAGGCCATCCCCAGCCCCACTGAGCACCTGGCCAGGGGGGGGCGGGCCAGGGGTCGGCAGGGCCAGGGGTCGGCGGGGGCCGGGGGTCGGCAGGGTCGGGGGTCGGCAGGGTCGGGGGTCGGCAGGGCCGGGGGCCGGCGTCGGAGAGGGGGAGGAGACGGCGGTGCCCCTCCCGACCGTTGTCCGGGGGGCACCGCCTGGTGGTTCAGGAGCCGATGCTGGCCACCATGATCGCCTTGATGGTGTGCAGTCGGTTCTCCGCCTGGTCGAACGCGATGTTGGCGGGGGACTCGAACACGTCGTGGGTGACCTCGAGGCCGCCGGTCATGCCGGTCTTCTCGGCGATGTCCTTGCCCACCACGGTGTTCGTGTCGTGGAACGCCGGCAGGCAGTGCATGAACTTCACGTTCGGGTTGCCGGTCGCCTTGAGTGCCTTCGCGTTGACCTGGTAGGGCGTCAGCAGCTTCACTCGCTGGTCCCAGACCTCCTTGGGCTCGCCCATCGACACCCACACGTCGGTGTGGACGTAGTCGGCGCCCTTGAGCCCGGCGGCCACGTCCTCCGTGAGGGTGATCCGTGCGCCCGAGGTTGCCGCCCGGTCCTTGGCGATCTTCTGGATCTCCTTGCTCGGCCACAGGCTCTTCGGCGCCACGATGCGGACGTCGGCACCCATGATCGCGCCCATGACGAGCAGCGAGTGCCCCATGTTCGACCGAGCGTCGCCCATGTATGCGTAACTGATGTCGGACACGTGTTTGCCGTGGCCGTGCTCGATCATCGTGAGGAAGTCAGCGAGCATCTGGGTCGGATGCCACTCGTTGGTCAGCCCGTTGTAGACGGGGACGTCGGAGTACTCCGCGAGCGTCTCGACGGTGGTCTGGGCGCTGCCGCGGAACTCGATCGCGTCGAACATGCGCGACAGGACGCGCGCCGTGTCGGCCGCCGACTCCTTGTGCCCGAGCTGGGAGGACTGCGGGTCGAGGTAGGTGACCCTCGCGCCCTGGTCGTAGCAGCCGACCTCGAACGCGCAGCGAGTGCGGGTGGAGGTCTTCTCGAAGATGAGAGCCACGTTCTTGCCCTGCATGCGCTGCACCTCGTTCCCGGTGTACTTCGCTCGCTTGAGGTCGCGGGAGAGGTCGAGCAGGAACTGCAGCTCGACAGTCGTAAAGTCGACCTCCTTGAGGAAGTCCCGGTTGCGCAGGTTGACGGGCATGTCTGAGTCTCCAAGTGTGAGTGGTGGATCGAGAATGGGACGCTGGGTCAGACCACGGCCTCGCGCTCGATCGGGCAGCTCATGCAACGCGGACCGCCGCGGCCCCGACCGAGCTCGGAACCGACGATCGTGACGATCTCGATCCCGTTCTTGCGAAGGAACGTGTTGGTCGTGGTGTTCCGCTCATACCCGAAGATCACGCCGGGGGCCACGGCGAGGAAGTTGTTGCCGTCGTCCCACTGCTCGCGCGCGGCTCCCATCTCGTCGATCGGCGTCTTCAGCTCCCGGATCTTCGTGACGCCGATGGCCTCGGCCACGACGGGGAACAACGACTTGTTCTCGTGGATCTCATACGCGCCGCCGTCGTCCTTCTTGGTGAGCGTGTAGGACTTCAGCTCGGGTGGCAGGAACGGGTAGACGCTGAAGGCGTCCTTGTCGACCATCGTCATGGCGGTGTCGAGGTGCATGAAGGCCCGGGTCTTGGGCAGCTCGACGACGATCACCTTGGTGATGAGGTTGCGCGGGTCGCTGAAGTAGCCGCGCACGAGCATCCCGATGCCCTGAGGCGTCGTGCGCTCACCCATCCCGATCATCACAGCGCCGTTGCCGATGACCAGGATGTCGCCGCCCTCGCAGGTGGCGGGCTGGTGGTGCTCGTCGTCGTTGCCGTAGTAGAAGTGCAGGCCCGCGTCCTTGAACTTCGGGTGGAAGTTCCAGATCGCGCGGGAGTGCACGGTCTCGCGCTGACGCGCCGGCTTGGCCATCGGGTGCACGGACAGCCCGTCATAGACGAAGGCCGTGTTGTCCCGCTGGAACAGGTGGTTCGGGAGCGGAGTGAGGACGAAGTCGTAGTCGTCGAGGTGGTCCCAGTACAGCGACGCCCCGCGAGGGAGTGCGAGGTCGCGCTTGAGGATCCCGCCGATGAAGAAGTCGGCCATGGTCGCGCCGTCGACGCTCTCGGCCAGCTCCCGCAGCGGCTGCACAAGCTGCGGGCCGACGGTGTGCTGGTTCGCGACCCGCTCGAGGACGAACTCGCGCCCTTCCTCGGTCTCGAGGACGTCGGCCAGCAGCTCGCCGAAGAGATGGACCTTCACCCCCTTGTCGGCGAGCTTCTGGGCGAACGCGTCGTGCTCCTCGCGGGCACGCTGGGCCCACATGACGTCGTCGAACAGCAGGTCGTCGACGTTCTGGGGGGTGAGGCGCGACAGCTCGAGTCCCGGTCGGTGGACCATGACCTGCTTGAGCTGTCCGACCTCGGAGTCGACGTGGAAGGTCATCGCGCGTTCCTCTCCGGTGCTACGGGCGGGCTGCTGCGAGCGGGCTGCTAACCCTGGCGGCGATCGACTGTCTGGGGTCCTTCGGTAGAGCCGGCCGCGCGGCGCGCACGCCACTGCTGGACGTAGAGCGCCATCAGGACGACGTAGCCGAGCAGGATCATGAGATACGCCCAGAACGTGGCCTGCTGGCCCGATCCGTAGACGAACCAGAACGAGAACAGGAGGGCGAACACGGCGATCACCATGTCCCGCGCGAACGTGCGCGGGGCGATGAGCTTGCCCTCGGTCAACAGGTAGTAGATCTGCGCGATGGCCGACATGAAGTACGGGATCGCAGCGGTCACGCCGGTCAGCAGGACGAGCGTGTTGAACACCTGGACCCCGCTCGCACCGAGGTAGCTCAGCACGGTGAAGACGCTGGCGAGCGCGGTGGAGAACAGGACGCCCCAGATCGGGACACCAGCCTTGTTGACCTTCGCGAACATCGTCGGGAACAGGCCGTCGTCAGCGGCGGCCTTGGGCATCTCGGCGCAGATCATCGTCCAGCCGATCAGCGCACCGAAGCCGGACACGACGGCGAAGGCGGCGACGACCTTGCCGGCCCAGTCACCGCCGAAGATCTCGTTGAAGGCGCTCGTGAACGGTGCCCCGGTGGACTGCAGGACGTCGTTGGGGACGATGCCGAAGATGGCGACGGTCGAGAGCAGGTAGACCGCGGCGCAGGCGAGCGTGCCATAGATCGTGGCCCGGGCGACGTTGCGCTCGGGGTTCTTGATCTTCGCGGCCGCCACGGCGGCCGTCTCGACGCCGAGGTAGCTGAAGAGAACGAGGGCACCGGCGGTCGAGATGGCGCCGAAGAAGGAGTCACCGCTCGGGTTGAACTCGGGGAAGTTGGCCTTCGAGAGGCCGATGACCAGCCCGATGGTGGAGATGAAGACGAGGGGGATGAACTTGATGATGCTGGTCCACAGCTGGAACGTGCCCATCGTCTTGATGCCGATGAGGTTGATCAGCGCAGGGATCCAGAGGCCGACCATCGCGATGCCGACGTTCGCCAGCTTGTTGTCGGGGTCGAGGCCGAAGAGGGCGTCGACATAGAAGACCCACGAGACGACGATTCCGGCGTTGCCGGCCCAGCAGGTGATCCAGTAGGGCCACGCGTTGGTGAACCCGGCGAAGTCGCCGAAGTAGTGGCGCGAGTAGGCGTACGGGCCACCGGCGGCGGGAATGCGGGTGGACAGAGCCCCGAACATCAAGGCCAGGGCCAGCGCCCCGATCGAGACGACCAGGAGGGCGACGATGGCCAGCATCCCGTAGCTGGCGATCGCCGAGGGGAGGGTGAAGATCCCGGTTCCGATGATGCTTCCGACGATCAACGCGGTCGCCTGCGGGAGGCCCAGGGTGCCCTGGTGCTCGGGAGGTGCCGTGTTCGTCGTGGAGGGTGTCGCGCTTTGGCTCATGGTGTCTCCCGACAACGGCGTTGTAACAACTTGATCATCGACCTGAATCGCCGTCCATGGTTGCTCTTTGGGCGGAATGACGTGTGGGTCACGTCGCAGCGCCGCCGTCGCACACCGGGGTCCGCCGCAGGGGCCGAGGAAGCCGGGGGTCGCCGACGAACGCAGACTGGCCCGGTCGCAGGACCGGGCCAGTCAGCATTCGTGGACGTCGAGTAGGGCCGACGTCAGCGAGTCTCAGTGGGGCTGGGCGTCGAGCGCGGCGCGGAGTCCGGCGCCCTTCTCGCGGCCGTACTCGGTGAGGGCGCTGCGCACGTAGATCCGTTCGCGCTCCTCCTCAGTGAGCCCGCCCCAGACGCCGTAGGGCTCGCGGGCCCGGATCGAGTAGTCGGCGCACTCGGAGCGCACGCCGCACCGGGCGCAGACCGACTTCGCGGCCCGGTCACGTCGGATACGGGAGAGCCCACGTTCGTTCTGCGGGTGGAAGAACAGGGCGGTGTCTGCCTCGCGGCAGGCTCCGTGCTCCTGCCACTCCCACGTCGCATCGACGGGCACCTGCGCGAGCGGTTGCTGTGGCATCCCGGCCTCCTTGGTACGGCAGGGCTCCGACCCCACCCGGCAGCCGCTCAGAAGTACTCACGCCGAGTGGTGAAAGCCTCACACAACGTCAGGCTACGCCGTGATCGGCCGTTCGGGGGAAAGTTCGTCACTGAACCACCGGAGATCATCGTGAGATCGCTCACGCGTGCTCCACGGCCGCGGAGCGGGCATCCTTGTGTCGTGACCCTGGAGCCCCTCGACGTCCCCCCGGCCGCCCCGCTGCCCGGCAGGCTCCTCGTCGCCGCGCCCGTCCTGACCGACCCCAACTTCAGCCGCACCGTCATCCTGCTCCTCGACCACGACGAGGAGGGGAGCCTCGGCATCGTCCTGAACCGACCCTCCCACGTGCCGGTCGGCGTCGTCCTCCCGCCGTGGGACGGGCGCACGACGGGCACCGACGTCCTGTTCACCGGGGGCCCGGTCGCCGACGACAGCGCCCTCGCGCTCGGGCTGCTCCCCGGCCCCTTCGACGGCCCCGAGCCCGACGGCTTCCGGCGCGTCGCCGGCCCGTTCGGCCTCGTCGACCTCGATCTCGACCCCGAGGACACCCTCGCCGCCCTCTCGGCCATCCGGATCTACGCCGGCTACGCAGGGTGGGGTTCGGGCCAGCTCGACGACGAGGTGGCCGAGGGTTCCTGGTATGTCATCGACGGCGGTCCCGAGGACGTGTTCGACGCGGACCCCGACGGGCTCTGGCAACGAGTCCTGCGGCGTCAGCGCAGCGAGCTGGCCTTCGTCGCGACCCCGTCGGTCGACCCCACGCTCAACTGAGCGGGTCGCCCGCAGCAGGCACAGGCGGGTCTTCCGGGCGGAGACGCCCACGACGAGGACGGTCCTGCGGCCCTACCATGTGGCCCATGACGACGCCTCTGGAACCGCTCCCGATCTCAGAGCCGGACACCGGCTTCGGCACCATGGTCGAGGACCGGCCGGTCCTCTCCCACGGGGACGGCGACCACGAGCGCTTCGCCCACTACGTGAAGAAGGACAAGATCGTCGAGTCCGCCGTCACCGGCGCTCCGATCAAGGCGCTGTGCGGCAAGAAGTGGGTGCCCGGCCGCGACCCGTCGAAGTTCCCCGTGTGCCCCGACTGCAAGCGGATCTATGAGGGAATCCCCGACCGCAAGGGCAAGGGCAAGGGCGACGGAGCGGGGTCCTGACCACGTCCGAAGGCGCCGACACCACGGCCAGCACCTGTCCCGACGACGACCAGGGCCTTCTCGGCCCCAGCTACCGCGCCATCACGATCGGCGTGGTCACGGTCATGGTGATGTTCGCCTTCGAGGCGGTCGGCGTCGCGACGGCGATGCCCAAGGTCGCGGCGGCCCTCGACGGCCTCGGAGCCTACGCGTGGGCCTTCAACGGCTACGTCGTGTCGAGCCTCGTCGCGATGGTGGTCGCCGGCGAGTGGTGCGACCGCGCCGGCCCCCGCTCGCCCCTCCTCGCGGGGGTCTCGCTGTTCGGGCTGGGCGCACTCCTCGCAGGCGCGGCCTGGTCGATGCCGGTACTCGTTCTCGCGCGGTTCATCCAGGGGCTCGGTGGTGGGCTGGCCATCGTGACGCTCTACGTCGTGATCGGTCGCGCCTTCCCCGACCGCCTGCGGCCCCGGGCGTTCGCCCTGCTCGCCGCATCCTGGGTGCTGCCGGCGATCGTCGGCCCGCTGGTCGCCGGCTTCCTCACCGACTACCTGTCCTGGCGGGCGGTGTTCTGGTTCGCAGTGCCGTTCATCATCCCGCCGATGGTTCTGCTGGTGCCGCGGTTGGGCGCGCTCGGTGGCGCGCTCGGTACCGCGCCACCTCGTCGCGGCCGGGTGCGTCTCGCGGTGGTCGCAGCCCTCGGCCTCGCACTGCTCCAGGAGGGGGGCACCCGTCGTGGCGGCATCGGGGTGGTGCTGGCCGTCGTCGGCGTCGCCCTGCTCGTCCCGTCGCTGCGACTGCTTCTTCCCCCGGGCTCGCTGCGCTTCGCCCCCGGGCTGCCGACCGTCGTCATGATGCGCGGGATCCTTGCCGGGGCGTTCTTCGCGGGGGAGTCCTTCGTCCCGCTCGCGATGCAGACCGTGCGCGGCGTGTCGACGGCGCAGTCCGGGCTCACGCTCACCATCGGCGCCCTCGCCTGGGCCGTCGGGTCGCAGGTGCAGGGCCGGCTCCACGGGCGGGTCGCGCGTGGGCTCCTCGTCCAGGTGGGTGCGGCGATGGTCGCGGTCTGCATGGTCACCATGCCGGTCTCGCTCCTGGCGGTGGTGCCCTTCTGGGTCGCGGGATTCTCCTGGTTCCTCGGCGCCGCCGGTATGGGCATGTGCTTCGGGTCGATCGGCACCCTCGTGCTGGAGCTGTCCGAGCCGGCGGACCAAGGGGCCAACGTCGCGGCGTTGCAGGTGTGCGACTCGGTGGGCTCAGTGCTGCTCGTCGGTCTGGCCGGCGCGATCTACGCGGCCGCACTCGCCTCGGGTGCGGTGTCCGGTGCCACCTTCGCCACCATCTGGCTGCTCATGGCCGCCTTCGCGGGGGCGGGAGCCGTCCTCGCCGCGCGCATCGGGCGGCCAACGCCGGCGGCGTCCTGAGTCGTCCAGGGGGTCTGACGACGACGCGCGCGACCCGGCGTTAGCACGACGTGCCCGGGACACGCACCACCGCCCACCCCGGCATGTCGGACTCCGGGTTCGCCTAGATTGGCCCGCCTATGAACTCCGCCTCGCACCTCTCGCCGGCCTACCCGGCCCGGGCGCCACGCGGCGCTGCCGAGAAGCTCCGGGCGTGGCAGCAGGCGGCTATCGACGTCTACCTCGAGCGCGACCCGCGCGACTTCCTCACCGTCGCGACGCCGGGTGCAGGGAAGACGACGTATGCCCTCCGCCTTGCCGGCGACCTGCTCGACCGGCGCGTCGTCGAGCGCGTCGTCGTCGTGGCTCCGACCGAGCACCTCAAGACCCAGTGGGCCCAGGCCGCGGCGAAGGTCGGGATCCCCCTCGACCCGGAGTTCTCCGGAGCCCGCGGCGTCACCAGCAGCGACTACCTCGGCATCGCCGTCACCTATGCCGGTGTGGCCGCCAACTCCCTGCTCTACCGACGCCGGGTCGAGGACCGCAAGACGCTCGTGATCCTCGACGAGGTGCATCACGCCGGCGACTCCTTGTCCTGGGGTGAGTCGGTGCGCGAGGCCTTCGAGCCCGCGACACGTCGTCTGGCCCTCACCGGCACGCCGTTCCGCAGCGACATCAACCCCATCCCATTCGTCACCTACGCCCCCGAGCGCAGCGGTGTCTCGCGCAGCGCTGCGGACTACGTCTATGGCTACGGTGACGCCTTGCGCGACCACGTCGTTCGTCCGGTGATGTTCCTGGCCTACAGCGGCCGGATGCGCTGGCGCACGCGGGCCGGCGACGAGGTCAGTGCGGTACTCGGGGCCGAGCAGGCCAAGGACGTGACCCAGCAGGCGTGGCGGACGGCGCTCGACCCCCAGGGCGAGTGGATCCCGCAGGTGCTGCGCGCGGCGGACCGTCGGCTCTCCGAGGTGCGCAAGCATGTCCCTGACGCCGCGGGTCTCGTCATCGCGACTGACCAGACGAAGGCGCGGGCCTATGCCCGGCAGCTCGAGGTGATCACCGGGCACAAGCCCACGGTGGTCCTGTCCGACGACCCGAAGGCCGGTGCCAAGATCTCCGCGTTCGGGGAGAGCAACGACCGGTGGATGGTCGCGGTGCGCATGGTGAGCGAGGGCGTCGACGTCCCGCGTCTCATGGTCGGGGTCTATGCGACGTCGACATCCACGCCCCTGTTCTTCGCCCAAGCAGTCGGTCGTTTCGTGCGGGCCCGTCGGCGGGGGGAGACCGCCACGGTGTTCCTCCCCAGCGTGCCGCACCTGCTCCGTCTCGCCGGCGAGCTCGAGGAGGAGCGGGACCACGTCCTTGGCCGTCCCACCGACGGCTCGTGGACCGAGGAGGACGTCCTCATCACGCAGGCGCTCGCGCAGCGCGACACCGCCGACCTCCTCGTCGACGACCAGATGAGCTTCGAGGCCCTCGAGAGCGAGGCCACCTTCGACCGCGTGCTGTTCGACGGCGGCGAGTTCGGTGCCACCGGCAACACCGGGACGGCCGAGGAGGACGACTTCCTCGGTATCCCCGGCCTGCTCGACGCCGACCAGGTGTCGAACCTGCTGCGCTCACGAGGCAAGCGCACTGCGTCCGCGGGTCCCAAGGCCGCGGTCGTGGTCGAGGCCGACATCCCCGCGCTCAGGCGCGAGTTCAACGACTGCGTGCGCGCCTACGCGCGACAGAGCGGAATGTCCCAGGCCGCAGTCCACGCGGACCTGCGCCGGCTGTGCGGCGGCCCCGAGGTGCCGCGCGCGAGCGCCGCCGAGCTCCGGGCCCGCATCGAGCGAGTGCGGGCCTTGGCGGTCGGACGCCGCTAGCCTCGGTGCTGCACCGGAATGCAGCAACCGCGCGGTCGGAGGTGTCCTGTGGGTGAGCCGACCCTCCCCCCGTCCCGGCGCGAGCTGACCCTCAGCGCCGCGATCACCGTCGGGGTCACCGTGATCGCGGGGTGCGTCGTGACGTTCCTCGTCGGCTTCCCCGCCATCTGGATCGACATCGCCATGACCGATCCCGCCGCGGACGCCTCGACGCCGACGGGGCTGCCCGAGTCGGCGGCCTTGGCCCTGTTCGTGGCCGTGCTGCTGGTCCTGTGGCCGGTGACCTGCCGACTCGGACGGGGCACGTTCGGCGACGCGGTCATGGAGCTCAAGGAGCGCACGGTGGACGGGCGGCCGGCGGGCCGCCGCCGCTCCTGGGCCCGGGCCGGCGTGCCCCTCGCGCTGATCGCCGTCGCCACCGTGCTCGGCCACCCGGGGGTGGGCGCGGCCCTCGTCCTCCTGCTGTGGGTGCCGGCACTGTTGCGCGCCGACCGCCGGTCGCTCATCGACCTCGCGGTCGGCGTCGTGCCCCACACGACGGCGACCCCGAAGACGGCAACGCCGCACCCGTGGTCGGTCCGGGAGGGTTGACCGCCGTCGGGCGGCCCGGGCGTGGTCGCTGAGGTCTCGGAACGAGCTCGATTCCCGTCGTGACCCAGCCGTCGGAGGGACATGGCATGCGGCGCGATCGGGGTTTGGCACAATGTCCCCCGGCGCGGGGCCGTCCCGCGCGTTCCCGGAGGTTCACCGTGCGTCGTTCGTCGTTCGCTCTTGTCCTTGTCCCTGCTGCGCTGCTGCTCGCGGCCTGCGGCTCGTCCAGCGGCGGCACCACGACGTCGACCAGCGCCACGGCGTCCGGCTCAACCTCGGCGTCGGCCTCCACCGACCCCTGCACGCCTACGGCGATGCAGACGCTGACCGCCGGCAAGCTCACGGTTGCCACCGACATCCCGGCGTACTCGCCCTACTTCATCGACAACAAGCCGGCCAACGGCAAGGGCTTCGAGTCCGCCGTCGCCTACGCCGTCGCCAAGACGCTCGGCTACACCGCTGACCAGGTCACGTGGGTCGTGCAGCCGTTCAACACCTCCTACGCGCCGGGCGCGAAGAAGTTCGACTTCGACATCAACCAGATCTCGATCACGCCGGCCCGTGCGAAGGTCGTCGACTTCTCGGCCGGCTACTACACGGTGAACCAGGCCGTCATCGCCCTGAAGTCCTCGAAGATCGCCGGGGCCACCAGCCTCGCCCAGCTGCAGTCGGCCAAGCTCGGCGCGCAGGTCGGCACCACGAGCTACAAGTACATCCTCAGCGACATCAAGCCCACCCAGCAGCCCAACGTCTACAACGACAGCGCGACGGCAACCGCCGCGCTGAAGAACGGACAGATCGACGGGCTCGTCGTCGACCTCCCCACCGCGTACTACATCACCACCGCGGAGCTCGACAACGCCAAGATCGTCGGCCAGTTCCCCGCAGTGACCGCGAACGACGCCGAGCAGTTCGGCATGCTGTTCCAGAAGGGCAACCCGCTCGTGTCCTGCGTCGACAAGGCGCTGGCCACGATGACGGCCTCCGGCGAGCTCACGACGATCCAGGACACCTGGCTCGCCGGCGTCGGCGCGCCGTACTTCACCCAGTGACGGCGGTGTCCTCGCGGACATCGTCCCGTCCGGCCCGGCTCTGCGGCAGGCTGATGCCGTGTCCGTGACCACCGACCAGGCCGAGCCGACGCCGACGACGACGGCGGCGGCGGCGCCCTACGTCGACCCGGTGCGCCGGGGCGCGCTCCGTCGGCGCGGTCGGCGCAACCTCGTCGTCTCGGCGGTGAGCCTCGTCGTCGTCGTGGTGTCCAGTGCCGTCGTCATTGCGAACGCGTCGGGATGGCCTGCCGTGCAGGCTGCGTTCTTCAACCCTGAGGAGTTCCGCCAGTACTTCCCCGACGTCCTGGCCGCCTTCTGGCTCAACATCAGGATGTTCCTGGTCGCCGAGCCGGTGATCCTGGTTCTGGCACTGGGGATCGCGCTGATCCGGGGCACGAGGTCGCCCGTTATGTTCCCGCTGCGGCTCGCCGCGACGGTCTACACCGACGTCTTCCGCGGGGTGCCGACGATCCTGCTGGTGCTGCTCCTGGGCCTGGGCGTCCCGGCCCTGAACATCTCCGGCATCCCGACAGACCCCGTCATCTGGGGCGTTGTCGCGCTGATCGTCTCCTACTCGGCCTATGTGGCCGAGGTGTTCCGCGCCGGCATCGAGTCGGTCCACCCGTCCCAGCGTGCGGCCGCGCGGTCGCTGGGCCTGTCCTCCGTGCAGTCCTCGCGCTACGTGATCCTGCCCCAGGCGATCCGGCGCGTCGTACCGCCGTTGCTCAACGACTTCATCTCGCTGCAGAAGGACACCGCGCTCGTGTCGGTGATCGGTCCGATCGAGGCTCTGCGCCAGGCCCAGATCGACGGCGCGGAGAACTTCACCTTCACGCCGTACGTCATCGCGGCCGTGCTGTTCATCGCCCTGACCGTGCCGATGACGCGCTTCGCGGACTGGCTCAACGCACGGGCTGCCCGCGAGCGCGGCGCGGGGGGATCGGCGTGACGTCGCCCCTGCTCGCGGTCGAGACCGTTCACAAGGCCTACGACGACAACGCGGTTCTGCGCGGTCTCGACCTCTCGGTCGACGCGCACGAGGTCGTCGTCCTCATCGGCGCCTCCGGCTCGGGCAAGTCGACCCTTCTCCGCTGCGTCAACGGGCTCGAGCCCATCGACGCAGGTCGGATCGTGCTCGACGGCGAGCTCGAGGTGACAGCGCTCGACGCCGACCTCGACGTCGTGCGGCGCCGCGTCGGTATCGTGTTCCAGAGCTTCAACCTCTTCCCGCACCGGCGCGTGATCGACAACATCACCCTCGCCCCCCGCAAGGTCCTCGGGAAGTCCAAGACCGACGCTGAGCAGCACGCCCACGAGCTGCTCACCTCCTTCGGTCTCTCCGACAAGGCGAACGACTATCCCGACCGGCTCTCCGGCGGTCAGCAGCAGCGCGTCGCGATCGTGCGTGCCCTCGCCATGGACCCCGAGCTCATGCTGTTCGACGAGATCACGTCGGCGCTGGACCCGCAGCTCGTCGGCGAGGTCCTCGATGTCGTGCGCGGGCTCTCCGAGGCGGGGATGACGATCCTGATGGCGACGCACGAGATGGCGTTCGCCCAGGAGTCGGCGGACCGGGTCTGCTTCCTCGACGGCGGGGTGGTCCTCGAGGAGGGTCCCCCGGAGCAGGTGTTCGGCGAGGCCCGCGAGTCACGCACCCGCGACTTCCTCGCCCGCGTCCGCGCTCGCTGATCCCGGTCGCGTGCGACTCGTGTGCGGCGGGCGCCGGGGACACGACTGGCATCTCGCGCCCCGGGTCCGCGTGAGAGCCTGGCCCAACTCCTAGTCTGAACGTTGCTGTGCGGCCACCGGGCCGCACTCGAACGAGGAGACCTCATGTCATCCACCGAAGTGACCGTCGACGAGCGCGAGGCGCTCGCCGCAGTCGGGCGGAGCTGGTGGCTCCTGCTGGCAGTCGGGGTGCTCACCCTTCTGCTCGGCGTGGCCTGCCTCGTCTGGACCGACAAGACCGTGACGATGCTCGCCGTCCTGTTCGGCATCTACCTGCTGATCAGCGGCATCTTCCAGATCGCTCAGTCGTTCTCGCACGCGGCCAACCGTGCGCTCCTCGCGATCTCTGGAATCCTCGGGATCATCCTCGCCGTCTACATGTTCAAGGCCATCTCCCACGACCGGGAGGCCGAGCTGCTCGCGCTGTTCATCGGCCTGGCCTGGCTCTTCCGCGGCATCACCGAGCTCATCGTGGGGCTGCAGAGCAAGGGTGTCGACGGCCGCAGCTGGCTCATCGTCGGCGGCCTGCTGCTGATCCTCGGGGCGATCGTCGTCTTCGCCTGGCCGAGCCTCGCCATCGGCACGATCGTCGTGCTCACCGGCATCATGCTCATCGGCCTGGGGCTCAGCGAGATCATCGGCGCCTTCCAGGTCAAGAAGCTCGCCGGGGTCTGAACCGACCCCTCGTTCGACACCCGCTCGCCACGACGCCGCCGGTCCAGGACCGGTGGCGTCGTGCTGCCCCCGGGCCTGGCTGGAGCACATGGGGTGTGTCGAGGGACACGTCGTGGGCGCGGCCGGCCCCGAGTGTTGCGAGTGACGAGCGACGGGCGTCCTGCTTCGGGCAGAGTGGGGACCAGAGGGGCGCGAAGGGTCGCAACACCGGGCCCGACGACCCAACGTGAACGCGGCTCCTGCGACCTGGTCGCGGGACGGAGGTGGTGTGATGGTCGCGGAGACCAGTCAGACCCTCGATCGCGGGCTCACCGTGCTCGAGCTGCTGTCCGACGCCTCCGACGGTCTCACCGTCACCGAGATCGCCGCGCGCCTCGGTGTCTCGCGCACCGTCGTCTACCGACTCGTCGTCACGCTCGAGCAGCACGCGCTCCTGAGACGTGGCGGCGACGGCCGTTGCCGGCTCGGCATGGCCGTGCTGGCCCTCGCCCGACAGGTGCAGCCGGTGCTGCGCGAGGCGGCGATCCCGGCGCTGCGCAGGCTGGCCGACTCCGTCGGGGCCACCGCCCATCTCACCGTCGTCGACGGCTCGGACGCCCTCGCGGTGGCCGTCGTCGAACCGACCCGCTCGGACTTCCATGTTGCCTACCGGGTCGGTGCCAGGCATGCCCTCGACCGCGGTGCCGCCGGAAAGGCCGTGCTCGCGGCGCGCGCGACCGGTGGCCGTCCGTTCGAGCCGGGGTGGGTCGTCTCGACGGGCGAGCTGCAGCCGGGCGCCTTCGGCGTCGCAGCGCCCTTGCTCGGTGTCGCCGGCATCGAGGCGTCCGTCGGTGTCGTGTCGCTCGCCGACCTCCCGGTCGACGAGGTCGGGCCGAAGGTCCTACGCGCTGCAGGAGAGGTCGCCCGGGCCTTGCGCTGACGGTTCACCTCACGGGTGACCCACGTGAGACGCCACGACGTGCGCGGTGCCTGACGCGGTCAGAAGCAGCCGGTCGCGGTCGCTGGTACGAGGTCGACCGCTTGGCGCACCTGGAGTTTCGTGAACCTCGGGTCGACGGCGTTCACGAGGACGGCGAAGGCGCGCAGTCGACCGTCGGAGCCGCGCGCGTAGCCGGCGAGACCGATCGTGTCGTGCAGCGTCCCGGTCTTGGCGAAGACCTTGCCGCGCGCGCACCTCGTCGGCGCCGTCGTGAACCGCTTGTCGTGAGGCGCGAGCGTGCCGCTCACGCCCCCGACCGGCAGCCAGCCCAGCAAGGGTGCGAGCTCGGGGTGGGCCGGTGACTGGGCTACGCGTAGCAGGTTGACGAGGCCGCGTGAGGTGAGCCGGTCGCTGCGCGACACCCCGCTACCGTCGAACAGCGCCCAGCCCCGGATGTCGATGCCGAGGCGTCTCAGCTCCTTGACCTCGGTAACCCTTGCGGCGTACCAGGATCCACCGCGGCCGGCAGCGATGGCACTGTTGCGGAACATCATCTCGGCGACGTCGTTGTCCGAGACCAGCAGCATGTAGGCCAGCACAGCTGCGGAGGTGTTGCCGGCGAACCGTGCGATCTCGCGCGATGACGCGGGAGCCCGGAGACGGCCGGTGTAGGTCACGGCCGGCGCGAGATCGGTGCGTGCGGCGAGCAGCACAGTCAGCTCGGCGTTCATGCGTGCGGCGACGTAGGACGCGACGTCCTTGCTCGTGTCCCAGCCGTTGCGCAGGTCACGCACGAGCGGGCGCACGGGGGTCACGACCGAGGGCTCGTAGTCGGCCGGCCAGCCCGTGGCGTACGTCGGCGCGGGGTAGAGCGTGTCGTCGACACGCAGCGTGAACGACACCCGCCGCGGGGTGGCCGGTGCTGGCGTCGTGGCCGCTGGGACGAGGGGCAGGAGGGCCAGGGCTGTCGAGCGAGCGAGGACGCGCAGCTGGGCGCTGGTGAGCAGGGGGTCGCCGCCGGCGACCAGGACGAGCTCGTGGTCGGTGCGACCAGCGACGATGCGCGTCGGGAACCTCGTCGTGGTGCCCAGCAGCCGAAGAGCGGTGACGGCTGTCGCGAGCTTGGTCGTCGACGCGCCCCGCATCGGCAGCCCGCTGCCGTAGTTCCAGATGATCGAGCCGGTCCCGACGTCCTCGACCAGACCGGTCCGGTACCGGCCGAGCGCGGCCGCACGCGCGACCCGAACGGGGATGAGGCGGGCCATCCGGGCCTGCGCGACCACCGACGCCGGGGGGAGTGACGTCGTCGTCGGTCCCGGCGCCGTCGACGTGCCGGCTGAGGCGGGCCCGACTGCGAGGACCGATGCCGAGACCAGGAGCGCGAGCCCGAGGACGACGCTCGTGGAGCAAGCGCGACCAGGCTGGTGGTAGGTGAGGAACGGGTGCACGCACAGAAGGTACCCACCTCCGCACGAAGTCCGCGTCACCCGTCCGGGTCGTCGCGGACCGACCGCATCAGGGCCGCGGTGCCGGCCCCGCCGGAATGGCGGCAGCCTCGGACACGAGAGGGAGGACGCGGTAGGGAACCTGGGTCGCGAGCGCGATCACCGTCGAGGTGCGGCCGATGCCCTCCGTGGCGACCACCTGGTCGATGACCCGCTGCAGGTCGGCGTTCGACCGGGCCACCACCCGGCACAGCAGGTCGCCGTTGCCGGTGATGGTGTGGACCTCGAGGACCTCGGGGATGCCGGAGAGCCGTCCGCCGATCTCGTCGTGCCCGGGCTGGGCGATCTCGAGGGTGACGAACGCGGTCACCGGGAAGCCGAGCGCCGAGGTGTCCACCTCGGGCCCCCACCCGGTGACGATCCCGCGGCTCGACAGCTTGTCGAGCCGTGCCTGCACCGTGCCGCGAGCCAGGCGCAGCCGACGGCTCGCCTCGAGCACGCCGATGCGGGGCTCAGCGGCGAACAGGTCCAGGATCGCTGAATCGACCTCATCGACGATGTCGGGCATCTCGACTACTCCTTCGTCCTATCGCTGAGCGATCTGACTAGCAATGACGACGCAACCGTAGCCGAAACGGGCAGGTTGCGGGGTAAGTCGTGGGCTTGTTGCAAGGTGAGGCAACCCTTGCCAGTCTGCCGACATGACCCAGACCGCCGAGAACGCCGCTCCCACGGTCACTCCGATCACCGCCGCCGCCGTGGCGGTGGATCCCTTCCCGCTCCGCGGTATGGACGCCGTCGTGTTCGCGGTGGGCAACGCCAAGCAGAGCGCGCACTGGTACTCCACCGCCTTCGGCATGGAAGTGGTCGCCTACCGCGGGCCGGAGAACGGCGATCGCGACCACGCGACCTACGTCCTGGAGAGCGGCTCGGTGCGCTTCGTCCTCGTCGGTCCGGTGCACGCCGGGGCGCCCGTGGCCGCTCGCGTCGCCGAGCACGGCGACGGCGTCATGGACCTTGCGCTCGAGGTCCCCGACGTGCCGGCGGCGTACGCGTACGCGGTCGCGCACGGTGCGACGGGGCTCAGGGAGCCGGAGGTGCTCACCGACGTCGACGGCACCGTCGTGATCGCGGCGATCGCGACCTATGGCGACACCCGCCACACCCTCGTCGACCGCTCCGCCTACCGGGGCCCGTACCTTCCGGGGTTCATCGCCCGCGCACCGCTGGTGCGGTCACGGGCGCGCCTCTTCCAGGCGGTCGACCACTGCGTCGGAAACGTCGAGCTCGGACACATGGACGAGTGGGTCGACTTCTACCACCGCGTCATGGCCTTCACCAACATGGCCGAGTTCGTCGGCGACGACATCGCGACCGACTACTCCGCGCTCATGAGCAAGGTCGTCGCCGACGGCAGCCGCAAGGTGAAGTTCCCCCTCAACGAGCCGGCGATCGCGCGTCGGAAGAGCCAGATCGATGAGTACCTCGAGTTCTACGGCGGCCCGGGCGTACAGCACGTCGCTCTGAGCACCAACGACATCCTCGCCACCGTGGACGCGATGCGCGCCGCAGGCGTGGAGTTCCTCGAGACGCCGGACTCCTACTACGACGACCCCGAGCTGCGCGCGCGTATCGGGGAGGTCAGGGTGCCGGTCGATGAGCTGAAGCGGCGCCGGATCCTCGTGGACCGCGACGAGGACGGCTACCTCCTGCAGATCTTCACCAAGCCCGTCCAGGACCGCCCGACGGTGTTCTTCGAGCTCATCGAACGGCACGGGTCGCTCGGGTTCGGGAAGGGCAACTTCAAGGCACTGTTCGAGGCCATCGAGCGCGAGCAGGACCTCCGCGGCAACCTCTGACACCGCCTCGGAGCGAGAGCGGTGCCGCGGAGGGCGTCTTCTCGCGACCGCGCGAGCGTCGTCGGGACGCGGCGACCTGGTCGTCGCCGTCACGTCGGGCGGGGCAGGTGGGCCGCGGGTGCGCGACGACCTAGGCTCGGAGCATGTCCATGGATCCCGGCTGGTACCCGGACCCGTTCTCCAACGGTGGCTACATCCGCTGGTGGGACGGCGAGCGATGGGGTGCCTCGACGTCGGTCGAGACCATGGCCCCGACCACCGAACGCCCCGGAGACCCGGTCCAGCTGCCACCCCCGGCCACGATGCCGCCGCCCGCGCCTGCCTACGGCAGGGCCGGTGGTGGCGGCGACCGGGCCCCGTTCCCGCTCGCGACCTGGGGCTCGCGGGCGATCGCCCGCATCCTCGACCTCATCATCGAGGGCGCGGTCAGCGCGCCGATCATGCTGTGGCTGATCTGGCCCGCGTGGCAGAAGGTGCTCGACGCCCTGCCGCAGGACGGGTCGGCGCCGCCGGAGTCAGTCATGGTGACCTTCCAGAACGACCTCCTGGGGCAGACCCTGGCGCTGACGCTCGTCTCGGCGGTAGTGGGCTTCCTCTATGAGGTGCCGCAGAACGTGACATGGGGCCGCACCATCGGCAAGCGCGTGACCGGGATCCGGATCCGTCCTCTCGTCGACGACGTCCCGCTCACGTGGTCGCAGGCGACGATCCGCTGGGGCACCTACGCCCTCGGATCAGCACTCACTCGCGGGTGGTTCGCGGTGGTCGACGGCCTCTGGCCGCTGTGGGACCGCCCGTGGCAGCAGGCGATCCACGACAAGACGGCCCGAACGATCGTCGTCCCCACCCGCAGGTAGCCGGCGGCGACCACGATTGATCGTGACGGTCTCGCTGCATGGCCAGCGAAACCACCTCGCGTCGTGGGATCGTGCGCGCATGACGACGACCCCGTGGGTGCCGGGCGAGCCCGGCACGGTGTCCGATGGCCGGCTCCGCCCGGACTTCCGGAGCGACTTCCTCTGGGGGACGGCCACCGCGTCGTACCAGATCGAGGGATCGCCCGCCGCCGACGGCAAAGGCCCCTCCATCTGGGACACGTTCACCCACGAGCCCGGTCGGATCGCCGGGGACGCGACGGGCGATATCGCCTGCGACCACTACGTGCGGATGCCCGAGGACGTCGCGCTCATGGCCGACCTCGGGGTCAACGCCTACCGGTTCTCGGTGTCGTGGCCACGGATCCTGCCCGCGGGCACCGGAGTCGTCGAGCAACGTGGGCTCGACTTCTACGAGAGTCTCGTCGACCAGCTCCTGGCCCACGGCATCGCCCCGGTCGCGACGCTGTACCACTGGGACCTGCCCCAGGCGCTCGAGGACAGGGGTGGCTGGCTCTCGCGCGACACGGCCCACGCCTTCGCGGAGTACGCCGCCGTCGTCGCCGGGCGCCTCGGCGACCGCGTCCACACGTGGATCACGATGAACGAGTCGGTGGTCGTCAGCACCTACGGCTACGCGTTCGGCATCCACGCGCCGGGCAAGGCGCTGATGCTCGACTCGTTCCCCGCGACCCACCACCTGCTGCTCGCCCACGGGCTCGCCGTGCGCGCCATCCGCTCGGTCGTCCCGGCCGCGCGCATCGGCATCACGCACAACCTCTCGCCGATCCGCTCGGAGTCCGCGTCGCCGGAGGATGCTCGTGCCGCGGCGGCGTTCGACGCGGTGCAGAACCGCACGTACATGGAGCCCTGCCTGCTCGGCACGTACCCGACGCCGGAGGAGACCGGGCTGCCGGTCGACCGCAGCTGCATCGAGGACGGCGACCTCGCGATCATCTCGACGCCCCTCGACGTCCTGGGGATCAACTACTACAACCCGACGATGGTGCGCGCCCCGGGGACGGGCAACCCGCTGCCGTTCGAGATCGTCGAGATGTCGGGCTATGAGGTCACGGCGATGGGGTGGCCGGTCGTGCCTGACGGCCTCCGGGAGATCCTCGTCCACGTCAATGAGGTCTATGGCGACGCCTTGCCGCCGGTGCTGGTGACCGAGAGCGGCGTGGCCTTCGATGACCTCCTGGTCGAGGCGCACGGAGCCGACCCTGCCGGGGCCGACGTCCCCCACGTCGACGACCCGCGGCGCGTGGAGTACCTCAGGTCGCACATCGCTGCGGTCGGAGCGGCGATCGACGCCGGGGTCGACGTCCGCGGATACTTCGTCTGGTCACTGCTGGACAACTTCGAGTGGGCCGAGGGGTATGGCCGTCGATTCGGGCTGGTGTACACCGACTATCCGACGCAGCGGCGCATCCCGAAGCTGTCGTACTCCTGGTACCGCGCGTTCCTGGGCGGCCGTGGGTGAGCAGCCCTGACGAGGGTGATCCGACGCCGGTCGAGACACTGACCCGCGCCTTGGAGGAGCCAACGGCCGACGTGCGCCGCCGCTACGTCGTCGTCGTCGTCCTGGCGAACCTCGGGATCATGCTGGCGTTCTACACGCCGATCCAGACCCTCCTCCCGCGCCTCGCCGAGCACGTCGCGCCCGACGGGAAGGAGGTGGCGCTCGGCTGGATCACGGCCGCCGGCGCGTTCATGTCGATCATCGCGAACCCGCTCTCGGGTGCGCTGTCGGATCGCACCACCTCGAGGATGGGCCGCCGCAAGCCGTGGGTGCTCTACGGCGCGGCGATGGGTGCACTCGGCATCTGCGCACTGACCTTGCAGTCGACGGTTCTCGGGCTCGCGCTCGTCTGGGCGTTCTGCCAGGCGGCGATCAACGCGGCCTACGCCGGGCTCACGGCGACGATCCCCGACCAGGTGCCGGTGCGGCAGCGCGGGCTCGTGTCGGGGTGGGTGGGGCTCTCGCAGGTCGTGGGCGTGGTGCTCGGCGTCGCGCTGGTGTCGTTCGTCGTCACAGGCCTCGATGCCGGTGTCATCCTGACCGCCGTTCTCCTCGTCCTTCTCGTGCTGCCGTTCGTGCTGCGCCTGCACGACCCTCGGCTGGAGGCCGTGGACCGCCCGCTGTTCGACCTCGCGACGTTCGCGAAGGGCTTCTGGGTCAGCCCGCGGCTCTACCCGGACTTCGCGTGGGCCTGGATCACGCGTTTCCTCATGCAGCTCGGCAACGCGCTCGCGACGCTGTACCTGCTGTTCTTCCTCAAGGACGCGGTGAAGTACTCCGCTCCCGAGCAGGGCCAGACCGTGCTCATCGCCCTCTACGCCGTCGGCAGCATCCTCACCGCCGTGGTCGCGGGCAAGATGAGCGACAAGTCCGGGCGACGCAAGATCTACGTGATCGTGTCCACGGTGATCATGGCGATCTCCGCGGTGATCCTGGCGTTCTTCCCGGTGTTCGTCGCCGCGATGGTGGCCGCTCTCATCCTCGGCCTCGGCTACGGCATCTACCTCGCGGTCGACCAGGCGCTGATCACCCAGGTGCTGCCCACCGCCGCCGACCGGGGGCGCGACCTCGGCGTCATCAACATCGCGAACGCAGCCCCGCAGGTGCTGGCTCCGGTCATCGCCGCTCCGATCGTGACGGGAGCGACCGGGTACACCGGTCTCTACCTGCTGACCGCCATCGTGACGCTGCTGTCCGCGGCGCTCGTCACCAGGATCCGCTCCGTGGCCTGACCGGACCGAACGTGGGTCAGGACAGTCGCTCGGTGAAGGCGAGGATGCGCGTCCAGGCGTCGTCGCACGCGGGCTTCCACTGCTCGAACGCACGGTCGAAGAACGAGTGCGGGGCTCCGTCGTAGACGTACATCTCGTGATCGACACCGGCGGCGCTGAGGCGACCGTCGAGGGCGTGGAAGTCCTCGACCGGTGTGGCGGCGTCGGCACCGCCGACGAGCAGGAGCAGGGGCTTCGCCATCCGCGCCTCGACGTCCTCGACCATCTGCGGACGGCCGTAGAAGCCCATGACCCCGGCGAGGTCGAGGTCGCTGGCCGACAGCCGCCAGGAGTGGCTGCCACCGAAGCAGAAGCCGAGCGTGAACGTCGGGCCCGAGTGGATGCCGTCGAGGAACGCGGCCGAGGCGGCGACGTCGGACCGCACCCCCGCCGGGGTCAGCGTGCCGATCTCGGACTGCCAGTCGAAGTCCCCGGAGCGCTGGGCGACACCCTGGGTGCGGCCGAAGTAGTCGAAGGCGACGGCGTGGAACCCTGCCTGGGCGAAGCGGACCGCCAACGTCTCGTAGTAGGGGTGCAGACCTCGGACGTCGGGAAGGATCACGACGTTGCGGCCGTTCGCGGTGGCCGGCACCGCCTGGTAGGCGGCGAACCGGTTGCCGTCGTCGGCGGTGAGGGTGATCAGGCCGTGGTCGGCCACGTCGCCGACGACGGGGGGACCGGGTGGGCGGCTGTCGTCGTCATGGCACATGTCCCCTGTGTACCTCACGCGGCGGCGGAGCGCGGCTTGTTCGGCGCGGCGTGCGCCTCGCGCGGCTCGCGTACGACGACGATGGTGGCCGAACCTGTGGGGAGGTGGGTGATGGCCGCAGTTCAGGCGCAGGACGTCGACCGGATGACGTCGGCCCTGTTCATCGAAGGTCCGTGGACCAGTCGCACGTCGAGCAGGTTCTGGGTGCTGCTCGTCCTGGCCGCGATCATCGCGACGTCGGGCGTGGTCGCCGACTCCACCGCGACCGTGATCGGCGCGATGATCGTCGCCCCGCTGATGACGCCGATCCTGGGCGTCGCGCTGTCGGTCGTGCTCTCGGACCGCCCGCACCTGCTCCGCAGCGTGGGGCTCGTCGTGGGCGGTGCCCTCGTCGTCATCGCGATCGCGTTCCTCATCGGTGCGGTGGTCCACCCCGCCGACGCCTACATCTCCAACTCCCAGGTCTCGGCTCGCATCAGCCCGCGCCTCATCGACCTCCTCGCGGCTCTCGCCACCGGCACGGTGGGGGCGTTCGCCCTCGTGCGGGCCGACATCTCCGACACGCTGCCCGGCGTCGCCATCGCGATCTCGCTCGTCCCGCCGCTCGCAGTGGTCGGCCTCCTGCTGCAGGTGCACCGGTACGCCGATGCGGCTCAGGCGGGGCTGCTCTTCGGCACCAACGTGGCGGCCATCGTGGCGACCGGCACGACCGTCCTGCTGCTGTACCGAGTGCGGGACGCCGCCGCCGCCGCCGGCTATGCGGTCGGGGCGATGAACGGCGTCACGGTGGTGGTCGTCGCTGCCCTCGTCGTCGTCGTGATCGTCCCGCTCGGGATCGGCAGCCGTTCGGTGGCGGCCGACCTGTCGCTGGCGGCCCAGGCTCGCCCGGTCGCGGAGACGTGGGCCGCAAAGGCGCGGTGGCACGTGTCCTTTGTCACGGCGGCGAACTCCGTCGTGACCATCACCGCGCTCGGGCCGCCGCCGGAGCTCGAGGCGTCGACTCTGCGCGTCGCCCTCAACGACGCCGGCATGTCCGACGCGGACCTGGTCATCAACCTCGTCGTGGGCGGCACGCTGTCGTGCCCGGCCGGCGGGACGAGCTGCGCCGTACGCACTCTCACGAGCTGACCCGCGGCCGGCTCTCCACCGACGCGGACTCGCCAGCCGTCGGTGCGACGCGCCCGATCGTCGACTGCCCACGCTCAGGATTTCGGTCGCAGCGGCTTCCGACGTACGGTGACGCCGCATCAGGGGAGCGGCGATCCGCTATCCGGTCCACGATGCTCTGACCGCTCAAGACCGATTGTCGGGGGCCGATACCTCACAGAGGTCTCCACCACGAGAAGTCGGGTGCCATGCGTTCCGTCCGTCAACGCCTCTCAGCGATGTCGCTGACGGTCATCACCATCCTGGTTGTGGGCTCCGGTGCCGCGCAGGCCGACGTCCTCGGCGTCGACACCTCGCACTGGCAGCATCCGTCGGGCCAGGCGATCAGCTGGAACCTGCTCCCGGCCCAGGGCTACAAGTGGGCCGTCCTGAAGGCGACGCAGGGCCTGACCTACACCGACTCGTCGTTCGCGGCCGACTGGGTCGCGGCGGGCAACGCCGGGCTCATCCGCGGTGCCTACGACTTCGCGAACCCGACCAGCCGGACTGCCGACGCCGTGGCCGAGGCGCGACACTTCGTCGCCGTGAGCGGCCCGCTCCGCGCACGCAACACGCTCCCACCGGTCCTGGACCTCGAGGTCACCAACGGGCTGAGCTCGTCGCAGCTCGTGGCGTGGACCAAGGCCTGGCTCGTCGAGGCTCAGCGGCTCACGGGCCGTCGCCCGATCATCTACACCGGGCTGTACTTCTGGACGTCGGCCATGGGCAACAGCACGGCGTTCACGGGCTACCCGCTCTGGATCGCCGCCTACCGGAGCGCGGCGCCTCCGCCGCCCGGCGGCTGGCCGGCCAGCACGATGTGGCAGTACACCTCGACCGGCAAGGTCAACGGGATCGCCGGATCGGTCGACCTCGACAGGTTCCAGGGCACTGCCACGGCGTTGTCCCGGCTCGCCAACGGCACCGCGTCCATCGGCGTCAACCCGTTCGGTGTCGCGACGGTGACGCGTACGCCGCAGGGCGTGGTGGTGGACGGCTGGGTGGTCGACCCCGACACGGCGAGCCCGGCGACGGTGACCGTGAGCGGGATCGGTGCTTCCAAGAGCGTGGTTGCGGGTCTCCCCAACTCCTACGTGGGGGCGACGTGGCCCTGGTACGGGTCCGCGCACGGCTTCCACGTCATCATGCCGGCCGTCGCCGGCGTCGCGACGGTCACCGTCGCTGCGACCAACATCGGTGCGGGTGTGGACGCACAGCTGGCAAGCAAGCCCATCACGGTCGGCATCACGCCGACCGGGACGGCCACCCTGGTCCAGCGACCCGACGGCCTGCACGCGACCGGGTGGGTCGTGGACCCGGACAGCGTGTCAGCAGTCACCGTCCACCTGACCGTCGACGGCGCCGTGGCGAGCTCCGGTGCCGCCTCCCTGGCGAGCACGGCCGCGGCGACCGCCTGGCCCGGCTACGGCACGGCGCACGGCTTCGACGTCACGTCGGCGATCCCGGTGGGCGCCCACAAGATCTGTCTCACGGGCGATAACCTCGGCCTCGGCTCCGGCCCCTCGTCGCTGTCGTGCGCCGACGTGGTGAAGTACGCCCATCCGATCGGTGCACTCGCCACCACCACGACGATCCCGGGAGGTGTGCGACTCGCGGGCTGGGCGCTCGATGACACGAGTGACTCACCGGCAACCATCCACGCCACAGTCGACGGAACGCCGGTGGCACAGGGAACGGCCGACCTCCCGTCGACGACCGTCCCACCGCAGTACGCGGCATTCGGTGTGGCACACGGACTCTCGATCACTGTCCCGGTGCCGGCGGGTACCCACGCGGTGTGCCTCACCGCCGACCCCATCTCCCCGTCCGGGGTGGCGGGCCAGATCGGATGCACCACGGTGACCCGGTCGTCGGACCCCGACGGCCGGCTCAGCGGCCTCTCGTTGTCGCGGTCGCGGGTCGCGATCTCCGGGTGGGCGCTGGACCCCGATACGGCCGACCCGACCTTCGTCACGATGACCGTCGACGGCCGCCTCTACGCGAGCGCCCACGCGATGCGCACCAGCACCGTGGCCGGCACCACCTACCCGGGCTGGGGCGTCACTCACGGCTACCTCGTCGGCGCGTACGTCCGCGCTGGGCCGCACCGGGTCTGTGTGATCGGCGTCAACCTCGCCGCCGGTACCGACGCCGGGCTCGGGTGCCGCACCGTCGTCGCCTCGGGCAACCCGTTCGGTGCCGCGACGGCGCGCGTGTCCCGCGGGAGGGTCACGGTGTCGGGCTGGGCGGCCGACCCGTCGACGACCCGTCCGATCGTGGTGCGCGTCTACGTCGACGGTCACTACACGGCGGCGGTGGCGAAGTACCGGGCCGGGTCACCCGACCTCGGTGTCCTCGGTGCGTCCCACGGGTTCACGTTCTCCCGAGCCTTGACTCGGGGATCTCACGTGATCCGCGTGTACGGCATCAACGTCGGCTCCGGTGCCCACGTGTTGGTGCGCAGCATGGTCGTACGCGCCTGATCGCCTGTGGCGCAAGCCTTCTACTGCGTGAACAGCCTGAATGTGGTGCGGCCCGGGCCGGCCGGGTCACTGGCCGGTCGTGCCCGCGACGACGGCGGCGACGCTGAGCTGGCCGACGTTGGTCGAGCAGGCCCGCGACGGCGTGGCGAAGGGCACGTACGCCGCCGTCGTGGCCCCGGGCGGGTACACCCGTAGGCCGCTGACCGGGCGGCTCACGCAGTCCGCGGCAGAGTAGTTCTGGTAGTCGCCGGTCTGCAGCAGGGACGACGCGCTGGACCCTGGCATGAGCACGACCACCGTGAGCGGTTGCTGAGGGTTGTGCGAGGCTGCGGCACCGATCTGGTGCCCGGTGGTCGGCGCCACGAAGGTGACACCGGGGTAGCCGCGCAGGGAGCAGGCACTGCTGCCGTGGTTGGTGAGCACGATGGGCGTGTAGCTGCTGCCGGCCGCGGCGCCGCCGTCGCCGAGGCGGAGCGTCAGCTGGCCCGTGCGGCAGACCGCGGTGCCGACGGGGCCGGCGCTCGTGGTGGGAGTGGCGCTCTCGCTCGTCGTCGGCGTCGCAGTGACTGTCGCAGTCGCCGTGACGGTGGCAGTGCTGGTCACCGTCGTCCTTGCCGCGGTCGGCGCGGGGCTGCCCGAACAGGCCGCGGTGAGGAGGATGAGCGGGGCGACGAGCAGGACTGCACGCACGATGGCCTCCGAGGCAGGCAGGAATCACGTGCCACTGTGGCACGAACGTGCACCCGGTCGGGCCCCCTCACGACATCCGCGCGGGTGCCTGGGCGAGGCTCGCCGCAGTGCAACGGCGGGTCCTCAGCGGGGCGGTGGCACGTCCGGCGCGGGGTCGGAGGCCAGTCGCGCGTGCAGGTGCTCGTCGTGTCGGAGGCCGTCGCCGTACACGAAGCTCTGCCGGGCCGTTCCCTCGACGAGGTAGCCGCAGCGCAGCGCGAGGCGGCACGACGGCAGGTTCTCCACGGCGTGGAAGAGCTCGATCCGGGCGAGCCCGAGTTCCTCGAAGCAGTAGCGGGTCGCGGCGTCGACCGCGGCCGCGCCGGCGCCGTGCCCGCGCCCGGCCGGGCTGAGCCAGTAGCCGATCTCCGCGCTGCCGATGACCTCGTCGATCTGGTGCACCGACACCTGGCCGACCAGGTCGCCGGCAGGGTTGCGGACCACCCACGAGACGTGGTGGGACGACCACACCGACCGCTCCGCGACCCAGAGCTGCGCCCGTTCGTGGTCACTCGTCCCGGGACGTCGCGCCCCTGGGTTCCACAACGCGATGTCGGGGTCCTCGAACGCGTCCGCGACGGCGTCGACGTCCGACGGAGCGGCGGCGTCGAGCAGGTACGTGCCGACCAGCAGGGGCACGGGGAGGCTGGGGGGCTCGACCACGCCGAGAGCCTACGTCGGCACCGGTACCGGCGTGCCGGTGTGTCTCGCCGGCGCGAGTCGCCTTGTCAGCGGGCTGGAAGCACGCGCCCGACGACGTCCCCGAGGGTGAGTCTCGTGCCGTCCGCACCCGGTGCCGCGCCCCGGATCGTGACGACGTCACCGTCCTCGAGGAACGTGAGGTCGCCGAGGGCCTCGACGTGCAGCGGCAGGCGGCCGCCCCACGAGAGCTCGAGGAACGAGCCGCGCTCGCCGACGTCTGGACCGCTCACGGTGCCACTCGCGAACAGGTCGCCGGTGCGCAGGGACGCGCCGTTCACGGTCAGGTGCGCCAGCTGCTGCCCGGGTGTCCAGTACATCTGGGCGAACGGCGGGCGGGAGACCGTCGCGGTCGAGCCGTGGCGCGAGAGGTCGAGGGACAGTCGCAGGTCGAGCGCCCACGGGTCGTCATCGGCGAGGTAGGCCAGCGGCGCCGGGACCTGCGTCGGGGGTCGGACCCGCGCGGCGGCGAGCGCCTCGAGCGGGGTCACCCACGCGGAGACGCTGGTGGCAAAGGACTTCCCGAGGAAAGGCCCGAGCGGGACGGACTCCCACGCCTGGATGTCCCGGGCCGACCAGTCGTTGAGCAGGACGACGCCGAACACGTGGTCGGTGAGGGCCGACGCGGGGACAGCCGTGCCGTGGGCCGATGGCGTGCCCACGACGAACCCGACCTCGACCTCGACGTCGAGGCGGCGCGAGGGACCGAAGTCCGGTGACGCCTCCTGTGGCTGCTTGCGCTGCCCGTTGGGGCGGACGATGTCGGTGCCTGATACGACGACCGTGCCCGCGCGACCGTGGTAGCCGATGGGCAGGTGCTTCCAGTTCGGGGTGAGGGCGTCGCCGTCGGGGCGGAAGATGTGGCCGACGTTCGTCGCGTGGTGCTCGGAGGAGTAGAAGTCGACGTAGTCGGCAACGGCCCAGGGCAGGTGCTGCGTCACGTCGGTGAGGGGGAGCAGCGCCTCGTGCGCCATGTCCGCGACGGCGCCGTCCGTGACGACCGCTTGCAGCCGGGCACGCACCGCCGCCCAGGCTTCGCGACCGCGGGCCAGGAGTCCGTCGAGGCTGCCGGTGTCGAACACCGTGGTGCCGTGCAGCACGACGCCGTCAAGGAGCCCGACGTCGTGCAGGCGCGACAGGGAGAGCGCATGGTCGCCGATGCGCACGGCGAGCTCGCGGTGTCCTCCGGCATGGCTGATGACGCCGTAGGGAAGGTGCGTCGGGCCGTAGCCCGACGTGTCGGCACCGGGGACCCAGCACGTCATGTCGCCTCCACCTCAGAATGTTCGGCACGACAGGACGAGGCCCGCACGCACCCGCTCGGGGTCACGCGTCCTCGAGGATGCCCAGACCATGGAGGTCTGCGACCGGATCGTCGATCGAGCACGACCCGAACGACGTGAACCTCTGGCGCACGGCTCGTGGGTCGGCGTGGGCGAGGATCGCCAGCAGCGGTGCTGCGTCGCGCTCGCCGAGAACGGCCGCCACGTGCGCGACGTCGCGCCCGTCGAGGGCCGCCGCTGTCGCGGCGAGGACGTTGAGGAACCCGTGCTCCTCGGCGCCGGTGACGGCATCGGTGTGGCGGACGGCGCGGTGCAGGCCGGCGGTGAGCTTGAAGCCGACCCCGAGCCCCACGGCAGCCGCGACGAAGTCCGCGAGCTCGGCCTCGCCGGGGTGATGGGCCGGCGTGGGGCCGCCAGTGCGGAACTTGGCCCGCTCGGCACCGTCGGCGGCGATGACGGTGAGGGCGTCGCGCCAGCCGGCAGCGCGCGGGATCTCGATCGCGGCCGGCAGCGCGAAGTCGAGCGTGTCGAGGATGGCGTGCGCGGCGTCGCCGGGCGCTGAGTCCGGCGGGAGGGCGACCTCGAGACCGGCGAGCAGGACGCGATCGTCGTCGAGCAGGAGCACTCGGGCCTCGGCGGCCTCGACGAGACCGGAGTCGGCCACCAGGACGAGGTCGAGGGGGTCGCTCGAGGGTGCGGCGTCGAGCGAGTCGAGCACCTCGCCGAGCCGTGACACGGGGATGAGGAACGGGCCGACGAGGTGGCCGTGCTCGGACGCGCGGTGCTCTCGGTGCGCGGCGACCGCGGCGGCGACGGGGAGGTCTCCCGGCGGGAACACGGCGGCGTCGTCGATGAGGGCCACGACGAAGGCCGTGGCGCGTCCGGGCTCGAGGCCGGCCCGCTGGGCGGGAGTCAGGGTTGACACGCAGCGCAGGCTAGCGGACCGTTCTTTCAGAGGACACGACTCTCCGAATAACGGAGAGATGGAACTGCCCCCGGAGGCCCGGATGCCCTACTACCGCAGCGTCGGTGACGTTCCGCGCAAGCGTCACACCCAGCACCGTCGGCCCGACGGCGGCCTCTACGCCGAGGAGCTCGTGGGCATCGACGGCTTCAGCCACGACAGTGCCCTGCTCTACCACCGGCACCTGCCGACCGCGATCGTCGCCGCCGCCGTCGCGACCGAGGTCGACGCCGTGCTGACGCCGAACCTGCCGCTGCTGCCCGCGCACTACCGGACCCACGCGATCCCGACGCCGGGGGGCGCCGACGCCGTCACCGGACGGCGCGTCCTGATGGCCAATGACGACGTCCGGCTCGCCTACGTCGCCGCGACGACCCCGAGCCCGCTGTACCGCAACGCGACCGGGGACGAGGTCCTCTACGTCGAGTCGGGTGCAGGCGTCGTCGAGACGACGTACGGGACGCTCACCGTGGGCGAGGGCGACTACCTCGTGCTCCCGACCTCGACCACCTACCGAGTCCTCCCCGACGGCCCAGAACCATTGCGCCTGTTCGTGATCGAGGCTTTCGGACATGTCGGTCCGCCGCACCGCTACCTCTCTCCGCGCGGCCAGTTCCTCGAGCACGCGCCATACTGCGAGCGGGACGTACGCGGCCCGGAGCGGACGATCGAGGTCGACGACGTCGACGTCGACGTGATCGTGCGCACGAGACAGGGGCTCACGCGCTACACCTACGCGAACCACCCGTTCGACGTCGTCGGCTGGGACGGCTGCAACTATCCCTACGTCGTGTCGATCCACGACTTCGAGCCGATCACCGGTCGGCTGCACCAGCCGCCGCCGGTGCACCAGATGTTCGAGGGGCCGCGCTTCGTCGTGTGCTCGTTCGTGCCGCGCCTGTTCGACTACCACCCGCTGTCGATCCCCGCGCCCTACAATCACGCGAACGTCGACAGCGACGAGGTGCTGTTCTACTGCGGCGGGGACTTCATGAGCCGCAAGGGCGCCGGGATCACGACCGGCTCGGTCTCCTTGCACCCGGCCGGCTTCACCCACGGACCGCAGCCCGGCAGCGTCGAGGCGTCCCTCGGTGCCACCTCGACGGCGGAGCTCGCTGTGATGGTCGACACGTTCCGGCCGCTCGCGATCGGTGCCGCGGCGCGTGCCTGCGAGGACCCGGCGTACCCGTGGACCTGGAGCGGTCGCCCGCCGCGCTGAGGGCCGGTGCGGCCGCACGGCCGCGCCCTACCGCGAGTACGGGGGATGGCGACCCGGTGAGACCGGTGTTCCGGAAGGCGGACGATTCCTGCCGAATTCGCGGGTCGGGTGCGCGGTTGCGGTCAAGCCTGGGGCAGGGTCGGACGAAGCATCAGGAGGGACGGAGCACGTCCCGATGACCGCGAGCACGGCCGAACGGCGTCCCCGGGCGCCGCCGAGGACGGGGAGTCCCATGCAGCAGGAGCCCACCACGACGCGACACCAGGCGCTGCGCCGCAGCCGCCTCGTGTCCCTCGCGGTCGGTGCGGTCGGCACGGCGATGGCCGCCGGCCTCCTCCCCGCCCCGGCACAGGCCTCGGTGGCACCCCTGCCGCCGCGGCGCATCGTCACCGGGTGGATGCCGTACTGGGCGACCGCGTCGTCGGCGTCCTCCGTGCTGTCCAACGCCGACCTGTTCACCGACGTCTCGCCGTTCTGGTACTCCGCGCAGCGTGCGGGGTCATCGTCCGTCCTGGCCCAGCAGGTGAGCGACTCGGCGAAGTCGACGTATCTCCCGAGGCTGCGCTCCTCGGGAGTGAAGGTCCTCCCGACCATCACCGACGGCATGGGCACCCGGCAGATGGCCGCGACCCTCGCCGGCACCTCGACCCGTGCGCTGCTGGTGCGGCAGATCGTGGGGCTCGTCACGGCCAACGGCTACGACGGCATCGACCTCGACTTCGAGCACTTCGCGTTCGGTGACGGCCGTGCCTCGTGGCCTACGACGCGTCCGGCGTGGGTGCTGTTCGTCTCCCAGCTCTCCCGGGCGCTGCACGCGCAGGGGAAGATGCTCGCGCTCACGACCCCGCCGATCTATGACGCGTCGCGGTCCGCGTCCTCGGGCTACTGGGTCTATGACTGGGCCGGGATCGCGCCGTACGTCGACCGGCTGCGCATCATGGCCTACGACTACTCGGTGAGCGTCCCCGGCCCGATCGCGCCATTCCCGTGGGTCGAGCGGGTCGTGGCCTTCGCGACGACCCAGGTGCCGTCGGGCAAGATCCAGATCGGGATCGCCTCCTACGGCCGCGACTGGGTTCGGCGCGACGCCAACAACAAGTACCTCGTCCGCGGGCTCTGCCCCATCGACAACCAGCCGAGCTACGCGTCGCGCTCGTTCACGTCGTCCAGCCTGGCCTCGGTGCTCGTCTCGCACGGCCTCACGACGCGTAACGTCGTGTGGCACCCGACCTACCTCGAGCAGACGTTCGTCTACCCGATGAGGTACTCCGGCCACACCACGTCGGGGGCGGCGACCTCGTGCACGGTCTACCACTCGGTCTGGTACGACGACGCCCGCGCCGCAGCGGCGCGCGCCACGCTCGTCGCGAAGTACCACCTCGCCGGGCTCGCGCAGTGGACAGTCGGCGGCGAGGACCCGAGGCAGTGGTCGGCCCTGCGTCGCTACGCGCGCACGATCGCCCCGCGGCCGACGGTCGTGCGCGTCTCGGCGTCACCGGTCGTGACCTTCGCCGGCCGGGCGTCCGTCGCTGCGGTCGCGACGTCGTCGGGTGCTGCGGTCGAGGGCGCGACGGCGACCCTCTACGTCCGCCAGCACGGCAAGGCGGCGTGGACGCGAGTCGGTGCCACGACGACCTCCGTCGCCGGGGTCGCGAGGTTCGCCCCCGCCGTGTCGCGGTACGTCGACTACCTCGTGGCTGTCAACGGGTCCTTCGAGCGGACCAGCGGGGGAGCGGTCGCCACGACGAAGGTCCGCACTCTCATGTCGGTCGTCACGGGCGCACCCGTCATCACGCGCGGGAAGGGTCTCAAGGTCGTCGTCACGCTCAAGCCCGCGACAGCGGGGCAGATCGTGCTGCGACAGGCGTACTCGCGCGGTGCCTGGCGGACGGTCGCGACCGCGAGGGTCGACGGCAATGGCCGCGCGGCGTTCGCCTACCGCTCCTACGTCGTGGGCAAGGTCAGCAACCGTCTTGTCGCGGTCGGCACCCTCCGGGTGCTCGGCACGGTCGGCCAGTTCTCCGTCCGGGTCGTGTAGCCCGCAAGGTCGCCGTCAGGTCAGGCAGACGGCGGGGAGCTCGAACCAGCGCAGGTGCTCGAAGTCGGCCGTGACCCTCTCGTTGGAGACATCGGCACCGGGGTCGGGCAGGGACTCCATGAGTTCGTGAGCGTCCTGGAGATATCCGACGAGGGCGGACTCGGGTGCGCGGTCCTGGTGCCGCGGGTAGGTCAGCACCCCGTCGACGTAGTGCAGCTGCGCGAGACGGAGGGGTGGCTCGACGGGACCGTCCTTGTGCCGCCAGCGGCCCGAGTCGAGGTCGAAGCGATACTCCGGAACGAGCTTCCAGCCGTGGTCGGCGATGAGCCCGACCGCCTGGACGACGTAGTCGAACACCGCCTCGCTGATGAAGTAGTTGAAGTTCACCCGCACCCAGCCCGGCTTGATGCCCTCGCAGCCGTGGGTGATCTCGCGCTCGAACTCGTGCGAGCGCTCGAGGTCGATGCCGAGCAGCCGGTGCCCGTACGGGCCGGCGCACGAGCAGCCGCCGCGGCTCTGGATGCCGAAGAGGTCGTTGAGGATCGCGACGACGAGGTTGTGGTGCAGGTAGCGGCCGCCCGGTCGCCGGACGGTGAAGGAGACGATGGACAGGCGCTCGGAGTCGAGGTTGCCGAGGATGTCGACGTTGGGGTGCTGGTGCCACGCGGTGACGGCGCGCCTCAGGTAGTCGGCCTCGTGGGCGCGGATGACGTCGGTGCCCACGTTGCGCTTGAGGTCGAACACGAGGCCCGCCCGGATCGACTCCACGATGGCCGGGGTGCCGGCCTCCTCGCGGTGCACGGGGTCGGCGAGGTAGAGGTGCTCGGCCGGGTTGACGTAGGCCACGGTGCCACCACCCACGACCACGGGCACCGAGTTGGTCAGCAGGTCGCGACGGATCGCGAGCACCCCGGGTGTGCCAGGCCCGCCGATGAACTTGTGCGGCGAGAGGACCACGGCGTCCTTGTACGTCGAGGGGTCGATGTGGTCACCGGCCATGTCGATGTCGAGGTAGGGCGCCGCCGCGGCGTAGTCCCACACCGACAGGGCCCCGTGCGCGTGGAGCAGTCGGGAGATGGCGTCGGTGTCGGACATGATCCCCGTGACGTTCGAGGCCGCACTGAACGACCCGATCTTGAGCGGCCGCCCCTCGTGCGCCACGAGCTCGGCCTCAAGACGCGCGACGTCGATGTGCCCGTCGGCGTCCTCGGGGATCTGCACGACGTCAGCGATCGACTCGCGCCAGGGGAGCTCGTTGCTGTGGTGCTCGTATGGGCCGATGAACACGACGGGTCGCCGCGCTGCGGGGATCCGGGCCGAGAAGCCGTACTCGTGGTCGAGGTCGGCAGGGATGCGCAGGTTGAGGATCCCGACGAGCTTGTCGACCGCGCCCGTGCAGCCGGAGCCCGCGAAGATGACGACGGCGTCCTCGCCGCACCCGAGGCTGTCGTGGATGATCCCGCGGGCGTCCTCGCGCAGACGGGTCGTCTGGAGGCCCGTTCCGCTGCTCTCGGTGTGGGTGTTGGCGTAGCGGGGGAGCACCTCGTCGCGGACGAAGTCCTCAAGGAAGGACAGGGCGCGGCCGGAGGCGGTGTAGTCCGCATAGGTCACCCGACGGGGTCCGAAGGGCCCGTACATGACCTGGTCGTCGCCGATGACCCCGTCCCGGATCCGCGCCAGAAGTGGCGGCTCGGGCAGGGAGGGGTCGCGCGGGGGCACGGGTAGCAGCTGCTCGGACACGCCCTGAGGGTACGACGCCGGCGAGCCCGACCGGCAGTCGTGCGAGCATGGGCTACGTGGGAATCGCGCCGGTCGAGCTGGAGCGCCCGGAGACCGACAGCGTCACGGCGCCCGGCACGCCCTGGGTCACCCTCGTGTGGAATGACCCGGTCAACCTGATGTCCTACGTCACCTACGTGTTCATGACGCACTTCGGGTACTCCAAGGACAAGGCCCAGAAGCTCATGTCCGACGTGCACACGAAGGGCCGCGCCGCCGTCTCCAACGGCACCCGCGAGGAGATGGAGATCGACGTCACCGCAATGCACTCCTACGGCCTGTGGGCCACGCTGCAGAAGGACGACTGACATGGCGGCGTACGGCTTCCGTCGGAGCTTCGGCGGCCGCATCGTCCTTCGGTGCGACGAGGGCGAGCGCGGCATGCTGGCTCACCTGCTGCGCCAGCTCGTCGAGTTCGTGACGCCGGACGAGGACCCTTGGGGTCCCGGCGCCGACCCGCTGGCGCAGCTGGTCGGCATCGACCCGGATGCGGAGCGGTCCGACGACCCGGCGCTCGCGCGGCTGTTCCCTGACGCCTACGCCGACGACGAGGAGGCCTCCTCGGAGTTCCGCCGCTTCACCGAGCGGACGCTCCGGGACACCAAGCTGGCGCACGCCACGACGGTGCTGGCCTGCCTCGAGCGCTCAGGCGACAAGCTCGTGCTCGGCGACGGTGAGGCCCAGGCGTGGCTCGGCAGCCTCAACGACCTTCGGCTCACCCTGGGCAGCAGGCTCGGCCTCGAGGAGGACAACCACGAGCTGTTCGCGTCGCTGCCCGAGGACGATCCGGCGTTCGCGCTGTTCCACGTCTACGACTGGCTGACCTACCTGCAGGAGACGCTCGTCCGGGCGCTGTCGGGCTTCGCTGCCGAGCTCGTCGAGGACGACGACTGACCTGCACGCGTATCAGGGTCACCTGGTCTCCTAGGCTTGCACCATGCTCACGATCGGACAGGACCTCGTCGAGGCGATGGTGTCCCACGCTCGCGCCGACCACCCCGACGAGGCCTGCGGGGTCGTCGCCGGACCGGCCGGGTCCGATCGTGCCGAACGCTTCATCCCGATGCTCAACGCCGCGCGGTCCCCCACGTTCTACGAGTTCGACTCGATCGACCTGCTGCGGCTCTACCGCGAGATGGACGACAACGACGAGGTGCCCGTCGTCATCTACCACTCGCACACCGCGACCGAGGCCTACCCCTCGCGGACCGATGTCACGTACGCCTCGGAGCCCGAGGCCCACTACGTGCTCGTGTCGACCCGTGAGACGGGCGCCGAGGACGGCCCCTACGAGCTGCGGTCCTACCGCATCGTCGACGGCGAGGTCACCGAGGAGGAGATCACCGTCGTGTGACCCGGCTCCTCGCGGCAACGGGCCCAACCGGTGCCGTGGCACCCTGCCGGGCTCTCGTGGGACCGCGGCCCGGGTCGCCGGAGGGAATACCGGCCCGTAGGTTCGGACTTGCTCTTCCGGAGGCCGCTCGGCGGTCACCCGACCCAGCTCGACTGCACGCCCCGACGATGAACGGAGCACGTCAGCCATGGCCATCGAGGTCCGCATCCCGACCATCCTGCGCACGTACACGAACGGTGCCCGGGCGGTCGAGGGCTCAGGCGACACGCTGCGCGCGCTCCTGGCAGACATCGAGACCCGCCACCCGGGCATGCAGGAGCGCATCGTCGACGACGCCGGGCTCCGGCGCTTCGTCAACGTCTACCTCAACGACGAGGACGTCCGCTTCCTCGCCGGCATCGAGACCGCCGTCGCCGACGGCGACATCGTCACGGTGCTTCCTGCCGTGGCCGGGGGCTGACCGGCCCTCATGCGCTACGAGTCGCTCCTCGCCTCGGTCGGCCGCACCCCTCTGGTGGGCCTACCGAGGCTGTCGCCGTCCCCGGACGTGCGGCTCTGGGCGAAGCTCGAGGACCGTAACCCCACCGGCTCGATCAAAGATCGCGCCGCCCTCGCCATGGTCGAGGCGGCTGAGCGCGACGGGCTGCTGCGCCCGGGTTGCACCATCCTCGAGCCGACGAGCGGCAACACAGGTATCTCCTTGGCGATGGCGGCCAAGCTCAAGGGCTATCGGCTCGTCTGCGTGATGCCCGAGAACACCTCGGTGGAGCGCCGCCAGCTGCTGCGGATGTGGGGCGCCGAGATCGTCTCCTCACCCGCGGCCGGCGGGTCCAACGAGGCCGTCCGGGTGGCGAAGCTGCTCGCCGTGGACCACCCCGACTGGGTGATGCTCTACCAGTACGGCAACCCCGCCAACGCCCAGGCGCACTACGACAGCACGGGTCCGGAGATCGTCGAGGACCTGCCGACGATCACCCACTTCGTCGCGGGCCTCGGCACCACCGGCACCCTGATGGGCACCGGGCGCTACTTGCGCGAGAAGGTCCCAGGGATCGAGATCATCGCGGCCGAGCCGCGCTACGGCGAGCTCGTCTACGGCCTGCGCAACATCGACGAGGGCTTCGTGCCCGAGCTCTACGACGCCTCGGTGCTGACCACCCGCTACTCCGTCGGTCCGCGCGACGCCGTGCGCCGCACCCGACAGCTCCTCGAGGAGGAGGGCATCTTCGCGGGCATCTCCACCGGGGCGATCCTGCACGCGACGCTGGGGATCGCCGCCCGGGTGGTCAAGGCCGGCGGCACCGCCGACCTCGCCTTCGTCGTGTGCGACGGCGGCTGGAAGTACCTCAGCACCGGTGCCTACGAAGGCTCCCTCGACGACGCCGAGGATTCCCTCGACGGCCAGCTCTGGGCCTGATCGCGCGGTCGCCGCGCCGCCTCGACCGCCGCCAGTGTTCGCAGGATGACAGCGGCGGCCGACGTGGCGAAGGACACAGGCCACGCCGAGTCGCCCACGCACTGCCGCCTCGTGGTCGTAGCCTCGGCCCCGTGACGGACTCGCCTATCGGCATCTTCGACTCCGGGGTCGGCGGTCTCACCGTCGCGCGCGCGGTCCTCGACCAGTTGCCGCACGAGCCCATCCTCTACATCGGTGACACCGCGCGAGGCCCCTACGGACCCCGGCCGATCCCCGAGGTCCGGGCGTTCGCGCTCGACGTCATGGACCACCTCGTCTCCCAGGGCGTGAAGCTCCTCGTCATCGCCTGCAACTCCGCCAGCGCGGCGGTGCTGCGCGACGCCCGCGAGCGCTACGACGTCCCGGTGGTCGAGGTGATCCAGCCGGCCGTCCGACGTGCCGTGCGTGTGACGCGCACCAACCGAGTGGCGGTGATCGGTACCCGGGCCACCGTCACGAGCGGTGCGTACGGCGACGCCTTCGCCGCGGCGCCGGACATCACGCTCGTGCAGCAGGCGTGCCCGCGCTTCGTGGAGTTCGTGGAGGCCGGCGTCACCGGCGGGTCCGAGCTGCAACGCGTGGCTCACGAGTACCTCGACCCGATCCTCGAGCAGGGCGTCGACACCGTCGTGCTCGGCTGCACGCACTACCCGCTGCTGTCCGGCGTCATCTCCTACGTCATGGGGGAGGACGTCACGCTCGTGAGCAGCGCCGACGAGACCGCCAACGACGTGTACCGCACGCTGGTGGCGCACGGTCTCGAGCGTGACCCCTCGCGGCCGCCACCCACGCACCGTTTCCTCGCCACGGGGGACCCGGCACCGTTCACCCTGCTCGCCCGGCGCTTCCTCGGCCCCGAGGTCGTCGCCGTCGAGCACGCCGTCGAGGTGGTCCGCTGATGCGTCTGACGATCGTCGGCTGTGCGGGGAGCTTCCCTGGCCCCGACTCTCCCGCCTCGTGCTACCTCCTCGAGCACGACGGGCACCGCCTCGTCCTCGACCTCGGCAACGGCGCCTTCGGCGCGCTGCAGCGCCATGCCGACGTCTACGACATCGACGCCGTGGTGCTGTCCCACCTCCACGCCGACCACTGCCTCGACCTCACGTCGTACTACGTCGCTCGTCGCTACCGGCCCGAGGGCGCGGCGCCGATCATCCCCGTGCTCGGCCCGACCGGCTCGGCCGATCGCATGGCGCGCGCGTACGACCTCCCGCCCGAGGAGGGCATGCACGGCGAGTTCGACTTCCGCGACCAGGTGGGGGTGACGGACGTCGGCCCGTTCCGCATCACGACCGCCCGTGTCAACCACCCGGTCGAGACCTACGGTGTCCGGGTCGAGGCCGGCGGCCGCACCCTCGTGTTCAGCGGCGACACCGGCGTGAGCGACGCACTCGTCGACCTCTCCCGCGGAGCCGACGTCGCGCTCTACGAGGCGTCGTTCCTCACCCGCTACGCCGACCTGCCGCCCAACCTGCACCTCACGGCTGCCCAGGCGGCCGACCACGCCATGCGCGCCGGTGTCGGACGGCTCGTCCTGACCCACCTCGTTCCCTGGACCCCGCGCGAGGAGACCCAGGATGAGGCCGCCGCGGTCTACGACGGCGACCTCCTCCTCGCGACGCAGGGGCTGGCCCTCGAGGTCTGAGGAGTGCCGGCCCCGTCCTCCATGAGGGCGGCTCGACGGCGACCCACCACGCGATGCGCCTCCGAGGTGCTCGCGCGGGTCGAGCGTCAGTGGAAAGCGCTGGCGTCGACCCCGAACACGACTCCCGCGAACGACGCCACCACCAGCTGCCCGTGGCGCGAGATCTCGACGTCGGTCGGTGCGGGCACGAACGCGGACGTGACGTCGTCGCCGTGGATGCGCAGCACCGTGTCAGTCACCAGCGACGAGGCGTAGATCGTGCCGTCGCGCCCGAGGGCCAGCCCGGTGAGCGGCGGGAGCCCTCCCCAGGTGCGCACGATCGCCCCGGTACGGGCGTCGACCTTGTAGATGTGCCCCTGGGCGAAGGCGCCGAGACCCGACACGTAGAGGTAGCCGTCGCGGCCGATCTCGACGTCTGTGGGGACCGCGTCGCACCCGAACGTCCCTGGGTCGTTCTCCGGTCGCGTCGCGCACTCGCCGTCGGTGAACGTCGGGAAGACGGTCAGCGTGCGCACCGATCCGTTGCGGCGAATCTCGAGTAGGTCGTTGGCGCCGGCGTCCGCAACGATCGTGCGGCCGGGCAGGGCGAGCACGCCGTAGGGGTTGGACGTCGAGTCGACCGCCTGGCTCTGACCGTCAGGGTTGTGCGCCAGCTCCCAGGCCAACGTGTCGGCCGCGACGGTCACGCGCCCGTGCTCGCTGATGCGCACGAGGCGCGCGGGCGGAGAGCCCAACTCCGGATTCCCCAGTGTCGACGTCGCGAACACGGTGTCGTCGCGGACATCGACACCCGGGCTGAAGCCCAGCCCCGCGGCGAGGACGCGGGTCGACCCGTGCGTGAGGTCGACTCGAGAGACGGTGCCCGTGCCGATGTCGGCGACGTACAGCGTGTTGTCCTGGCCAAAGGAGACGTGGGTGGGTTGGACGAACCCAGCAGCCACGATCGTCAGACCGGGCGGCAGGCCGCCGGCGTTGGCCGCCGGGACCGAGACGAGTGCGGTGCAGGCAACGACAGTCGATACGACCGTGCCTCCCCAGAGACGTGAACGACGCATGGTGGTCCCCTGCCCTCAATTCACCATACCGACGTATGGCGAATATGTGGACGGTAGGATCACGGCGTGGACGACGTCAAGCAATCTGCGGGAACGTCGACTCAGCGTCGCTACAACTCACCGCTGCGTGATCAGGGCGCACGAGAGACGCGTCGGCGGATCATCGACGCTGCCCGAGACTCGTTCCTCGCCGTTGGGTTCGCGCGCACGTCGATAGCCGACGTGGCGGCTGTTGCAGGTGTCGCGCGACCGACGGTGCTCACGGTGTTCGGTTCCAAGGCCAGACTGCTGCGCGCTGTCGTCGACATCGCCATGGCCGGCAACGACGCACCGGTACCGGTCGCTGAACAGCCGTGGTTCCAACCGGTGTGGGAGGCGACGTCCGGCGCCGACTGCCTCAACGCCTATGCCCATGTGTGCTCACTGATCGGACGACGCTCAGCAGATGTCATCGAGCTCGTGCGTCGTGCCTCGGACGAGGGTGACGAGGCGCTTCAGCAGTGGGAGACACTCCAGGCCAACCGGCGTCTCGGTGCCGTGACGATCGCCCGTCGCGTCCGTGACCTCGGTCACCTTGCCCCTGGCCTGTCCTTGGCCCGCGCCAGCGACCTGGTCTGGATGTACAACGATTCCGCGCACTATCGCGCGCTGGTCCAGGACAGCGGGTGGAGTGAGAAGGCGTTCGAACGCTGGCTGTCACAGCAGCTGTGCCACACGCTGCTCGCGAGCGCCGCAGCCGGATAGTGGAAGGGCCTGCGCTCCGCACTTCCGGCGGCACCGCCTAGGGTCGGCGCATGACTCGCAGCGACGGCCGTGCCGCCGACCAGCTCCGTCCCGTGTCCTTCCACCGCGGTTGGCTCGACCACGCCGAGGGCTCCTGCCTCGTGGAGTTCGGTCGCACCCGTGTCCTGTGCGCCGCGTCCTTCACCCCCGGGGTGCCGCGGTGGCGCAAGGACTCCGGCCTCGGCTGGGTCACCGGCGAGTACGCGATGCTGCCGCGCGCGACCAACACGCGCAACGACCGCGAATCGGTGCGCGGCAAGGTCGGGGGACGTACCCACGAGATCTCACGCCTCGTCGGCCGGTCGCTGCGCATGGCCGTCGACCTGTCGGCGCTGGGCGAGAACTCCATCGTCATCGACTGCGACGTCCTGCAGGCCGACGGCGGCACCCGCACGGCCGCGATCACCGGGGCCTACGTCGCCCTCGCCGACGCGATCGAGTGGGCGCGCGGCAAGGGGCACGTCAAGGCCGGTGCCAAGCCCCTCGCCAACTCCGTCGCCGCGGTCAGCGTCGGGATCGTCGACGGCGAAGCACGCCTCGACCTGCACTACGACGACGACGTCGCCGCTGACACCGACATGAACGTCGTCATGACCGGCGACGGTCGCTACGTGGAGGTGCAGGGGACGGCCGAGGGCCAGCCGTTCGACCGCGCCCTGCTCGATGAGCTGCTGGCGCTCGCCGCGACCGGCTGCGCCGAGCTCACCCGGCTCCAGGTCGCAGCGCTGGCGCAGGCGTGAGCCGCGTCGTCCTCGCGTCGCGCAACGCGCACAAGATCCAGGAGATGGCGCGGATCCTCGACGACGCCGGGCTCCACGTGGAGGTGGTCGGGATCGACGCGTTCACCGACGTCCCCGAGGTCGCCGAGACCGAGTCGACGTTCGAGGGGAACGCGCTGCTCAAGGCGCGCGCGGTGTGCGACGCGACCGGCGTCCCTGCGGTGGCCGACGACTCCGGGCTGTGCGTGGACGCGTTGAACGGGATGCCGGGCATCCTCTCGGCCCGCTGGGCCGGCGGCGAGGGCGACGTCGCGAACCTGCGGCTGGTCCTCGCCCAGCTCGGCGACACGCCGGACGAGCGGCTCGGCGCGCAGTTCCGGTGCGCCGTCGCACTCGTGCTGCCCGACGGCCGCGAGGCTGTCGTCCACGGCGAGATGGCCGGGCGACTCGTCCGCGAACCCCGGGGGACCAACGGATTCGGCTACGACCCGATCTTCGTGCCCGACGGCGACGTGCGGACGAGTGCGGAGCTGACCTCGCCGGAGAAGGACGCCATCAGCCATCGCGGGAACGCCTTGCGCGCTTTGGTGCCGGTACTGCGGGAGCTGCTGCCGTAGCTGGTGTGGGCTCGCTGGGTTCGCGTTCGCTCCTCCCGAGTGCGCTCCGCGCGACAGGCTTCGGCCGTGGTGCGGGAGGCGGGACTCGAACCCGCACGCTCGAAAGCACAGGATCCTAAGTCCTGCGTGTCTACCAGTTCCACCACTCCCGCGGTGAGATCAGACTAGGGCGTGCGGGTGCCGGGTGAGGCGCCCGGTGGCCTCGTCCGGGGCATCGATGAGCCGGACTTCGCCGCCGCGATCAGAGGATCGAGACGCGTGCGCCGGTGACGCGGTGGCGTCCGATGACCAGGACGAGGCCGGCGAGAAGTGCGAGCGATCCCGAGACCAGCAGGGGCACCACACCGCCTCCGGGGCCGAGGGTCCAGGTGAGCCCGGCCCAGAGCCCGGCGATGAAGACCGCGCCGTTGGAGAGGGACTGGAACACGCCCTGCGCCCGGCCGCGGTGCTCGTCGCTCACGAGCGAGGAGATCCACGCCTTTCCGACACCGTCGGTGAAGGCGGGGAAGAGGCCGTAGACGGCCATGAGCACGAAGACCCAGCCCGAGTGCCCGATCATCCCGAGCCCGACGTAGCCGGCGGCGAAGCCGAAGAGCCCGACGCCGTAGACCAACGGCCGCGGCAGACGGTCCGACAGCGCACCTGCGGGATAGGAACCGAGCGTGTAGACGAGGTTGTAGACGACGTAGGCGAGAACTACCTGGGTCGTGGCGAAGCCGAGGTTCGACACGCGAAGCAGGAGCAGCGCGTCGGGGAAGTTCACCACCGTGATGCCCACGAGGATCCACGTCACCCGCCAGAACGCCGGGGGCAGCGGGCTGCGGGAGGCGAGGCCAGCGAGCGCCGCGTCCGGAGCCGTGCCAGTCGGAGCCGTGTCGTCGGGCGGGGCTCCTTCGGGCGGCCGCCGCTTCTCCACGACGAGGAAGGTGAGAAGCATCGACAAGACGGCAGGGACGACGGCCCACCACAGGACGGCGCGCACGTCGCCGTCGAGCAGCGCGAGGCCGGCGAGGGCGATGAGCGGTCCGATCACGGCGCCGAGCGTGTCGCCGGTGCGGTGGAAGCCGAAGGCACGACCGAAGTACTGGCGCGGGACCGAGGCGGCGATAAGGGCGTCGCGCGGCGCCGACCGCACTCCTTTGCCGAGCCGGTCGACGACACGGCCGACGAGCACCATGGGCCAGACGAACGAGGCGGCCACCAGCACCTTGCCGAGTGCGGCGAGCCCGTACCCGGCGGTGACGAAGGGAAGGCGGGAGCGCTTGTCCGACCAGCGCCCGGCGACGTACTTGGAGATCCCGGCGGCCGCCTCGGCGGTTCCCTCGACTATGCCGAGGACGACGGGGGGAGCGGCGAGGATGCCGGTGACGAGCAGGGGGAGCAGCGGGTAGAGGAGTTCGCTGGCGGCGTCCTGGGTCAGCGACACCAGGGTCAGCACCAGCAGGTTACGGGTGAGCCAGTCGCGTCGCACGTGCGGCAGCCTGCCACCTCGATGCGTGACAGGCGTCACTCCACGTGCCTTGATACCCCCCAGGGTATAGAATCGGGGTATCGGGGCACTGCACAGTCCCCCGAGCGGACAAGGAGAACTCGGATGAGGATCGTCGTGGTCGGTGGAGTCGCCGGTGGGATGTCGGCGGCAGCGCGGCTGCGCCGCCTCGACAACGCCGCGGAGATCGTCGTACTCGAGCGCGGTGCGGACGTGTCCTTCGCCAACTGCGGCCTTCCGTACCACGTGGGCGGAGAGATCACGGAGCGCGACGCCCTCCTGCTGCACACGCCCGAGAGCCTGCACGCGTCCCTCGACCTCGACGTTCGCACCCACCACGAGGTCGTCTCCATCGATCGTGACAGCCGGACGGTGAGCATCCGTGACCTCGTCGCCGCCATCGACTACTCGCTCACCTATGACGCCCTCGTCCTCGCGACCGGTGCTGAGCCGATCGTGCCGCCGCTGCCGGGCGTCGACCGTCCTGAGGTACGCACCCTGCGCAACGTCCCCGACGCCGACAGCCTGCGGGCCCTGATCGGCGCCGGAGCTCGTTCGGCCGTCGTCATCGGCGCGGGCTTCATCGGCCTCGAGACCGTCGAGGCCTTCCGTCATCGTGGTCTCCAGGTCAGCCTCGTCGAGCTCGCACCGCAGGTGCTCCCGGCCATCGATGCCGACATGGCGTCCCTGATCGAGGACGAGCTACGCGCCCACGATGTCGACGTCCGCGTCGGTGTCGGGTTCACCGCCGTCGAGGACTCGACCACCGACCACGCCGTCGACGTCGTCCTCGCCGACGGCACGCGCCTCCCCGCGGACGTCGTGCTGCTCGGCGTCGGAGTGCGTCCCTCCACGGCTCTCGCGCGGGCCGCCGGCCTCGAGCTCTCCCCGCAGGGTGCCGTCGTCGTCACGCCGTCGCAGCAGACGTCAGACCCGCACATCTGGGCGGTCGGCGACGCGATCCAGGTGACCGACGCCGTCACGGGCGCGCCCGGTGTCGTCCCCCTCGCCGGCCCGGCGAACCGCCAGGGCCGCACCGCCGCCGATGCCATCATGGGTCGGGCCGTCGCCTCCAGCCCGGTGCTCGGGACCGCGATCGTGCGCGTGTTCGACCTCACCGCGGCGGTCACCGGCCCGACGTCGCGCCGCCTCACGGCCGCGGGTATCGAGCACCGCGTCGTCCACCTGCATCCCGGCAACCACGCCGGCTACTACCCCGGTGCGGAGGCGATCCACCTCGCCGTCCTGTTCACCCCCGAGGGCAAGCTGCTCGGCGCCCAGGCGGTCGGGGGAGCCGGCGTCGACAAGCGCATCGACGTCCTCGCCACCGCTCTGCGGGCCGGGATGGACGTCGATGACCTCGCCGAGCTCGAGCTCGCCTATGCGCCGCCGTTCGGCAGCGCCAAGGACGCGATCAACATGGCCGGCTTCCTCGCGCAGAACGTGCTCGACGGCATGCTCACGACCTGGTCGGCGTCCGACCTCGACACGGTGCTCGACGGGTCGGCGCTGCTTCTCGACGTCCGCTCCGCCAAGGAGTTCCAGGTCGGCCACCTGCCCGGTGCGATGAACGTGGCCCACACCGAGCTGAGGGACCGGATCGAGGACGTCCGTGCCAGGGCCGCGGGACGTCCCGTGCGTGTCCTGTGCCTGAGCGGGTTCCGCTCCTACCTCGCTCACCGGGTGCTCGTCGCCCACGGCATCGACTCCGCCAGCCTGGACGGCGGCCTGCTCACGCTGCGGGCCGTTCGCCCCGACGCGCCGATCGTGATGGACTCGGCGGACGTGCCCGTGATGGCATCGTGAGCACCACCGCCGTCAACGCCACGACCCAGGAGCCCTTCATGCAGATGGACAAGGAGTCCGCCGCTGCCGTCGCCACCCGACTGCGGCGCGCCCGCGGCCAGATCGACGGTGTCCTGGCCATGATCGAGGCGGGTCGTGACTGCGAGGACATCGTCACCCAGCTCTCGGCCGCGTCGAAGGCCGTGGACCGGGCCGCGTTCACCATCGTGTCGTGCGGGCTCAAGGCGTGCATCGAGGCGGAGGCGGCCGGCGAACAGCCACCGATCGACCGCGCACGGCTCGAGAAGCTGTTCCTCTCCCTCGCCTGACCGCGTGTGAGCGGACCGACCGGCCCCGTCGGGGGGCACGGACCGCCGATCCCCACGCCGCCCGGACGTATCCGCAGATCCTTGGAGCAGCCGTGTTCAACCGTCCGCCCGCCCTGCCGTCGGTGAGCGTCGCCGACCTCGCCGCGATCGTCGCGGCAGACGGCACGACGCCGGTCCTCGACGTGCGTGAGCCGTATGAGTTCGCGTCGGGGCACGTGCCTACGGCCGAACCCATGCCGATGTCGACGGTCCCGTCTCGGCTGGGGGAGATCCCGCGAGACCGCACCGTGTACCTCATCTGCCAGAGCGGCGGTCGATCGGGTCAGGCAGTGGCCTGGCTCAACCAGCAGGGTTATGACACCGTCAACGTCGAGGGCGGCACCGGCGCCTGGATCCTGTCAGGTCATCCCGTCGCCTGACGGCGCTACCGCGGGTGGCGGCGCCGACGGCGCCGCGAGCTTCGGTCACGGAAACTGCTTGAGCACCAGGGGAATCCGGCGTCATTGCTAGACGCCAAGCTCTCGTCGTAGCTTCGCGACGTGGCCCGTCGCCTTCACGGCATACATCGCGCGCTCGATCGTGGCCTTCCCGTGCTTGTCGACGTCGACGACGAAGGTCGAGCGGATCACGCCGATAACCGTCTTGCCGTACAGCTTCTTCTCGCCGTACGCGGCGTACGCCGTGAGCACGGTGCGGTCCGGGTCCGACAGCAGCGGGAAGGTGAGGGAGTCCCGCTCGCGGAACTTCGCGAGCTTCTCGGGCTTGTCGGGCGAGAGGCCGAGGACGGTGATGCCGGCAGCGGCCAGCGAGTCGAGGGAGTCGCGGAAGTCGCACGCCTGGGTCGTGCAGCCGGGCGTCATCGCCGAGGGATACACGTAGAGGACGGCGCGCTCACCGGCGTGGGTCTTCCAGCTGTGCACCGCGCCGGTGTCGTCGGCGAGGTCGAGCGGCGGCGCTACGTCGCCGGCGGAGAGTCGATCGGTCATCCCAGGACGCCTTCCGGATGCGGGGAGTGCGGGTCCTCGTGAGGCTAGCGCGCCGGGCCACGTCGCGCCGGGGCCGGCTCCGAGGCGTCAGGCTGGGCTGCCTGAAGCCGATCGGAGGGGCTCGGGATGACGAGTCCGCGTCACCCGGGCGCGCGGCTCGGCGTAGGCTCGGCCACGTGACCGATGCCTCCATGAGCGACAAGGCCGCCTCCGCCCTCGACAGCGCGACCGACAAGGGGGGCGCCGCCGCGTCCACCGTCAAGGACGCCGCAGCCTCGACCGCGAAGGCTGCGGACAAGGTCGCCGACGCCACCAAGGACACGGCTGCGAAGGTCGCCGACGCCACCAAGGACACGGCCGCGAAGGTCGCCGACGCCACGGCGACGACGGTGAAGGCGGCTGACACGCCGGCACCGCCTCGCACGGCGGACGAGATCGAGTCCGACCTCGATGCCGTGCGGACGCGCCTCGCGGGCCGGATCGACGACCTCGAGGAGTACGTCTCCCCGAAGAACATCGCCGATCGCGAGGTCCAGCGGGTCAAGGGGATCTTCGTCGACGAGTACGGCGGCATCAAGCCCGACCGTGTCCTCGTGGTTGTCGGAATCGTTGCCGCGGTCTTCGGCATCGGTATCCTGCGCCGCCGTCGTCGGTCCTGACCCCACGGCCTCACTGGCTGCAGCGAAGGAACTCGATCTCACCATGTCCAGTCTCCCGCGCGGCGTCGTCGCCGAGTTCCCCGGCCCGGGCCAGGAGTCGGTGTGGGACTACCCACGACCCCCGGTGCTGCGCGCGTCGTCCACGCTCGTGGTCATCGAGCTCGCCGGCGTCGAGGTCTGCCGTTCGACGCGGGGGATTCAGTTGCTCGAGACCTCGCACCCGCCGAGCTGGTACCTCCCGGTCCAGGACTGGGCCGATGGCGTCCTGCGTCCCGGTGAGGGCTCGAGCAGCTGCGAGTGGAAGGGCATCGCCGCCTACCTCGACGTCGCCGTGGGGGATCGTGTCGAGCGGTCCGCGGCGTGGACCTATCCCGAGCCCGTACCCGCCTTCGCGGCCCTGCTCGGGCACGTGGCCGTGTATCCCGGCCGGATGGACCGCTGCACCGTCGACGGCGAGCTCGTGCGACCGCAGGACGGCGGCTTCTACGGCGGCTGGATCACGGGCTCGGTCGTCGGCCCGTTCAAGGGGACGCCGGGCTCCTGGGGCTGGTGACGACCACGGGGTCGGGCGACGTACTCTCGGCGCCGTGACCCATCCCGACACGACCCCGCTCCCCGACGGCTCGGTGCCGATCAAGCTGCTGCACGACCGGCTGCTGGTGCGCGTCGACGACGGTGACGGCGACCGCCGGTCGAGCGGGGGCATCCTGATCCCCGCGACCGCCCAGGTCGGACGCCGCCTGTCGTGGGCGCGCGTCGTTGCCATCGGCCCCAACGTCCGCACGATCGAGGTCGGAGACCAGGTGCTCTTCGACCCCGAGAGCCACCCCGAGGTCGAGCTGCAGGGCAACGAGTTCGTGCTCCTGCGCGAGCGTGACGTGCACGCGCTGGCCGCCGTCCGCGTGAGCGACGGCCGCTCCGGCCTCTACCTCTAGCGGGCATGGTGACCAGGTACCGAGCTCCGACGGATCGCGGTGCGCGCAGCGCCCGCGGGATCGTCCGCCTCGCCGTCGCGGGGATCTTCGCCGCCTCGGGCACGCTGCACGTGGTGCGCCCCTCCGCGTTCGACGAGCTCATGCCGCCGTGGCTGCCTGAGCCGGTGGTTGTCAACCTCCTCGCCGGCGCCGTCGAGCTCGTCTGCGCCTACGGCCTCCTGACCCGACGCCGGTGGGCCGGTCCCGCGAGCGCCGCGACCCTGCTCGCTGTCTGGCCGTCGAACCTGCAGTTCGCGATCGCCGCGACGTCCGACGGGGGACTGACCTCCGCCAAGGCGCTCCTCGCGTGGGGCCGGATGCCCATGCAGATCCCGATGATCTGGGCGGTCCTCATGCCCGTCGGCACCCGGAGCCCGGCCCCCGTGGCGGATGCGCCGCTCTAGCTCTGGCGCGTACTTTCGGCCCGCTCGGAGCGGCCCCGGACACACCGACACCCCCGGGCGGGGGAGGGCCGCGGGGGTGTCGACGTGATCGTGTGCTGGAGCCTCAGGCCGTGCCCGAGGACGTGCTGCTCGGTGCCGCGGAGGACGTCGGCTTCGGCGGCGCCCACTTCTGGCGCATCGCACCGACCTGGGTGCGGTCGACGATCCGGACGGCCTTGGTGACGCTGCCACTCACGACACCGGCGACCATCACCTCGTCACCGCTCGAGACCGAACCGATGCCGTCCTTCTTGGCGTGGACGATCGTGTCGGCCGTGACGACGTAGGTCGCCGTGAAGCCGTCGACGCTCGTCACCGTGATCGACGTGGCCGAGACGGCGGTGACCTTGCCGACCTGGGTGTTCACCGTCTGGTAGCCGCCGCCTTGCTTGGGCGTGACGAACGAGCCGTGGATCCCCATGCCGAACCCGCCGCCCAGGCCCGGGCCGCGCATCCTGCCGTTGTCCTTGCCATCGGGGCTTCCCGGGCCGCGCCCGGGCATGCCGGGCCGCGCCTGGCCGTTGGCTCCGGGCATTGCGTAGCCGTTGGAGGGGTTGTCGGCCGAGGGGCTCGGCGTCGGCGTCGCGGACGACGCGTACGCCGTGCCGGCGATCCCGAGGGCGCCGATGCCGATCGCGGCGACAGCGATGCCCCGGCCGATGCGTGACCGGCGAGGGCCGGCCGAGGCGAGCTCGGGGGCGGACAGGTGGAGAGGGGCCGAGGGAGCGGATCCGCCGTCGTGCGACGGCGGGCTCCAGCCTGGGCGATCCTGGTCATCCATGGACGATCCTCTCGTCTGGTCTGGCCCCGGGTGGCCGGGTCACCATCGGACTGGCTCAGTCTGCTCCCCGCAGGTGGGAGGAGGCTGAGTGCGACCTTCCGACTACCTGGCAAGACCCGTCGAATCTTCAACTACCGGACGCTAGGCTGTCCGCGGCGAGAGGAGCCACCATGCCCGTCACCCGTCTCAACCACGCCGTCCTGTTCGTCCGCGACGTCCAGCGGAGCGTCGCCTTCTACGCCGACATGCTCGGGTTCCGCACCGTGACGGCGCTGCCAGGAGCCGCGTTCCTGCAGGCGTCGGGGAGCACCAACGACCACGACCTCGGGCTCTTCGAGATCGGGTCCGGTGCGGCGCCGTCGGGCGCGGGCCGCACGACCGTCGGGCTCTACCACCTCGCCTGGGAGGTCGACACGCTCGGCGAGCTGGTGACCATCGAGGCCCGTCTGCGCGAGGCCGGAGCCCTGGTCGGGGCCACCGACCACTCGACCACCAAGGCCCTCTACGCCCACGACCCCGACGGGCTCGAGCTCGAGGTCAGCTGGCTCGTGCCGGCGTCGCTTCTCGATGAGGAGACCCTCGAGCGCCGTTCGGTCAACCGACCGCTCGACCTCGCCCGGGAGGTCGAGCGCTACGGCGCCGACACGCGTGGCGGTCTCGGTGTCTCGATCCCGCTGGGGGTGACCCTGTGATGGAGGTCGCCACCGCTCTGGACTACGCACGTGCGAACCTCAGCTGCGTCCTGATCACCCTCAAGTCCGACGGCCGTCCGCAGTCGTCGAACGTGCGGCAGTGGACCGACGGCGACGGCGTCGTGCGGGTCTCGCTCACCGACTCCCGCGCCAAGACTCGCAACCTGCGACGAGACCCCCGGGTCTCCCTCCACGTCGTCGCAGGGGACTTCTGGTCCTACGTCGTGCTGGAGGGCGAGGCCGACCTCTCACCGGTGGCGTCCGAGCCGGATGACCCGACCTGCGACGAGCTCGTGGCCTACTACCGCGCTCTGTCGGGCGAGCACACCGACTGGGACGAATACCGCCGGGCGATGGTGGCCGACGAGCGCGTCGTGCTTCGCGTGCGGCCGACCTACGCCTACGGGATGGTGCCCTGAGCCGGCCGTGCGGCGGCAGAGGCACCACCTCGCGGGTCGCCCCGGTCGCGCCGTTTCCGTCCGCTCGGTCGCTTCCTCTGTCACAGTGTCGCGAGGTCCCGTCGCCATGTGGCGTGGGAGTCGTTGCGCCGGGCGGGATCCCGGCCTCCGCACGGAAGGCGTTCGTCGTGGGTGGTCGTCGTACTGTCTCGGTCCTGACGGCAGCGGCGTTGGTGTCAGGGGTCGTCTCGGTGCTCGTTCCGGCGGCGAGCCAGGCGGCCCCGGTCGCGACGTCGCTGCGCTACTCCACCGCACCCTCGCGGGCGTCCGCAGTCGCTCTTGACGGGGCGACCGTCGCAGGGGCGGTCTACGCCTTCACAGCGCCGGACTCCGCGACGACGTCGAGGGTGCTCTTCTTCATCGACGACACGGCCCGCACGAAGGCGGCCTACCACCAGGAGAACACCGCGCCGTTCGACTTGGCCGGTGGCACCACGACGACCGCGAGCCCGTATGCGACAACGGCTCTCGCAAACGGAGCGCACACCCTCACCGTCGTCGTCTACGACGCGGGGGGAACCCAGCAGGTCGTGACGGCGACGTTCACGGTCGCCAACGCCGTCGGGCCGGCGAAAGCCCCGGAGCAGATCCACCTCGCGTGGCCAGCTGCCCCGGCCACCACGTTCACCGCCGTGTGGGTCGTCGGGAGCGCCTCGACGCCGGCGTCGCTGCGCTACCGCATCGCCGGTGCCGCGACGTGGTCGACCGTCGCCGGTTCGCTGAAGACGAGCGGAACCGCTGGATCGCTGCGGCAGGCGACTGCCAGCGGCCTGACCGCAGACTCGACCTATGAGTACCAGGTCCTCGGCGACGGCGGCACCTGGTCCGACGTCCTGTCGACCCGGACGGTCGGAGCGACGTCGCCGTTCTCGTTCGTCTACGAGGCTGACACAGGCGTTGCCGGCAGGCTCGACGGCCTCGCCGCCGGCACGCTCGGCGTCCTCGGCGCCATCAAGGCGCAGGACCCGAACCTCATCCTCGGGGGCGGCGACTACATCTCCTATGACACCGACACCCGCTATGCCACCATCGACCAGGCCCGCGACGCGTGGTTCCGCCAGGAGCAGCCGCTCGCGTCACGCGCTCCACTCATGCCCACGTACGGCAACCACGAGGTGCTGCTCGGTGAGGGCTTCGTCGGCTGGGCGAACCGGTTCAGCACCCCGACCGGGGTGACCGGCCAGGACGGCACGGTGGGCGACGCGCGCGGCAACTACTCCTTCGATGTCGGCCCGGTGCACTTCATCTCCTTCGAGTCGGTCACCGAGGGCACGGCGGAGCCGGCCGTGGTGATGACCTGGCTGGAGAACGACATCGTCGCCGCCCAGGCCCGGCACCAGCCCTGGATCGTCCCGTTCATGCACGCCGGACCGATCACCGACGGCACCAACCACGCGACGAACTTCGCGCTGCAGGCCCAGCTCGGCCCCCTCTTCGAACGGCTCGGCGTCCCGCTGGTGCTCTCCTCGCACGACCAGGCGTTCGAGCGCAGCTACCCGCTCACCGGCCTGCGCGACACCCGACTGGCCGCACCCAAGGAGATGTCCTCGAGCCTCACCTGCTACCAGGACTCAGGTGCCGGCTCGGGTGTCGTCTACCTCAAGGTCAGCCCCAGCGGGAAGCTGTCGAACCAGGCCAACCTGTTCAGCAGGTTCGCCTCGGCGACGAAGCCGGGCTGGACGGCCGTGCGCGACAACCTCGCGCACCACTACACCACGGGCCAGGTGACCTCGACGTCGATCACCATGACGACCTACGACGTCACGTCGACCGGTGTCCAGACGGTCGTGGACCGCTTCACGATCGGCAAGGCGCCCTGCTCGACCGGCCTGTCCTTCGCCCCGTCGTCGGCCTCGCTCTCCGCAGCTACCGGCGCGACCGCGGCGACGACGGCGTCCCTCACGTCGTCCCCGTCGACCCCCGTGACCCTCTCGACGAGCGTCCCCTGGCTCACGGCCACGTCGGTGAGCGGCTCGACGCCGGCGACGGTGACCGTCGCGGCCGACGCGGCCGGGCTCGCCGTCGGTCACTACTCCGGTACGGTCACCGCGACCGGTGGTGGCGGTGCTACGGCGGTCCTGACCGTGACGTTCTCGGTGACGGCTACGTCGACGCCGACGACCCTGAGAGTCTCGACGCACGCCGACCGCACGGCGTCCCTCGCGCTGAGCGGGGCGACCCTCACCGGCCCGGTGTACGTCGTCACGACGCCGGACCGTGCCGGCACGTCGAAGGTGCTCTTCTACGTCGACGACCCGGGCCGCACGAAGGCGGCGTACCACCAGGAGAACACTGCCCCCTACGACCTCGTGGGCGGCACGGTGACCGCGGCCACACCGTTCTCCAGCGCGACCCTGGCGAACGGCACGCACACGATCACGGTGGCCGTGTACCCGGCTACTGGGCCCCCGGAGATCGTGTCCGCGACGTTCACGGTGGCCAACTAGACGTCGGGTCGAGCGCGAGGGCGGCGGTTCGCGTGGTCGTTTCCCTCAGATCGCGCCGCTCGGGGGAGATGGAGTCCTCGACACAAGCGCGCCGACAGCGGTCGGCCCGAACGTGAGGTCCATCGCATGACAGGCTTGCTCCGGCGGTACAGCATCCGCGTCCGGCTCATTGCGCTCGCGGTCCTCCCGCTGGTTCTCATCGCGATCGTGGCCTTCGTGTCTGTCGCCGGCGTCAGCTCGTAGGTGGCGGCAGCGGAGAAGTCCGCGCTCTCGACCTCGGTCGACAACCAGTCCACCGACCTGAAGTACCAGGCCGCTGACTGGAACGGCTGGCAGACTGCCTACGCCTTCGACGTGATCCGCGGCGTGAAGAACGCGACCGCAGACACGGCGACGAGCCGGGCCCCCTTCCTCGCCTCGCGCGCCCAGCTGGACAAGAAGCTTGCCGATATGTCTGCGACCCCGGGTCTCCCCGGCGCCGAGGCTCTCGCCGCTGTTAAGGCCTTCCACGAGGTGGATGCCCAGGTCTTTGCGGCCTACAACCTCGGCACCCCCGCCGGCGCCGCCCAGGCCAATGACCTCGTCCTCACGACGGAGATCACCAACCACACCACGATCGCGACCGCGCTGGAGAGTCTCGGCGCCGCCGCCTCCGACCGGGCCGCTGCCGACGCTGCCGCGTCCGACGCAGCGCGAAGCAAGGTCGCCGTGCTCGTCGTGCTCGTCGTGCTCGGCGTGCTCGTCGTCTCGCTCCTCGGCGTCCTCCTCGTCGGCGTCGTCGTGGCCCTGGTGATCCGCTCGATCACCACGCCGTTGACCCAGCTGCGTGCCCGCCTCTGCGAGATCGCCGACGGCGAAGGCGACCTCACCGTTCGCGTCGACGAGCAGGGCAACGACGAGGTCACGTCGATCTCCGTGCTCGTCAACTGATTCGTCTCCCAGATCGCCGACATCATCGGCACGTCGCGGGCTCCGCCCACACGGTCGCCGCCGCGGCCGAGGAGCTGTCCACGAACACCATGCAGATCTCGAGCCCGTCGGAGGAGACCAGCGTCCAGGCGAGCTCGGTGTCCGACCTCGCGCTGACGGTGTCCTCCAACGTCCAGGCCGTCGCCGCCGGTGCCGAGCAGATGGGTGCGGCGATCAACGAGATCGCCCGCAACACCACCGAGGCAGCGCGTGTCGCCCAGCATGGTCTCGACGTCGTGGCCAACGCCAACGACACGGTGACCAAGCTCGGCGAGTCGAGCCAGCAGATCGGCGAGGTGCTGCGCGTCATCGCCGGCGTCGCCTCGCAGACCAACCTGCTCGCGCTCGATGCCACCATCGAGGCGGCCCGCGCCGGTGAGCTCGGCAAGGGGTTCGCGGTGGTCGCCAGCGAGGTCAAGGACCTCGCCCGGGAGACTGCACAGGCCACCGAGGACATCGACCGCCGCGTCGGTGCGATCCAGAACGACGCGCAGTGCGCTGTCGCCTCGGTCTCGCAGGTCGGCGAGTCGATGATGGGGATCAGCGAGTTCCAGATGGTCATCTCCGCCGCCGTCGACGAGCAGATCGCGACCACGAACGAGATGAGCCGCAACGTCGCGGCTGCGGCCGATGCGACCACGAACATCGCCAACGACATCACCGGCGTCTCGGAGTCCTCTCGGGCGACGGCGATGGGTGTCAGCGAGTCCTGCAGGCGCTCGTGGGTCGCTTCTCCTACTGAGCGGCGCCAAGACCTGGAGGAATCAGAACGACCCGGCTGCTGTGCGGCCGGGTCGTTCGCACGAAGGCCGCGATGCGGTTGAGGACGGTGTGGCACAGGACATGGACGACGTCGGCTGATTCGGCCGGGTCACTGACCCCGAGGGCAACCGCATCGACCACAGCCCGATACCGCTGGCCGACCGCGTCGGGTGTGGTGTTCAGCGCACGGTGATGCGCTGCTGGAGGGCAGTTCGGGAGCACCAGTCGAAGGAGCAGGTGTGACCACTCAGGCCGACGGGGTAGTCGCCCGGCGGCAGCGAGTAGTACCACAGGGCCGACGCCCCGCCTGAGACTGCGCCACCGTCGAACGAGTGCCGAACCGGCGCGAAGCACTGCTTGGTCACGGGGAGCCCGTCGGAGATACAGGTGGTGCCGTCGTTGAGCTCGGCGTCGGTGATGCCCGGCAGCAGCTTGCTGAACACCAGGGTGCTCAGCAAGCCGCGGGCGCCGATCCCGAGGACGAACCCATGCGTCGGAAGAGTGCGCGGCAGAGTCACGGACGCGCCTCGGGCGTAGGCGAAGCGGGCCACGGCGGCGGTGGGCACCGGCGCCCGGTTCACGGTTCCGACGACGGTCACCTGCCGGATCCGCGAGGAGGGGGTGCCGAACACGTCACCGTTGATGGAAGCGAAGAACCAGTGACGACCCGGGCTGAGCGTGATCGCGAACGTCCCGGGTCCGCCGTAGTAGGACGTGCCGTGCACCGGCGTGAGGCTCCCGCGTCGCGGAGGCCCCGCCGACGAACGCCGACGAGGTCCGCCAGCGGTCGTAGGCGGCGCTGATCGTGGCCATGGGGGGCTGGGTCCGATGGTTGTAGGCGGCGTACCACGTGTTCGCCAGGGCGACGAAGCGCGCCCGCGACAGCGTCGTCGGTGGCCGCACGACCTGGACCCCGGCGAAGGTGTCTGGCGTCGCCACGTGCACGTAGTACGTACCGGCGAGAAGGCGTGCGGGCATCGTCACGACCTGCTTCGCCACGGTGATGGTCAGCGAACGGACGTGCGGTGCGGCGACCGTGATCGCAGCGGTGGCCGTGCGAGTCACGGACGGTCCTGCCGGCGACGGTCCAGCCGAGGACGAGGCTGCCGATGCGCACGCGGGAACGAGCGCGGCCAGCGCGATCCCCGTGGCCACAGCCGCGAAGGACGACTCGTACGACTCATGATCCCACCCCCGCCATCGGTGACCACCCGTCGGTGACCTCCCGCAGCGACGACCCGACCGCGGCGTCACAATCGTGGCGCCAGGAATTTTGATCGACGTGCGGACCCTGCTCGCCGCCGGGTGGGTCTTCACGACCACCCTCACTCAGGTGCCTGACAGACGGCGGACGCCGACAGAGGGTGGTCAGGAGGACGCGCCGATCGGGACGGCCGTGATGACGAGGTTGTCCTGATAGCCGCCTTGGCTGCGGATGTAGGGACCACCGCAGGTGATGAGCGTGAGCCGGGGCCTTCCCGTGGAGCCGAAGATCTGGTCGACCGGGAGGGACCGCTTGGAGAGCAGGGAACGGGCTACGACGCGATGGTCATACGTCTGCCCGCCGGTCACCGTGACCCGCACGGCCTCACCCACGGAGACCGTGGCGAGTGACGCGAACCGGCCGAGTCCCTGGGTCTTGCTGTCGACGTGTCCCACGACGACGACGGCCCCGGTCGCGTCTCCGGGGACGGAGCCGAACCGGTACCAGCCGGCCCGGCGTACGTCGGAGGGGATGTCAACTGAGCCGTCAGGTGTGACTCCGACCGGATCGACGGCAACGGCGAGGTCCACAGAGGGGATCATGAGCTGCACCGGGCGGGCTGGATTCGGCGGCGTGGCCTGGACCGCTCGATAGACCGGTACGTCGGGCCCACTACCCGACCCCAGCTGCGGTGAGCTCGAGCTGCGGGGGAGCAGACCCGGAGCAGTGGTCGGCGCCGGGGTCGGTTCGATCGAGCCGACCGAGGTCGGCAGAGCAATGGAGTCGTGGCGCGACGCAGCAAGCTGAACAAGGACGACGATCAGGACGGCCAGACAGGCCATCAGTCCTATCCAGTTGCGGCGTCGCGCCACGAGCTGCCCCCGCCCTAGTTGCGGCTGAGGGACAGCCGCCGGCCGAAGAACCCCAGGCCCAGGAGGGCCGCAACGAGCGCGACCAGGCTGAGCGTCGAGAACGACTGCTGGCTGGGGGCGACAAGTCCGGCGTCACCGGCATTCGCGCCGCTCGGGGAGGACCCGAGCCCGTTGATGGTCTGCACGGCGACCTTGAGGTTGTTGTCGGCGAGTGAGCCCCAGGCGTAGACGATGGTGTTCGCCCCCGCGGCCACGGTCAGCTTGGTGGGTCCGATGACCGGGGATGTCGTCCCGGTCGCGGCAACGGCCACGTCGTTCAACGTCCCTGCGGGCAGGTCTGCCGCGGCGTCGTTCGGGTTTGTCAGGTTGGTGAATCCAGCGACGGCCTTGCCACCGACGAGCAGGTCGACCGCGGGCGCTGCGGCCGTGTGCCGAACCGTGAGGCGGCCCTGCCCCGCTGCGATGCTCGCGGTGTCATCGGTGAACAGCGTCGCCGTCGGCTTGCCATCGACCGTCAGATGGGCGACGGCGGTGTAGTTGTCTCCCGCTGCGAGGGTGACGGTGACCGGGCCGATGATGGGCTTCGAGGCGTCCGCGGCATCAGCGGCCGTGATGGCGATGACGTGCTTGCCGGCCGGAACAGAGAGAGGCCCGGCCATCATCCCTGGCTCGAAGTTGTCGATCGCCTTCTTGTCGTCCAGATAGACGTCGACGGTGACGCCGGGCACCCCATGGAAGACGGAGAGCGTCGCGGAGTCTGCAGCTCGGGCTGACCCAGCGCTGAAGAGCAGCGCGGGTACCGCGACCAAGCTCGCGATGACACCCATCACGGGAGTTGCAAGGGACCTGCGCATCTGTGCTCCGGACGCCCGATCGCACCGCAGCGACCTGCAGTGCCTGTGATACCTCTTCTGTTCCAGAGCCCCTCGCGGACGCAAGTGAGCCAAGAGAGTTCTGGTGCGGGCCAACCGACGCGCCTGAGTCGCGTCCGGCCCTCTCGGCCGCCGCGGGGGGTGGAGCGACAACAGGACTCCGTGGGTTGGTAGTTCTGTGCGATCAGGATCAGCAGCGAACCCAGTCCGCGATGTGCGCGAACACGATGGACGTGGCCATCTCGCCAAGGACCTTCCATTCCCGAGCGACATGGAAGCTCACGGCCGGGCCCGACGACGGTGGCCCTGCATTGGTTGACGCACCCGTACCTCGTCCCAACCTGGTAGGTCTGGGCGAGTTCTCGCCCGCCTTGGACACCTGAGGTCGACGGCAGAAACGAGTCCCAGCGGGTATTCTCCGGCCGTGCCGGCCGTTGAAGAACTCGCCTCGCGCCTGCGACGCTCCGGCGGGAGCGTCGCACCTTGGCCGTTGCAGACCTACGCCGCACTACGTCGCCTGGGTGGACATCCTTAACCGCTGGCATCCACGACTCGATACTCGTGACGATGCCCTCGATGAACCTGGCCACCGTGTACCGCTCGTTGCCCGGCTCGAGGATCCACACCTCGTTCATCGCGTGGATCGTCCACAGGACACGCGCTTCGGCATCTTGACTGGGCCGCACGACCACGCCGCTTGCGTCCTTTGCGGCTGCGTTCTCGACATCACCACGGCCAATGGCGACCTCAACCTATCCGCCGCCCTGGAACACGCTTCGGGATTCCGGGGTATCCCGGAGGGTGGGCTGCTACTCCCGGGATGGTGTCCTGCCTGCAGAAGCGCAAGCCCCGTTCTCAAGCGAGCCGCGTCAGCGTTCTCGGGGGGTCTGCAGTGACCGAGGCTGAGTTCGAGAACCTGGCGTTCGCGGGCGAACTATCCAGGCTCGGTGCACTCGGGTCGGCGCCCGGGTCGAGCACCACCACCCACCCTCGTTGGGCATCGTCAAAGACGGCCGCGCCACGACGGGTCGGGTTTCACCGCGGCATACGGGCTACGGCCCCGTGGAAGGCAGGCATGGGACGACCTTTCGGGATGCGCCCGACCAAGAATGCCGCGAGGCTCGTGCCATTGCCCTTGCGCCGGCACTGAAGCCGGTCTCGGTCGGCCCGAACGTATGTCTCACCGGGTGCAATTGCGAAGATGTAGCAAGAACAAGACACTGGCATTAAGATTCCCGCTATGTCGTCAACTGCCCTTCGTCGGTTCGCTCCTGCCGTGGCGGCAGGAGCGTCGCTCCTGCTTGCCGCGTGTGGGACCTCCACGCCCTCGGGGTCGTCCGCCCCGCCGGCCGCTGGCCGGCTGACCGTCGTCACGACCGTGGCACCCATCACCTCGATCGCGGCGAACGTGATCGGTGATCGGGCCGACATCGTCGGTGTGGTGCCGGAGGGCACGAACAGCCACACGTTCGACCCCCCGCCGCAGATCGCCGCGACCATGGAGCGGGCCGACGTGGTCATCGTCAACGGTCTCAAGCTCGAGGAGCCGACCTTCGAGCTGGCCGAGGCGAACCCCGCGCCCGGCTCGGAGATCGTGAAGATCGGCGAGGTGGTGTTGCCCGAGTCGGACTACATCTACGACTTCTCCTTTCCGAAAGAGGACGGAAAGCCCAACCCGCACCTGTGGACCGACCCGCTCTACGCGATCAAGTACGCCGACGTGATCAAGGACGTCATGGTGCGGCGCGATCCGACGAACGCCGCCTACTACACCGCGAACCATGCCGCTTTCGTCGCCAAGGCAACGGCCCTGTCCGAGGCGCTGAAGAAGGACCAGGCCACGATCCCGGACGGCGGGAAGAGCTTGCTGACCTACCACGACGCATACGCCTACTTCGCTCGCGACTACGGCTGGAACGTCGTCGGCGCGGTGCAGCCCTCGAACTTCGAGGACCCGCAGCCGAAGGAGATCGCCCGCCTCGTCGAGCAGATCAAGGCGCAGAAGGTCCCGGTCATCTTCGGCTCCGAGGTGTTTCCGTCGAAGGTGCTGGAGCAGATCGCGGCCGAGACAGGTGCGCGCTACGAGGACACGCTGCGCGACGACGACCTGCCCGGGGCACCTGGCGAGCCTGAGCACTCGTGGCTCGGTCTCATGCGCTATGACTACCGCACGATGATCTCGGCGCTCGGCGGCACCACGAAGACCCTCGACGCGCTCGACACGACTGACGTGGCGCCCGACAAGGCGGACTATCCCCAGTGACGCCCACCCTGCTCGTCTCGGTGTCCGACGTGACCTTCTCCTACGGCGGACATCCGGTGCTGCACCACGTGTCCTACGACGTCGCACCGGGCCAGTTCACCGGCATCGTTGGTCCATCCGGTTCGGGCAAGACCACGCTGCTCCGCCTGCTCCTGGGGATGGTCGAGCCGGGGCGCGGTCAGGTCGTGCGCGCCCCTGGACTCGCAGTGAGCTATGTCCCGCAGCTCGAGACGGTGAACTGGAACTTCCCGGTGACGGTGCGCGACTGCGTCCTCATGTCGCGCATGCCGAGGCGGCTGAACCCGAGGCCCACGAAGGCAGAGCGGGTCGAGGTGGCCGAAGTACTTGACCGGCTCGGGATCGCCGACCTCGCCGAACGGCACATCCGCGAGCTCTCGGGGGGGCAGCAGCAGCGGATGTTCCTGGCCCGCGCGCTTCTGCGCAAGCCGGACCTGCTCCTGCTCGACGAGCCCACGTCGGGTGTCGACGTGCAGACCCGGCACGAGGTGCTGCACCTGCTCGACGACCTCAACCGCGAGGGACTTGCGATCGTGCTGACTACGCACGACCTCAACGGGATGGCCGCGCATCTCCCCCACCTTCTGGCGTTGAACAAGCGCGTGATCGCCAGCGGACCGCCGCGCGAGGTGATCGTCCCCGACGTCGTCGAAGAGGTCTTCGGTGCACGGATGGAGATCTTGCAGCACCTCGGGATCCCACTCGTGGTCGACTCCATGTCGATCGAGCCACCCCGCCAGGCGGCCGGCTGATGAGCGCCGTCTGGGATCTTCTGGCCGACCCGTTCCACTACCAGTTCTTCGTCAAGGGCTTCGTCGCCGCAGCACTCGCCGGTGCACTGTGCGGGCTGATCGGCGTCTACATCACCCTGCGCGGCATGAGCTACATCGGGCATGGCCTCTCGCACGCGATCTTCGGTGGGTACGCCGCGGCGCCCTTGCTCGGCATCCCGATCGTGCTGGGCGCAGGGATGTGGGGCCTGGCCTCGGCGTTGGCCATCAGTGCCGTTGCCCGCAGCCGTCGCATCGGCGCAGACGCTGCGATCGGCGTCGTCACCACCGCCTCGTTCGCCCTCGGTGTCGCGCTGTTGACCCGTTTCGGCAACAAGGGCCCGGCATTCGACAGCCTGCTCTTCGGCAGTATCAACGGCGTGGCCGTCGGTGACCTGCTCCTGCTGGCCGGGGTCCTCCTGGGCGCGCTGGCGGTGTTCACCGTGTTCTACCGGCAGTTCCTGTTCTCCACGTTCGACCCCGAGGTCGCCAACGTGTCCGGGGTCAACGTGGCGCGGATGGACACACTGCTCATGGTGGTGCTGTCCATGTCGATCCTGGCCACGCTGAGCATCATCGGGGTGACGCTGGTGGCAGCGACCCTCGTGATCCCCGCGGTGGTAGCGCGGATGGTGAGTGACTCCTTCAGTCGCATGCTCTGGATCTCCACCCTCATCGGCACCGTGTGCGGCGCCGTCGGCATGTACCTCTCATACCACCTCGAGATCCCCTCGGGCACCACGATCGTGCTCACCAACGCCGTGATCTTCCTCGTCGTGCTCCTCGCTACCCGGGGCCGCGGCCTGAGCCGTACGGCGGGACTCGATGACCACACCGACGCCACGGCAACCACCTTCGCGGCGCCGGCGCCGAGGTCCTGACCGAGGGTCTCCAGTTGCGAGGCTCGGAACCATCCACTCAACCAAGCGAGGGGTTGCGATGACATGGAGTCAGCGTGACGCGCGTGGACGCTCGGGGAGTTGTCCATCGTGTCGGCCTTGCCTCGGGTTCACCGAGCTGCCGGGACGAGTCGTTCGGCATCGTCCAGTGTCCTGATGCTCCGGCGAAGCCGGCGTCAGGTCGCTGTCGCTTGGCGCCGTCACGTTCGACGGCGCTTGGCTTGAGTGACACGTCAGTGACACGAACGAGTACGCATCAGACCTCGTGAGAGGCCACCTCGCCGATCCTGAGCCCACTCGGCGACCTCCTCCGGGCACAAGGACCAAGACAGAGCATCCGCCTGGTCGGCGATCGTCACCAACCTCATCGCTGCGAGCGTGTCGGCGTCGCGCTCCTGCCGACGGTCGAACCACTTCCTCCCCGTCATCACGTGCTCGAGCAGCTCCGCCAGGCCGCCGATCAGCGCGGCCAATCCGTGTCCGAATTCCTCCGGGACCTCATTGTCCGCGAGACCGCGACCGCCTGGGCCTTGTACCTCCGAACAATGCGCCTCACACCCGAGCCGGTATCGCGGTGGGGCGCACTCAGTCGTTCAGGGAGCTCGCCGGGCGAACTACTTCGCTGCGGCTGTGATGGCGTCGGTTGTCTGCTCGCCGATCGCGCTGCCCCGGGAACGCCAGGCATCTGTCGTCGACGCGTCGAAGATGCCCTGGTCGAGTCCTACGACGCTGTACGTGTTCCCTTGCACGCGTCGAAGGAAGAGGATCGCCGACTGTCCAGCCTTGAAGGGCGTTACAGCGTCGGTGGTCGCCTGGCCCGTGTCGATACGGGTGACGGCGATCTGCTTGCCGGGGTCGCCCATGAGCGCCTTCTCCACAGCGACCGAGTACACCGAGATCGGCAGTCCGGCGTGGGCGTCGCCGGACAAGGCACCCTCGTTGGTCGTCGACACCTTCGCCTGGACCCTGCCGATGATCACGGCATCCGCTGCCTGCGCCATCTCACGGACGCCGGCGTAGCCGGGTCCATCGATCTGAATGGCGGGGGCTAGACGGTCGCCTTGGTCTTCGCAACCACGGTGGCACCATTGATCTTGAAGCGTCCGTCGCCCACGAGACGACACATGGGCTCGCAGCTGTTGGGGAGTCTTGCATCACCGCAGGTCACAAGGCGAAGGCCCGGTCCGAGGACCGGGCCTTCGTACACGTACGCCGCGTAGGACTTGAACCTACAACCCGCGGATTAAGAGTCCGCTGCTCTGCCAGTTGAGCTAGCGGCGCGTAGTGCGCGGCCACGATACACCGACCTCGTCGTGGTGACGAAATCTCCTGGCACACGTCGTCCTGTCCGTCCCCAGCCGGCCCGGAGAAGCGTCCGGAGGCGCGTCCCGGCTCGGTCAGGCTGCCGAGCCTTCGAGGCCGTAGAGCTCGTCCGAGCGCGGTCCGTCCGGGTCAGCGAGGTCGAGCAGCAGGGTCAAGGGCACGCCCTGGCGCAGCAGCTCCATCACATCGTTATCGCGTCCGACCTGCATCAGCGTCGTCACGGTGATCCACCTCCTCGTTCTCACAACTTGGATTTCGGTAGTCCGACGCAGAACATGGTGCGCCGAAAGGGTGGTCTGTTCGGTGGATTGCTCTGATCATGGGCGTGTTGCTCTCGGTAAGCGCGCGATTACCGAAAGTCAGCCTCTTGGAAGGTGATCAGGTCGCCCGGTCGCAACTGGGCCATCCGGTCGAGGTCGGCGTCGAGCACCACCCCGATCACCGGGTAGCCGCCGGTCGTCGGGCGGTCCGGGCCGAGCACCACGGGTCGGCCGTCGGGCGGGACCTGCACTGCGCCGGTCACGACCGGCTCGCTCGCGAGCTCGCGGCCTGGGGTGCGACGTGCGAGCGCCGGGCCGTCGAGCCGTACGCCGACTCGGTCGCTGTGCCGGGACACCGCCCACGACGTCGACATGAGGGCCTGCCACGCCTCAGGGGTGAACCAGTCGTCGCGCGGGCCGCGCGCGACACGCAGCGCGGACTTGCTAGGCCGAACGGGTGCGTGGTCGACATGAGGGTGACCGAGGGCGTGCGGGCCGATGGCGAGCTGGTCGCCGGCTACGAGGGGCTCGGGACCTAGCGCGGCGAGGGTGTCGCGCGAACTGCTGCCCAGCGCCAGGCCTGCGCGCAGACCACCTCGCACCGCGATGTAGGACCGCAGCCCGGATGTCGGCATCCCCAGGACGAGGACGTCGCCCGTCCGCAAGTGAAGCGGGGAGTTGCGGGCGGCGAGAGCCGCATGGCCGTCCCGGCCAATCGTGACGTTTCCGTCGGCGCCGGTGACCGCGACGACGCAGGGTGATACGGCCCGCACCGCGAAGCCGCCGCTGAGCGCCTCGATCGCCGGGGCTGTCCCCCGGTTCCCGACGAGGCGGTTGGCCAGCCCGAACGACGCGCGGTCGAACGAGCCCGAGGGGCCGACGCCGAGTGCGGCCCAGCCAGGTCGGCCGTCGTCCTGGACGAGCGCCAGCGGACCCGGTGACACCACCTCGAGGCGCGTCATCGCGCGGCCTCGACGAAACGCACCCGGGTGCCGGGGGAGAGCAGCGCGGGGGCGGGACGCGAGAGGTCCCACAGCACGGACTCCGTGCGGCCGAGGAGCTGCCAGCCGCCGGGGGACTCGCGCGGGTAGACCGCCGACCAGGTGTCGGCGATCGCCACCGATCCCGCAGGAACCCGGGTGCGAGGCGTCACCAGCCGTGGCACGACGAGGGCGGGATCGAGGCCGCGCAGATAGGCGAAGCCAGGGGCGAACCCGCAGAACGCGACCACGTAGTCGCTGCGCTGATGCAGCGACACGACCTCCGCGACCGACAGCCCGCTCAGCGACGCGACCTCGGCAAGGTCCGCTCCGTCGTAGGTGACGGCGACGGCGACGACGACCTCGGCGGACCCGTCGGCGGGGAGCGGGACGAGTGCGGCGAGCGCCCGGGCCAGTCCGGGCACGTCGGCTTCCGACGTGTGGGTGATGAGGACCGTCTCCGCGCCCGGCACGATCTCGAGAGCGCCGGGCAGTGGCGCGGCACGCAGCGCCCGGGCGATGCCGTGCACGTCGTCGACCTCGAGCAGCAGAGCTCTGTCGCCGCAACGGCGGACGACGTTCATGGCGTGTCCACGAAGGACTTGACGGTCACGCCGGCCGCGGTGAGGGCGCGTCGCACCGCGGCCGCGGTCGCCGCCGCCCCAGGTGTGTCGGAGTGCAGGCAGATAGACCTCGCGCCGACGGCGATGTCGGCGCCGTCGATGGTCCGGAGCACGCCGTGGGTCGCCAGGCGCAGTACCCGCTCCCGGACGACGTCGGCGTCGGCCAGCACGGCGCCGGGCAGCGAGCGCGGGACGAGCCGACCATCGAGGGTGTAGGCGCGGTCGGCGAACGCTTCACCGACGACGTCGAGTCCGTGCGCCGTCGCGACGACGGCGAGGGCACAGCCCGGGAGGGTAAGGACGGGCAGCGTCACCCCGGTGGACTCGGCATCGCGCAGGACGGCCTGGACCACCGACCGGGCGACATCGGCGTCGTCCGCAGCCGTGTTGTACAGCGCTCCATGGGGTTTGACGTAGGACACCGTGCCGCCCGCGGCAACCGCGTGGGTGCGCAGCGCCGCGAGCTGCGCGACGAGCTGTGCGACGAGGGTCGGGTGCGCGACGTCGATGCGCGCGCGACCGAACCCGCTGCGGTCGACGTAGGACGCCTGCGCGCCGATCGCTACTCCGCCTCGTACGGCTGAGCTGCACACGCGCGCCATGGACGTGTCGTCGCCGGCGTGGCCGCCGCAGGCGACGTTGGCGCTCGTCACTTCGCGCAGCAGCAGCTCGTCGAGAAGCACGGGGTCGATGTCGGGGTCACCGCTGACACCCTCGCCGAGATCGGCGTTGAGGTCGACGCTCGTCATCTCTGGTGGTCCCGTGGGGATCGTCTGGTCCTGGTGGTCCGGTCGCGGGTCAGGTGAGGGAGGTGATCCAGTCGGACGTCGACGTGACGCTCGCGAAGCCGTCGCCGAGCACACCGAGCTCGACGCGGTGCACGAGTGCCGCCGGCAGGTCATCGGCGACGTCGATGGTGCCGGTGGCGTCCTCGAGCACCGTCACCTCGAAGCCCAGGTGCATCGCCTGGCGGGTGGTGGTGTCCACACACAGGTGGGTCATGTAGCCAGCGATGGTCACATGGTCGACGTAGCGCTCGCGCAGCCACTCCTCGAGGTGCGTGCCGGTGAACGACCCCGGCAGGGTCTTGTCGACGACGGTGTCATAGGACCGTGAGGTGACGACGTCATGGAGCTGCCAGGCGGACGCGTCCGCGACGAACAGTCCGCCGGCCGGGTCGGGCTCGGTGTGCCGCACGAGCACGATGGGCAGTCCTGCGGCGGTCGCGGCGTCGAGGGCCGCACCGATGCACTCGAGCGAGCCCTCCACCGGCGGGTGGACGATCGGCAGCCCACCCGTGACGTACTCGTTCTGGACGTCGATCACGATGAGGGCCTGGGTCATGGCACTACCTTCTCAGGTGCGGCGTCGTCCGACGCGAGGTGCCGCCCGATTGCGGCAGCGGCCCGGGAGGGCCGAGCGGACCGGTGCGCACCCAGCGATACGGCTCATGAAGGCCGTGAACCCACCGTCGCGGTCCCTCGCGACATGGAAACGACGGTCGGCACGGTGAGCAGTGCGCAGGCGGCCACGGCGGCATAGGGGGCCGCGCCACCACCGAGCCCCGACGTGAGGCCCGCGAGCAGGCTGCTCACGGCCATGCCCACAGCCCAGGTCAGGTTGCCGAGGGACAGGATCTCGCCGCTGGCGACCTCGGCGTCCGCGGTGCCGTCGACGACGAGGGCACTCCCTGGCACGTAGAGCGCCTCGAGCCCGGTCGCGGCCACGACGAGCACCGGCACGAGAGCGACCAGCCGGTCCGACCAGCCCGTGACCAGGAGCGCCGCGGCGGCCACGACGAGGAGCGCGACAGAGACCGGCGCGCGCCCGTGCTGGTCGGTGCGCCGTCCGATCCAAGGGCTGGCGACCGCACCCGAGGCCGCCATCGCGAGGAAGACGCCGCTGGTCGCCAGCGCCGTGAGGCCGAGGTTCTGCAGGGTGAGGGGCGCCTGGGTGTTGACGACGCCGAACCCGATGCCCCCGAGGGAGAGCAGCCACAACCCGACCCGGACCCGCCGGTCGCGCAGGAGCCCGAACGCGTGCCTCCACCCGGGCGACTCCGCCATGGCTGGGCGTGGCTGTCGGCCACCGACGGCGGCGAGAGCCGCGAGCGCCACGCCGAGGGCGAGGAACACCGGCGTCGCGCCCGCGACCGTGGCGACGGCGCCGAGGACCGGGCCGAGCATGCCGCCCACGACGGCGAGCCCGAGCATCCGCCCGATGATCTCCCCGCGTCGGGCCGGCGGCGCCACCGACGACGCCCACACGAACGCGGCGGTCCACGACAGGGCACCGCCGAAACCCTGCAGGAGCCGGTAGCCGATCAGCTGCGGGCCCGTCGTCGCCGTCGCGAACATCACACATGTGAGCGCCGAGACCGCCAGCCCGGACGCCAGCACGGCGCGTGGGCCGTGGCGCGCGGTGAGGGCACCCGCCGGGAACGAACCCACGACCATCCCCAACGGGTACGCCGCGACGAGGAGGCCGACCGAGGCCGTGCCGAGGTGGGCGGCGTCGGCGTAGCCCGCGAGGAGCGGCGAGAGCAGGGCGTAGAAGCTCGTGTCCATGAGCAGTACGGCGCTGGTGAGCAGAACGATCCTTCGGATCGCCGGCGGGAGCGGCTCCCGTCGCATGGTCACGGCCGGCGCCGAGTCAGTGGATGACGACGGCGTGGTCCGGCTGCCAGCCGAGCTCGATGCTGTCGCCGTCGGCCCAGCGGTCCTCGTTGCGCGAGCGGACGAGGTTCTGCTCGAGCACCGTGACGCGCACGTCCGGGGCGACGTCGACGAGGTACTGCGTCGTGGCGCCGTGGTAGACCGTCGCGACGACCGTGCCCGCGATGCGCACCATGGCCGGCTCGAACTCATACATCCAGATCTTTTCCGGCCGTACCGCGATGCTGGTCGTCGACCCGTCCACGAGGTCGGGGTGCCCCGGCAGCGGAACCGTGATCCCCGGAGCGAGGGTGAGCTCGCCGCCGGAGTACGTGCCGGTCATGAGGTTGCTGGTCCCGATGAAGCCGGCGGCGAACGCGGTGCGCGGCCGCTCGTAGACGTCCTCGGGCGTTCCGCACTGCTCGATGACGCCGCTGTTCATGATCGCGACGCGATCGCTCATCGTGAGCGCCTCGTCCTGGTCGTGCGTGACGAAGACGAACGTGATGCCGACCTCGCGCTGGATGTTCTTGAGCTCGACCTGCATCTGACGCCGCAGCTTGAGGTCGAGGGCGGCGAGCGGCTCGTCGAGCAGCAGCACCTCGGGCCGGTTCACAAGTGCCCGCGCCAGCGCCACGCGCTGCTTCTGGCCGCCGGAGAGCTCTCGCGGCTTCGACTTCGACCGCGCCCCGAGCTCCACCAGCTCGAGCATCTCGGTGACACGTCGGGCGATCTCGGCCTTGTCCAGGCCCTTGCGCCGCAGACCGAATCCGACGTTTCCCGCAACGTCGAGGTGCTCGAAGAGCGCGTAGCTCTGGAACACCGTGTTGACGTTGCGCTTGTGCGGCGGCACCGAGGTGACGTCCGTGCCACCGAGGACCACGCTGCCCTCCGTCGCGTCGCTGAAGCCGGCGATCATGCGCAGCGTCGTGGTCTTGCCGCAGCCAGAAGGCCCGAGGAGGGAGAAGAACTCGCCCTTGCGGATGTCGAGGTCGAGGTGGTCGACGACGGTCGTGCCGCCGAAGCGCTTGGTCAGCCCGACGAGGCGGATGGCGACGTCGTCGGGCACCGGCGTGCCCGAGGCGGGGTGGGTCACGGTGGTCAGCCTCCGGAGATGAGGTCGAGCCCGGAGTCCCGGCGGCCGAACAGCCGAGGTACGACGAGGGAGAAGGCGATGAGCAGGATTGAGACGAGCATCATGCACGTGCCCACGGCGTTGATCGCGGGGGAGATCGACAGCCGGATCTGGGAGTAGATCCGCACCGGCAGGGGCTGGGGGTCGACGCCGGTGGTGAAGAAGGCGAGGACGAAGTCGTCGAAGACGAGGGCGAAGACGAGCAGACCCGAGGCGACGAGTGCCGGGAGGATGGCGGGCAGGATCACGAGCCGGACCGCCTGGAACGGTGTGCAGCCGAGGTCGCGCGCCGCCTCCTCGACATCGTCGGACATGGCCGAGAGCCGGCCGCGCACGATGACCGCGACGTAGGAGATCGAGAACGTGATCTCGGCGATGATGACGGTCATCAGCGACAACTTGATCCCGAGGCCGGTGAACAGCAGCAGGGCGGCCACGCCGGTGACGATCTCCGGCGTCACGAGGGGCACGAGGGCTGTCGTGCCCAGGATGCGGCTCGGACGCGAGCTCACCCGCTCCAGTGCCAGCGCCAGCATCGTGCCGAGGATGAGCGACCCCACCATGGCGACGCCGGAGATGACCAGGCTCGCGCGCAGCGAGGACAGCAGTGCGTCGTCGTTGAAGAACTGGACGTACCACCGCGTGCTGAAGGACTCGAAGGACGACAGGGACTTCCGGCTGTTGAAGCTGAACAGCACGACCACGACGATCGGCAGGTAGAGGACCACGAAGAACAGTGCGGTGAACGCCACCGCGATGCGCGGCCTGCCCTCCACGGAGCGACGTCGACGGCGGGCCGGCGCGGGAGCGACGGGCGTCGTGGCCGACGGGGTGGCGGACGACGCCGCGGCTGCATCGAGGGTAGTCATCAGGACTCCCGGCGCTGACGATCGGTCGAGCGCAGGTAGAACACCATGAAGACGAGCAGCGCGATCATCAGCACGACGGTGAGCGCGGAGCCCAACGGCTGGTTCTGGCTCTCGAAGAACTGCTGCTGGATGAGGTTGCCGATCATGAACGTGCTCGGTCCACCCAGGAGCTGGGCGCTCACGAAGTCGCCCAAGGCGGGGAGGAGCACGAGCAGGACCCCACCGAGGACGCCGGCCCGCGTGGCCGGGAGCGTGACGGCGAAGAACGTCCGGAGGGGCCCGTGGTAGAGGTCCTTGCCTGCCTCGATGAGGGCGAGGTCCATCCGCTCGAGGGAGGCGTAGACGGGCAGGACCATGAAGATGACGAACCCGTAGGTGAGGCCGGCGACCACGGCACCGGGGGTGTTGAGGAAACGCACTCCCTCGCTAAGCCCGAACCAGCGCAGCGCCTGGTTGACCAGGCCCTCGTCGGACAGCAGTGTCGACCAGGCATACATCCGGATGAGGTAGCTGGCGAAGAACGGGATGACCAGAGCGGCCACCAGAGCATTCTTGTAGCGACCACCGTGGAGCGCGATCGTGTAGGCGACCGGGTAGCCGATGAGCAGGCACAGCAGCACGGTCAGGGACGCGTACACCACCGAGCGCAGGAACACCGAGAGGTAGGTCTCGTTCCACAGGGCGGCGTAGTTGGCACCGCTCGCACCGAAGACCGGCCGGCCGGTGGGCCCGACGTGACCGAACGACAGCAGCACCACGATGATGATGCTCGAGACGAAGAACGCCATCATCCAGGCGGCGGGGGGTAGCAGCAGCCAGCCCCACAGTCGCGTGTGCGACGCGCTGCGTCGCGTCCGGGTTGGCTCGACGTCGGTGTCCCGGGTGGACGCCGCCATCAGGAGGCCTTCACCTCGGTCCACATCGCGTCGCGCGCGGCTTTGCCCTCGGGCGTCTGGGTCTTGAACACGTTGGCCCTGCCGAGGTCCTCGACCGTCACCGTGCAGGCGGGATGGCCCTCCGACACCTTCGCGAACGCCGCGGCGCTCGACTTCGTCGGCATCGGGTAGCCGAGGTAGGTGACGTTCTTGTCGATGTTCTCGGGGCGCAGGAGGTAGTCGATGAACACGAGCGCCGTGCCGGGGTGCGCCGCGTTGGCAGGGATGGCGTAGGTGTCCGAGCCGAGCGGAGTCCCTTCCTTCGGCGCGAGGAACTCGTAGTTCCCCGGGTCCTTCACGGTGTTGTTCACCAGGTTCAGGAAGTCGCCCGACCACATGTGGTGGATCCACGCGTTGCCGCCGGCCATGTTGTTGATGTCGTCTGTGGAGTAGCCGCGCAGCAGCGGCTTCTGGGCGAGGAGGGCTTCCTTGATCTTGGCCAGGTCGTCAGGGCTGATGGTGTTGATGTCCAGGCCGAGCTTGAGGGCGGCCATGCCGATAGCCTCGTCGGCCTCGTCGAGGACGAAGATGTGGCCCGACGCCGACGTGTTCCACATGTCGTTCCAGGAGCCGGACATCGTGGTGACCTTGTCCTTGCGGTAGGCGATGCCGGTCTTGTACATCGTGAACGGCACCGAGTAGTCGGACTTCGAGTCGTACCACGGGTCGTCGAAGTAGGGGTTGACACCGAAGACCTGGTCGGCGTTCTTCAGCTGCGCCTTGTCGATCCGCTGAAGCTTCGACGCCGCCCGAAGCTGCGCAACCTCCTTGGACCCCGGGAAGACGACGTCGTACTCGTTTCCCGAGCTGAGCTTGGCCATCATGCTCGGGTAGGAGTCGTAGTTGGTCTCGATGATCTTGACGCCGTACTCCTTCTGGAACCCCTTCAGGACGTCGGGGTCGAGGTATTCCGCCCAGTTGAAGTAGACGAGGTCGCCGTCGATCGTCGCCTTCGCTGCCGGGGCGAGCGACGCCGACGCACCGCTCGCGCTGGCGCTCGCGGTGGCGTCGCCGCCGGAGAAGCCGCAGCCGGCGAGGGCCGCCAGTGCACCGAGACCGAGGGCGCCCCGCAGGAAGTCGCGTCGGTCGAGGGCGGGACCAGACGTCGGGAGTGTCATCGGTGAGCCTCTCGAAGGGTGGACGGTTCTGCCTGTATGGGGAAGGAGGGTGGATCAGTCGGCCCGACTCCCGGAAGGGGGAGCGGGGAACCGTGGCCGATCAGTGACCCGATCGTCGTGGCGACGATCCGTCGAGCGTCGGCGAGAGACGTGCCAGGGTCGTCGGACAGGACCCTGGTGCCGATCCCGTCGCAGAGCGCCACTGCCGTGCGGGCAACGGTCTCGGAGTCGCACGGACGGAACGAGCCGTCGGCGATGCCGTCGCGGATGATTCCGGCGAGGCTGTCGATGTCGCCCTGCTTCAGGGCGGCGTAGACCATCGCGACATCGCGGTCGCGCAGCGAGACGAGGGCGAACTCCTGCCAGAGCATCCAGTCGTGCGCGAGGGCGTCGTCGCTCGGCAGGCAGCGGTCGAGGTACTGCGCGAGCCGTTCGGCTGGGGGCCACCCGGAGCTGCGTAGGGCCTCCTGGTCGAGCACGGTCGCCGACTCGTAGGAGTGCCGGAGCACCTGCTCGAAGAGGTGCTCCTTGGTGGCGAAGTGGTAGTGCAGCAGGGCCGTGGAGACGCCGGCCGCCCGCGCGATCGTCGCCATGCGGACGGCGACGATGCCGTCCTCGGCGATGCGCTCCGCGGTCGCCTCGAGGATGCGCGTGCGGGTGTCGGCGCCCGGGGCTGCTGGGAGGGCGGCCATCACCGGATCTCCTCCCTGCCCCGCGGGCTTACTGACCGATCAGTCAGGCGCACGCTAAGGTCACCCTCACCCTGTGTCAAGGATCACAGCGGGAGCGTCGAGGCCGCCCCCCACCGCCTCCTCGACCCGGGGTCGTACCCGCTCCGCGGGTCACGACGAGGGACCGGCGCGCGCTGCCGGGAGGTCTCCCCGGCGTGATCCGTCCGATCGGCCGACTCAACGACGTCGGCCCGCAACCAGCAGGGGACTCGATGAGCCGGACGCTCACCTCGGCGGAGCCGACCGCCCCGCCGCGCGACCTCTCCGCGCTGTTCGACCCCGGGTCGGTCGCGATCGTCGGCGCGAGCGACGACACCGCGAAGTGGGGGCACTACCTCGCCCGTCAGGTGCTCTCCGCGGGCGGCGGGCGCGTCGTCCACCTGGTCAACCGGCGCGGGGGCCAGGTGCTCGGGCAGGTCGCGCACACGAGCCTGCGCGACGTCGATGGCACGGTCGACCTCGTCGCGATCTGCGTCCCGGTCGCCGGGTTCCTCGACGCGATCGACGACGCCCTCGCCGTCGGGGCGAGGGCGATCGTCGCCGTCACGGCTGGACTCGCGGAGGCCTCCGCTGCCGGGCGCGCGCTCGAGACAGAGGCGGTACGTCGGGTCCGTGCGGCCGGGTCCGCGCTGGTCGGCCCCAACTGCCTCGGTGTCGTCGACACGACGACGTCCCTACAGCTCGCGTCCGAGACGTTCCACCCAGGATCGGTGGCGATCCTCTCCCAGAGCGGGAACGTCGCCATCGACATCGACGACCTCTTGCACGGGCAGGGGCTCGGCGTCTCGCGTTTCGTGTCGCTGGGCAACCAGTCCGACGTCTCCCTGGCGGATCTGATGCGTGCGTGCGTTGGGCACCCGGGGACGACCGCGGTCGCTATCTACGCCGAGGACGTGCGCGACGGCCGTGCCTTCGTCTCGGCCGCCCGGGAGCTGGCAGCTGTCGGCAAGCCCGTGGTGCTGCTGGCCCCGGGCGGCAGCGCGGCGGCGGTCCGCAGTGCGGCGTCGCACACGGGTTCGCTCACCAGTCCGACCCGCGTCGTCGACGCCGCCTGCTCGGCCGCCCGCGTGCTGCGCGTGCACTCGCCGGTCGAGATGGTCGACGTGCTCGTCGCCATCGCGGGCGGACGGCGTACCTCCGGGCGGCGCACCGCCGTGTTCACCGACGGCGGCGGTTACGGCGCGATCGCATCCGATGCGCTGCACGCCATCGGCATGGAGGTGCCGTTGCTGTCCGACGGGCTGGGCGACTCGTTGCGAGCGGCGATGTGGGAGCGTTCGAGCACCCTGAACCCGGTCGACCTCGCGGGTGCAGGGGAGCAGGACCCCGGGTCCTACCCCCGCGGGCTGGCGCGGCTCCTGGAGTCCGACGAGGTCGACTCCGTGCTCTGGATCGGCTACTTCGGCGGCTACGCACTGCTCCCCGGCTCCCTCGGGCCGCGCGAGGTCGTCGCCGCCGGTGAGGCGGCCCGTGTCATCCGCGCGCACGACAAACCGGTCGTCCTGCAGTCGATGTTCCCCCGAAGCCCGAGCGTCGACGTCCTCCGTGGTGTCGGGGTCCCGGTCTACCGCGGGATCGCCGAGGCGGCCCGGGCCCTCGCGGCAGTGAGCCGCCCGCTCCACCCGGCCGAGGCTGACCCGCTCGCCGTGCCGGCGTCCGACACCCCGATGGTGGACACCGGCTACGTCGCAACGCGGGCGCTCCTCGCGGCGCACGGCGTTCCGTTCCCTTCGCTCGCCGTCGTCCGGGACGAGGCTGACCTCAAGGCGGTCCTGGCATCGGGGGAACCGCCGTATCCGTTGGTGCTCAAGGCGATGGGGCTGTTGCACAAGTCAGACTCGGGTGGCGTCCTGCTTCACCTCGGTGAGGAGGAGTCTGTCGTCAGTGCGTACCGCGATCTCGTCTCGCGCCTCGACCCGCCGGCCGTGACCGTCGAGGCGATGGCCGACACCTCGCAGGGCGTCGAGGTGATCGTGGGGGTCCATGAGGATCCTCGGTTCGGCCCCGTCGTCATGGTCGGGCTGGGCGGGGTGCTCACCGAGGTCGTGGCCGACGTCGCGTTCGCGCTCGCACCGGTGTCGCCCGCGACCGCCGAGGACCTGCTGCGGTCCCTGCGAGGCGCCGCGGTCTTCGACGGCGTCCGCGGGCGGCCCGGTGTCGACATGCCGGCGCTCGCCGCCATCGTGTCGGCGGTCGCCGCCGTGGCGGCAGCCCACCCGGAGCTGGTCGAGCTCGAGGTGAATCCCGTGTTCGCCGGGCCGAACGGCGTCCTTGCCCTCGACGCGCGCGCCGTACCACTCGCGGAATCGCAACCGTCCGGCTGAGCGCCGGAACAGCAACCACCGCAACCAGTCCCGACGACGATGATGTTCACGTCCACGATCGAGAGGCACATCATGGAGTTCTCCTACACGCCCGAGCAGGTCGAGCTGCAGCGTCGCGCGGCGGTGTACACCGAGACGCTCATGGTCCACGAGGAGGCGGTCGAGCTCTCCGGCGGCCGCCTGTCGAAGGAGATCCAGCGCGAGCTCGAGCAGGGCGCACGCGACGCCGGGCTGTGGGCGATGAACATGCCGGTCGAGCTCGGGGGAGCAGGTCTCTCGACCGTCGACACGGTCATCGTCCAGGAGCAGATCGGGAAGGCGACCAACTGCCTCTGGGACTTCCCGTGGTGGCCGGCCAACGTGCTGGTCCACGCGACCCCGGAGCAGCGGGAGAAGTACCTGCTCCCGGTGATCCGCGGTGAGAAGCGCGACGCCTACGCCACCACCGAGGCCGACGCCGGTTCGGACGCGGCCGCCATCTCGACGACGGCGACGCGTGTCGACGGCGGCTGGATCATCAACGGCGAGAAGTGGTTCGTCACGTGCGGCGACATCGCGGACTTCCTCATCGTGCATGCGCTGGCGGGGGCGGACAGAGCGCCGACGCTGTTCCTCGTCGACAAGGACTCGCCCGGGCTGGAGACCGTCCACACGCCCGTGTTCATGCACACGCCCGTCTTCGGACATCCACAGATCGAGTTCACCGACGTGTTCGTGCCCGAGGGCAACGTGCTCGGGAGGATCGGGGAGGGGTATGAGCTCACCAAGGAGTGGTTCGTCGAGGAGCGGCTCGGGATCGCGGCCCGGACGATCGGTGCCGCCGAGCGCGCCCTCCAGCTCGCCCGGGACTGGGCGACGCGGCGCGAGCAGTTCGGTCAGCCCATCGCCGCGTTCCAGATGATCCAGGCGATGCTCGCCGACTGTGCCGTCGACATCGCCGTCAACCGCGCGTACTACCACCAGGTCGCGTGGGAGATCGACAACGGTGGTGACCCCAAGACCATGCACGCGAAGGCCTCCATCGCGAAGCTCTCCGCCTCGGAGGCGTCCGGGCGGGTGGCCGACCGGTGCGTGCAGATCTTCGGCGGACGCGGCTACGACCGGTCCTTCGCAGTCGAGCGGATCTACCGCGAGGTCCGGGTCGACCGCATCTGGGAGGGAACCTCGGAGATCCAGAGACTCATCATCGCCAACGAGGTGATCAAGCGTGGTCTCGACGTCCTCGCGATGCCGACCGCCTGACAGTGGCGGCGCGACCAGCGGACTCTTCCCGGAGCGGCCGCGGGGAAGGTCCCGGGACCGCGCCGACGGTCATCACGCCGTGTGTCCAGTGGTGAACACCGCGTTGCCGGGCCGATCGGATCGTGCTCAGCACTGCGCCGTTCGGGTGACCCGTGGCCCGTCCTCGTAACGGTCGCGGGGGTGCTGCCGTTCCCGGGGTGAACCGGCGCTCGCGTCGTCGCCCACGGAAGGATCCCTGCCATGCGCCCCACCCGAACCCTCGTCGCCTCGGCTGCCGCCGCGGCCCTGCTCGCAGCCCCGCTCGCCACGACGCAAGCGGCCAGCCACGCCAAGGCCCCCGCGCCGCGCTTCCTCATCAGCGCCCTCGGCTACGTCGGCCACACCAGTACCTACGACGTCACGCTGGCTCCCGCCTTCATCAAGGTGCGCGTCCAGGTGAAGGACTTCGACAAGAAGTTCGACCCGACGACCGTCAAGCTCATCGTCATCGAGAAGGCCACCGGCACGCCCGCCACCACCTTCGTGGTTGCCACCCGACGGGTCGGCAAGAGCAAGGTCGTGAGCAACTGGCTCGGGACGATCACCGTGCCCCAGGGTGCAGCGCCGGCGATGTACTGCCTCAGTGTCGTCAAGGTCGATGACGCGAACCCGGCCACGCTGCCGGTGCTCAAGACGGCCAAGGGCCTCGCGGGTCGTGACTGCTTCACCGTCACCGACACGAACCCGACCCCGCCGCCGAGCCCGACGCCTCCGGCTGTCTGACCCATCGCGCGTCACGAGGCGGACGGCGAAGCGGTCAGCCGCTCGTCGTCGGCCTCGTCGACCGCTACCGGACCCAGCCTCCTCGTGGCCCCTCGGCCATGACGTGAGGCCGCGCGGCATCTCCCGCTCTGTCACGAGGGCGATCGGCTCGACGACGTGCCACATGAGGCTCGACGAGCGCAAGCAGGACATACGGATGACATCGGACGAGCCGGGTCGCGAGCCCGCCGCGTCCCTGCCCGATCTGGACCAGCCAGGACCACGCCGTGTCCGGCCGCGCGTCGATCCTGATCTCCCGGGTGTACCCGAACCGGGGGTCGATCACCAGGTCGTCGCCTGCCGTGGGTGCGGAGCCTCGGCATCATCGGCATCATCCGCGCCCTCAGGCGTTGTAGCGGCGTCTCGTGATGGGCGAGGACACCAGGGTGGCGACCACCTCGGAGCCGCCGCCGACCACGACGCGCATGGTTCGCCTCGTCGTCCGGTCGAGGGTCCTCAGGGCAACCTCCTCCCAGTCGTATCGCAAGCCGGTCTCCTGTACCGACGAGGGTGTCGATACCCCGGTGCAGACAGCGTGTATCCCCGCCGTCGCTCATGGCCGGAGACTGCGGGGTGAGCGCTCGCTCCGGTCATGAGCGACGACAGCGCTCATCCGTCGATGACGCGGTAGCGCGTGATCATGCCCGCGGTGATGTGGTCGTTGACGTGGCAGTGGAACAGCCAGGTCCCCGGGTTGTCCGGCACCATGTCGGCGGTCACCATCGACGCCGGTAGCAGGTTGACCACGTCCATCCGCATCCCCATCGAGAGCACGTCGTTCCCGTGCCAGTGAGGCGTGTGCAGGTCGACCTCCGTGCCCATGCTCATGAGGTACCACCGAACACGTTCGCCCTTGCGCAGCGTGAGCATCGGCTGGTTGCCGAAGACGTAGCCGTTGACGGAGTGCATGAGGTTGGACTCGTCGAACTCCTCATCCCCCGGTGGCGCATACGGCTTCTGGGCGAACCGGCGAACATTGCCGTCGAGATAGGGACTCTGGTTCTCGTTCATCACCGAGAACAGCTCGAACACCTCGCGGTCGACGTCCTTGGGGCTGCCGTCCGCACGTGCCATGCCGCGGGCGGTGACCTCCATGAACCCCTGCATTCCGGCGTAGGTGTCGCCGACCTCGTCGGTGTGCGAGTGGTACATCCACATGACCGAGCTGCCGTCCTGCGGCCCAGGTCCGGCCCGCTCGGGCACGAGCCAGGTGTAGGTGTGCCGCCCGTTGGTCGGGACTCCGTCGTCGAAGGTGTCCTTCCCCGACGTGTTGTCGGCGTACGGCGCACCCTCGGAGGCCTTCGCGTAGAAGACGCCGTGCGGGTGCACGCTGGCTGGTATCGCACACCTGTTGCGGAACACGACATGATGGTGTCGCCCACCTCGGCCCGCAGGACCGGTCCCATGAAGCCGAGGTAGGCGTCTCGGGCGGCGCGGTTCTTGCGGGTGCCGAACGCCGAGCTGGTGTACTCCCGGTACAGGCACTTCGTATAGGTCGACCCGATGCGACCTGGGCCCGACGTCACGAAGACGTCCGCGGCCGGGTCGAACGGCTGGCCGGTGATCTGGTTCCTGCCGGTGGGCGCGTAGTCCCATACGACCTCGTCGGCGCCGATGTAGTAGGTCCGTACGACGCCCGTCCGACGGTAGGGCGCTCCGGCCACCTTGGCCCAGTAGCCTTCGCCCGTCATCGACATCGCCGAGGTGCCGGTGGCAGGCAGAGTGTCCGCACCAGTCGCCGCTGACCTGACTCCCGTGGACGTCGTGCTGGTCGACGCGTCCGTGGCCGCCACGTCGGCGTCGGACATGTCCATGCCGGTCATCGCGGTGGTGGAGGCGACCAGCTCGGTGCTGGACCGCCCGATGCCCGTGGAGGCGCCGGCGGCGAACATGCCGGCTGCCCCGAGGACGAATGCGGTGCCGAGTGCCAGTCGGCGCCGATGCGGTGAGTGCTGGTGGTCCGAGCGCCCGAGCGGCCCGACCCGTGAGTCGTCGTGGTCGGCACGTGACGCGATCCGCGCGTCATCGTCACCGGCGTGATTTCCCTTGTCACCGTGAGTAGTTGTCACGGCCACCCCCCTGGGTGAGTCGATGTGCGGAGAGTACTGAGGGTCCTCGGACGGCGCACATCAAAGGCTCAGTCGAGCCACAGAATTCACGTTCGGAGGGGCGTCAAACTGGACACCGGCGGCATCTAGGCGCAGTACGACGTCGAACCTGCGATGACGACGACGAAGGGCCGTCGGCGTCAGGAGGCGGTGATCCCCAGCTCGGCCGTGAGGTCCTCGGCTGCCTCCGCGATGCCCTTGAACGTCTCGGCGGGGGCGGAGTCGGCCAGAGCTCGGCTCAGCAGCGCCACCAGACGTGCCAGCTCGGACTGGGTGACGGTGTCCTCCTCGACGTGCACGGAAGAGAACGGGAATCCGACGACGATACGTGTGTTGTTCCGGACCGTCGGCCTGGGGCGGGAGTGGTTCGTGTGTGCGTCGGCGACAGTGATCGTGGTGCTGACGTGCTTCTCGGCGTTCATGGTCCACCGTTCGATTCGTTCGATTCGTCCCTGCTCCGCCAGTCTCCTCCGCTCGACGCCGCCGCTCAACAAGCTGAGCTGGCGGCCGGTCTGGACTCGTCTGTCTCCAGGCAGCGATCAGGCCCGCGGGCCCAGGTCCAGCGTGAGCACGTGCAGGCGGCCGTCCGGGGTCCGGATGCCGATGTTCCAGTAGCGAGAGGTGATCGAGCCGAGCGCGGGGATGGTGACCGTCTGCGACCACACGCCGGTCGTGTCACCACGCAGGAGCGGACCGCGCTGGTAGGGCATCGCGGCCCGGTCGTGGCCGGCGGGGCGCGCGTAGTAGAGGCGGGGCGCCGTGCGCCCACCGATCCTGGCTTGGAGCGGGTAGCGGGAGCCAGGGGTCACGCGGATCGTTCCGTCGCGACCGGCGGCGAGGCCCGAGAGCCCGAACGAGCCGGTCGTGTAGGTGCCGGTGACAGCTGTCGAGTGCCCGGCGCGGTCGCGGCCGATCGCGGTGAAGCGCCAGGATGCGACGTAGCGCGGCGCGCTGGGGGCGATGATGCGCCGTACCGAGACGCTGCAGGATGCCGGTCCGGCCAGGCGGTCGGACGCGACGCAGCTGAATCGTCCCAGTGGTGATCCGGCGAACGCGTGCCCGGCCCTGACGCCGTGCACTGCGACCGACGGCCTCGTGAGGTCGATGTTGAGTCCGGTGAGGTGGACGGCCGCGTGGCCGCCGTCGGCTGCGAGGATCGTGCGCGACAGCGACTGGCCTCGGCCCTCGCCCACGACGATGGGACCGGGGCACACGGTCGTGAGCCGTGCCGATCCCGGTGTGCAGGTGAACACGATCGAGGGGCGGGCGGCGAACCACCCGGCCGCGTTGCGCGTGCCGACGATGCGCGCGGTGATGCGCGGCGCCGTCACGGCGTCGGGGCTGGGCGTCACCACGTTCGACGCCAGCGACACCGCCGACGTACCGCCGGCGTTGGACGCCGTCGTGGTGAAGGCGTACGCCGTCTCATCGGTCAGCCCGGTCACCACGCACGTCCCGGTGGGACCCGTCACGGTGCACGTCTTCGTCGGGTCCTGCACCGCGGTCACGGCGTAGGACATGGGCGGGTCTCCCGCGCGAGGCGCCACCACGGTGACGCTGACCTGCCCGTCGCCGGCGACAGCCGTCGGCGCGACGGCCGGGAGGATGCGCGAGATCGCGCTCTCGGTGTAGTTCGCGGTGTAGGCGATGCCCTTCGAGCTGACGACGACCGCACGCGGGCCGGCGCCGGCATCGAGCGTGGCCCACGCCGCTGTGACGACGCCCGCGGACGTCACCTTCGAGACTGTGTTGTTGGTACCGTCGAGGGCGAAGTTGGCGGTGTAGACGTTGCCCGCCGCGTCGACGGCGACGCCGTAAGGCCCTGGGCCGACTGGCCTGGTCCAGTTCGCCGAGCCGAACGCGCTCAGCTGGCTGAGGGTGCCGCCCTGTGAGCTGACGACGTAGACGTTGCCGTCGGCGTCGAGTGCGACGGCGGCCGGCTGCTTCCCGACCGGCAAGGTCCACAACACAGCCCCCGTCGCAGCGCTGAACGCGCTCAGGCTGTTGGTCGAGTCGCTGAGCGTCGTGCTCGACGCGTACACGTTGCCCGCGCCGTCGACGACGACGCCGGTGAAGTCGGCGCCGGAGAGGACGCCCCACTTCTCGGTGACCAGCGGTACGGCCGGTGAGGGCTGGGGCGTGATCCGGGAGATGGTGCCGTTCTTGTTGGCGGTGTAGACGACCCCCGAGGGACCCACCGCGACGCCCTGCGGGCTGGCGTTCGCGTTGAGGGAGGCCCACCAGCTCGAGACGGTCCCGCCGGGCGTGACGAGCGCGACCGTGCTGCCGTAGTAGTTGGCGACGTAGACGTTGCCCGAGGCGTCGGTCGCTATGCCCGTCGGCATGACCGCGTCGACGCCGAGCACGATCGTCGCCCAGGGATCGGTGAGCACTCCGGTGGGGCTGAGCCGCGACACCGTGTTGGTGCCGGAGTTGGCCGTGTAGATGTTGTCGGCTGGGTCCTTGGTGATGCCGAACGGTGCCGCACCCGGGGCCAGCGGATACGTGGTGACGAGCTGGCCTCCGGGGATGCCCGGAGGTATGACGTAGAAGGTGTAGGTCGCGGCAGCCGTGACAGGGGACGTGCCGCACGCATTCGTGACGCTCACGTTGACCGCACCCGTGCTCGACGCCGGGCTCGTCGCGGTGACCCGCGTGCCCGCAGCGTTGACGGTGTAGGCCGCAGCAGGTGTCGCACCGAAGGACACGGCGGTCGCACCCGCGAAGCCGGTGCCGGTGATCGTGATGGGCGTGCCGCCGAACGCCGTACCGCTCGTGGGGCTGATGCCGGTCACGACGGTGGGCACGTCGTGGCTCTGCACGCGGACGATCGCATTCGCGTTCGGCTCGGCGACGTAGACATCGCCAGCCGGGTCGGCGAGGGGACTGCTCGGCCACGTGCCGCTGGCGAACTGCGCCCAGACCGTCGTCACGGCCGCTGCCGGGGTCACCTCCATGACGGTGTTCTTGTCGACGTCGACGGTGTAGAGGTTGTCGCTTTCGTCGATCGTGAGACCCTCGACCTCGCTGAGGTTGCCCAGGTTGCCCCAGTTCAGCGTGACTGCCCCTGCGGGCGTCACCTTGTCGACGCCGCCGTTGGCCTGGTAGGCGCTCCCGGCTCCCGGCTCGCTCACGACGAACACGTTGCCGTGGGAGTCGACGGTGATGCCTTCGGGCATCATGTCGGGCAGCAGCAGGGCCCACTGCGGATCCCAGACCCCGGCGGGGGTCAGCCGCGAGATGGAGTTCGAGCTCACGGTGAGCTGGCTGGGCATGGCCCAGTTGACGACGTAGACCGTGCCGTTGGTACTCGTGCCGCTCGTATCGACGGTGATGGACCACGGAAGCATCAGTCCGAGGAAGGTGGTGCCCACCAGGTAGGTCGTCACCGTGCCGTCGGGTGCCACCTTCAGCACGTTCTGCGTCGTCGTCGCGTAGACGTTGCCGGACGCGTCGACCGCGAGACCTTCGGGATCGGAGTCGGCCGGCAGCGCATAGGTGGTCACGACGGCGCCGGACGTGCCACCGCTCAGCTTGGTGATCGTGCTCGTGCCGTTGTTGGCGACGTAGACATCACCCGACGCGTCGATCGCGATGCCGCCAGGAGCGGGAGCAGTGGTGCCGACCGGTGCGATCGTCGCCCACGGGTCGATGAGCTGACCAGACGGCGTCAACTTCGACACCGTGCCGCTCGTGGTGTTCGTGGAGTAGACGTTGCCGTGCGAGTCGAGCGCCAGCCCGGCCAGCCCGGTTCCGTGCGGGAGCGGGTAGGAGGTCTGGCATGCGCCGGCCGCCGGGGAGCCCGAGGCGGGCCGTGCGGAGGTTGGCGCGGCGACCGCCGGGGACAGAACGGAGACGACGAGGACCCCGGCCGTGAGCACAGTGACGGCCGCCGCCCTGCCGCGCCGAGGTCGGGAGATCGGAGAGGTGGAGGCGCGGCGCGTCGAGGCGGAGCGGGTGATGAGCATGAAGGCTCCCTGGTTCCCACCACGGTGGCACCCCCTGCCCCGCGACGCCGATCAGAAGAGCGGAACGAGAGGCGGCACCGGGTGAGTGCTGGGACGTCGACCAGCGGGTCGGGCCCGCGCCAATCCCGAACCCTCGCTACGTCGCGGCGTTCAGCCACGTGCGAAGCGACGCCACGTCGAATCCGGTGAGGACTCCGTCCAGGTCCTTCAACGGCGTCGTGAGACTGATCGAGGCGGGGATGCCGAACTCTGTTCGCAGCCCGGCCTCCGTCACGCCGGGGAACGTGGCGTCGAGCACCATCTGCAGGGTCATCCAGCCCTTCACGTCGTCAGGGGTCGCGGGCAGTGCGCTGGTGTCAGCGCCGGCACCGGATCCCGATCCGTCGACGCCTCCTTGCGCGCCGGCCCCGGTGCCACTGCCCCCCGAGATGGCGTCCCGGCCGGTGGTGGCCCAGTGTCCGCTGGCCTGCGCGGCGACGACCACACCACCGCCCAGCAGCACGGCGAGAAGGGGGATCACGATCGCCGGCGCCCGACGTGTCGCCACCCGGGTGGCCGTCGGGACGGCGCGGGAACGTGCTGGCAGCCGAAGCACGCTCAGATCGGTGGAACCGGCGGTGGATGTCATCGGACCAGTTCCTGGTCGTGAGTGTCGGGACCGTCGACAGCCCGGTGAGCGGGCCACGGCAGAGCCACGGAGACGCCGAGCGCATCCTGGCTCGGGCAGGCGGCGACGCACTCGAGACATCCGATGCACTGCGCGCTCGTGACGCGCGTGCTCCGGTCGACCGGCAGGGCCATGGGGCACGCGCGAGTGCACAGGTCGCATCCCAGGCAGGCATCGGCGTCGCGCTGGAGGGCTGTGGGCGAGGCGTAGCCGATCAGGCCCTGCACGGCGCCGAGCGGGCAGGCGTAGCGGCAGAACGGCCGGGGGACCACGAAGGACAGGACCAGCATGCCGCCCAGGACGACGAACGCCAGGCTCAGCTCGAACTCGGCGATCGCCAACAGCGCCGACCAGGGGTCGACCTCGCGGAAGAGCATCGTCCCCGTGAGTGCCGCGCCACCGAGCGCGATGGCGAGCACGACCCATCGGCCTTGACGCAGCACCGCGTCAGCCTTGCGCCAGCCGGGCCCAGCAGGACGACGCTGCCAGCGACCGAGCGCAGGGACCGCGTGCCCCAGGGCTCGTGCCACGCCGTACAGGGCCTCCTGGATCGTGCCGAGCGGGCAGAGCCAGCCGCAGAAGCTCCCGCGCCCGACCAGCGCCATGACTGTGACCGCCAGCGCCAGCGCGAGGTTTGCGGGGTGGGTGTGAGCCACCGTGCGGCCCGTGGTGATCCATGTCCATAGCGTCTCGAACCCGCCGAAGGGGCACAGCGACTCCGGTGACGCCCCGTCAGACACCGCTCGGCTGGCGACGAGCCACCCGATGTAGCCGAGGACCACCGCCTGCAGCGAGTGCCGCACGAGTCGTGTTCGAGCTCCCCAGGAGGCAGATCGTCGGGGTACCTCGCGCCGGCCGCCGTGAGGGACCCCGCCCCTGCGGGTCGGCGGTGCGGGGTTCTCGATCGACATGACTCATCACCCTCCGAGGCACTGGAAACGTTGCTGTGCAGGGAGAGCATCGGGCTGGAGGTTGTCGAAGGCGTGGAGGCAGTGTGGAGACGCGATGGAGATCGTCCCCGGTGACGCGCCCGGGCGATCACCTGGCAGGGGCCAGGGTCATCGGAATGGACATCGACGGGAGGGTCGCGGACCCTGAGGGTTGGGAGGATGCGATGAGTCGGTGGCGGAGCAAGGCTGCGGCGAGGGTCGCCCTGGCCTACGCCGTCCTCGCAGGGTCCTGGATCCTCATCACGGACCGGCTGTCCGCCGAAGCGTCCCCCGCTGGTCCGGCCCGGCTGACCATCGAGGACGCCAAGGGACTGACTTTCGTGTTCGTCACCGCCGCCGGGCTGTATCTCTTGGTGGCCGCCCAGGACGGCCGCCAGCGTCGGGCTCAGGCCGAGCTCGAGGAGGTCTTCGACGAGACGCTAGCCGGCTGGGCAGCTGCACTGGACCTGCGCGACCGCTCGACGGCAGATCACACCAAACGGGTCACCCAGCTGACGGTGGACCTGGCCCGCAGTGTCGGCATCCAGGGTGATGAGCTGCGCGCGATCCGTTGGGGAGCAACGCTGCACGACATCGGGAAGATGGGCGTCCCGGACGAGATCCTGCGTAAGGCGGGTCCGCTCACCGACGAGGAATGGGCCCAGATGCGACGGCACCCTGAGCTCGCACTTGCCTTCCTGGTGGGTGTGGCGCACCTGTCCGACGCCGTGGACATCCCTTACTGCCACCATGAGAAGTGGGACGGCTCAGGCTATCCCCGTGGCCTCGTCGGAGCGGAGATCCCACAGTCAGCTCGCCTGTTCGCCATCGTCGACGTGTACGACGCGGTCACCTCCGAGCGTCCCTATCGCGGGCCGATGACGAACGCCGAAGCGCTGGAGCTCATCGAGTCTGGCCGTGGCGGTCACTTCGAGCCGGCCGTGGTCGATGCGTTTCTGGCCCTCGCCGCCGATTGGGCGCCCGATCAGTCGCTCCACGCGCGCACGGGTACCCCCGGCCCACCGGAGCCGAGGCACGCCACCCTCGACAGCGCGACGTCATGACGTTGTCCGGCCGACCCAGGTCTGCCGGGATGGAACGACGCACCCGGCCGCGGCCAACGCCATGAGCGAGCTCGACACGGACGTCTATCGCCTTGCCGCGAAGCAGCCCGCGGTGGCGTTGTTCCTCGGCTCCCTGGACGGCAGCATCTCCGGGGCGGACGTCGCGGCCTGCCGCATGCTCGGTCGCACCGAGGAGGAGCTGACCCGGACGACGATCGCCGGCATCACGCACGTCGACGTCACCGTGTCGCTTCTCGGCGACGACGAGGTGCACCGCCTCGGGTTCCTCGCCACGGCGATCGCGGCGACGAGCTAGCGCGAGGCGACGGATCGGGCCAGGCGGGCCGATGAGAAGCTCGGCTGTCGCTCACCTGGCGCGACGTGCCCGAGGCGCACCGGCACCGCGAACGGCTCGCCGAGCGCGCCACCACTGACCCGCTCACCCGGCGGATGAACGGTGCCGGGCTGCAGGACGTCGCGAGCGGCTGTTCGGCGTCGTCCGTCGAGCCGGGGAGGGCGCCGCCGTTCTGTCCTGCGACCTCGGCGACGAGCACGCCGACGACGTCGCCGTGAAGCTTGCGACTGCCGTCGGGCGGCCGGGGCGGATGAACGAGGCGGTCATCATGCCCACGATCAGCATCGGGGTCGCCGCCGGCGGGGAGGACTCGGCACCTGCCGACCTCATCGCACGCGCCGCCGCCGCCACGGCGCATCCCCGAGCGCCGCACCGCCACGGGCAACCTCACGAGCGACGAAGAAGCCCGTCCCTGACGGGATGGACCACTTCGTGCGGGGTGAGCGACGGGACTGGACGAGCGGCTCGGGCCCTTGCGCCACAGAGGATTCGTCCGGTCGTGAGCATACCCGCAGGTCAGGACATCAGCCCAGGTCAGTGGCACTCAGCGGGAACCAGCCCAACCCGGTGCGCTGCCACCTTCGCTGCCACCTTCGCTGCCCCCGAGGCCCGAGCACTCGATGGCGAACCGTGGCGGCGTGGGCACCCCCGTCACGCGACGGGAGCTGATGCAGCACACACACTGCGGCGTCGACCCCGAGGCTGTCGCCGATCACCTCGCTTCGCGGAGGCCAGCGCACGCGGTACGGGTGCTCGCCACCGGGGGGGGCTTTCCGTGCTGCGTCGCTGCAGTCCACCGAGCCCCGGCATCCCCTACAGCGTTCATCGTGCGCCCGCTCCAAGGGCGTCGTAAGTCGATGCGCGGAGCCTGAGAGACACGTGCACCACGGCCAGCTTGGGCATTCCGCCTGCCGGCCTGCCACTCTCGGTTGAGACGGTGCCTTTCGGCGTCGATAGTCCAAAGGCGTATCCACGGGTTGGGGAGGTGCATCGATGAGCGGCACGGTTGATGCCGGTCGCGCCCCCGATGACCTCGGCCCGGTGCCATCCGGGCGATGGAAACCAGAGGAGGGCGCGGCGGGGGGCGCGCTTGGGGTGCTGGCGGCGCTGGACTTCTGGCGGGTGATGATGGACTCACCCGTTGCTCTGTGCCTCGTGTCCGCGGACGGCCGGGTGCTCGAGGCCAACGAGAGCATGTGTGACTTCATGGGTCGCGACCTGGAGTCACTGAAGGCGTTGTCCTGGGTGGACGTGACCCATCCAGATGATGCCCCGTGGGACCGGGCCCAGCTCGACGAGATCGCGGCCGGGCACCGTGACCGCTACCAGCACACCAAGCGGTTCCTCTTCGTCGACGGGACTGTGCGCCACGGGGAGCTCGCCGTGACCGCGGTTCGCAATGCCGAGGGCGGCGTCGACTGTTTCATCGCCCAGGTCATGGATGTCACTTCTCGTGTCGTTGCGCAGGACGCAGCCGCATTCGCGACCGCCCAGTTCCGTCGCCTCGCTGAGGCGTCCTCCGACGTCGTCACCGTGGTCGACCGCGACGGGCGGATCGAGTGGGTGTCGCCCTCGGTCACCGCGGTGCTCGGATGGACGGTGGCGGACTACACCGGCAGGTCGATCCTGGAGGTTCTGCACCCCGATGACCTTGCGATGACGGCCGAGGTCATCGCACGAGCCGACGCGGGCGCTCCAACGGTGCGGATCCGCCACCGGAGTGAGCGCGTCGATGGCTCCTACTGCTGGCTCGATTCGGTCGTGATCGTGGCCCGGGACGATGCCGGGCAGGCGACGCACGCGGCTGTCACGAGTCGTGATGTCAATGACGAGGTCGAGGCTCAGCAACGCCTCGAGGTCTCTGAGCACCGGTATCGGTTGCTGGCTGAGAATGCCTCCGACGTCGTGTTCGAACGCACTGTCGATGCTCGGCTGACGTGGGTGTCGGAGTCGGTGACCAGGGTGCTCGGGCTCGATCCCGGCCGGATCCTGGGTCGAGATCTGCTCGCCTTCGTCGATCCCGCAGACCTGGTGTTGATCGACGCGCACGTCGCTCGGGTCGCGGGTGGCTCGCCGTCCTCGGTCCAGGTCCGGGTCGGCTTCCCCGGCCGGATGCGGTGGATCGACGTGCGGGAGCGTCCCGTGCTCGACGACGTCGGTCGGGTCGTGTCGGTGGTCGGCGGCCTGCACGATGTCGACGAACGGACCCGCGCCGAGCTCGCGCTGCAGGCGAGCGAGGAGAGCTTCCGGCTGCTGGCCGAGAACGCCTCGGACGTGGTGTTCCGGCTGCGTCGGAACCTGGTGGACTGGATCTCCCCCTCGGTGGTCGACGTGCTCGGCCACGACCCCGCGGACCTCCTCGGCTCGGACCTGCTCGACCTGGTCCATGCCGAGGACCGGGATCGGGTCGCGGGTGCGCGCGCCGCCCGAGTGCCGGGGCTCACCAGCCGGGTGCGGTACCGGATGCGTCGCGGGGACGGGAGCTACCGCTGGTTCGAGACGTGCGCGAAGGTCAGCGCTGACCCGGCCACTGGCGTTCGCACTACCGTGGCCGCGCTGCGCGACGTCCATGACGAGGTCATCGCCCTGGCCACGGTCGAACAGGCACGAGACCGCCAGCACGCCATCCTCGACAGCTTCCTCGACCCGTGGGTCCGGTTGGCATCGGTCCGCGACGAGAGCGGACGCATCGTCGACTTCGACTATCTCGACGCGAACCGGGCCGCCTGCCAGGCGAACGGTCTCACCTTGGAGCAGATGGTCGGCCAGACCCTGCTCACGCTGTTCCCTGAGCACGGACCAAGTGGCTGGTTCGACGCCTACGCCGCAGTGGTGGAATCCGGTGAACCGCTCGCCGTCGACGACATCCCGTTCGAACACCCCGGCGCGGAGATGCAGTGGTTCGACAACCGCGCCGTCAAGGTGGGCGACGGGCTCAGCTTCACCTGGCGTGACGTCACCGATCGCTACCTGGCGCGCGACACGCTCCAGGACCTCGCTCACCACGACACTCTGACCGGCCTCCCGAACCGCCTCGACCTCCTCGAGCGTCTCCCATTGCGGCTCAATCGCGCGCACCCCGGTTCCGCACTCGCGGTCCTGTTCTGCGACGTCGACAAGTTCAAGCTGGTCAACGACCAGTACGGGCACGACGTCGGTGATGACGTGCTCCGCGAGGTGGCCCGCCGGATGACCGCGACCGTGCGGTCCAACGACTATGTCGCACGACTGGGGGGCGACGAGTTCGTCATCCTGCTCGACCGCGTCCGCGACATCCAGCAAGCCGCCTCAGTCGCCGAGAAGATCCGCGAAGCAGTCCTCGCACCCAACCCCGTCGGCCGTTGCACGGCTCGGGCTACGCTCAGCATCGGCGTGGCCCTGGCCCTCAACGGCGACGACGCCCAACGCGTCCTGACGGCGGCAGACCGGGCCCTCTACCGCGCGAAGGATGCTGGCCGCAACCGGGTCCACCTGGCCGAGGCGTCGCCGGGAGAACACCGGGATGGCGATCGGTCGACCCGTGGTGATCAGTACGGTCCAGGGTGACCCCTGCGCATGAGCAGGTCTCCTTCGCTCAGGTCGGTAGTGCGGACCAGAGCCACCGTCTGCGTCCCGCCGGCGGCGGCAGCCGGCACCCGCGGGACGCCGGACCGGGCCTGCTGCCCCCCAACGAGGGGACGGCTGCCCCCTCATCGAGGGGGCAGCCGTCCTGCTCACCGCGTCTGACCTGCGGTGCTCTGTGGGGTGAGTGACGGGACTTGAACCCGCGACCACCGGGACCACAACCAGGTGCTCTACCAGCTGAGCTACACCCACCATGGCCGCTGCGCTGGCGACGAGGATCTCGACGACGGTGCTCCGGCCGTGCAGAAGTGTACCCAGGCGTGGGGGGTGCCGGTGACGCCGGTGGCCCCGGCGTCCCCCGGAGACACGGTCGAGGGGAGTGATCCGGGTCACGCGTCGAGCGGACGCCGTGAGCGCACGCGACGCGGGAGGCCCGACCAGGGTCAGGTGGTGGCGTGGTCCACGACATGCTCCGCGGCGATGCTCCGGGCTCCGTCGGTCGTCGGGCCGGGGGGCGCGACCATGACAGCGGCCCGGTAGTAGCGCAGCTCGGCGATGCTCTCGCGGGCATCTGCCAGGGCACGGTGGTTGCCGGTCTTGGGCGGGGAGTTGAAGTAGACCCGCGGGTACCAGCGCCGCACGAGCTCCTTGAGGCTCGAGACGTCGATGAGGCGGTAGTGCAGGTAGGCGTCGAGCTTGGGCATGTCGCGGGCGAGGAATCCGCGGTCGACGTAGACGCTCGAGCCGGCGAGCTGGGCCTTGCGAGGCTCGGAGATGTGCGTCCGCACGTAGTCGAGCACGATCTTCTCGGCCGCCGCCAAGGTGGTTCCGTCCGGGATCTCCTCGATGAGGCGGGACGCCGTGTGCATCTCCCGGACGATGTCGGGCATCGCGGCGAAGGGTGCGTCCGGCGGCCGGATGACGACGGTGACGCCTGCGTCGAGCTCGTTGAGCTCGGCGTCTGTCACCACGCACGCGACCTCCACGAGGGCGTCGGACCCGAGGTCGAGCCCGGTCATCTCGCAGTCGACCCACACGATCCGGTCGTTGGCCTTGCCGCTGGCCTTTCCGCCGGCGGTCGGCGGGGAGGTGGCCGGGGTGGGCGTCGCGGCGGGCTCGGGCGAGGAGGTCATGTCCGTCAGCCTAGGCCGTGCTCGGCAGGACCCATCACCCGTTCGGCGTACCGATGAGCACGCAGAGCGGTCGATGCACTACCTATGAGGTCGCCCGGATCAGCCACTGGCATGTCCGTCGGACACCGTGTGCTGACCCGTCCGGGTATACGTGCGGCGTTGGCGGCGTCCGCCGCGGCCTGCGTGATCCTCGGCGTGGGACTGCAGGGCGGGGGAGCGGTGGCCTCGGCCTCCGGCGTCACCGCCGTCGTGACCGGCACCGTGGAGCGCCTCATCATCGACGACTTCGCCGATCCGCTCCCGGCCGGCTCCGACGAGATCACCCTCGTGCGGACCACGGACGGTGCCGTGCAGGTGCCCACGTCGGCGCTGGCCTCGGTTGCGAACGGCGCGACGGTCGAGGTCGGCCTCGCCGATACCGACGGCACGCGCCTCACGGCGTCGGGCGGCCTCACCTCCGCCCTCCCGGCCGGGCGGTCACGAGACCCGGAGGCGGGCGCGAACGTCGCCACCGTGCGGGTCGTGTCGACGCCGGCGGCAGGGCTCGTCGCCACGGGTGCCGGATACGCGGCGAAGAACGTGTCCATCGCCGCAGGTGCCGCGAAGCACCAGGTGCTCGTCGTCGTGGCGAAGCCTCCGGGCGGGGTCACGACGTCCACGACACCGGCCGACGTCGCCGCGCTCGTGTCCGGCGGCGTCACCAGCTACTGGCAGACCGTGACCGGCGGCGTCGTCGGGTTCGCGGCGACGGCGTACCCGTCGGTCGTGAGCACGACCAACGCGCCGTGCTCCAACGGCGGTGTGTCCACCTCGGGCGCGTTCTGGAACGAGATCGAGTCGAAGGTGGGCTGGACCTTCGGGTCGGGCAAGCACCTCGTCGTGTACTTCCCGGCCTTCCCCGCGTGCGGCGGCATCGCGGGACTCGGGACCATCGGCAACGGCACCGGATCCGGTGGCGTCATCTGGAGCAACGGCTACAACAACGTCGGCGTCATCGGCCACGAGCTCGGCCACAACCTCGGCCTCGGCCACTCCCAGGAGCTCGACTGCACCACGGGCGGCGTCCGCGTGATGGACGGCGCCCCGAGCGACTGCAGCGCCCGTTCCTACTGGGACACCAACGACATCATGGCCGTCTCGTGGAACTACCAGGGCTACCTCAACGCCTCGCACCTGCGCGGTCTGGGGCTCCTGGGGGCGGCGTCGGAGCGGTCGCCGATCGACAACGGCCAGGTCACTCTCACGCCGATCGAGACCGGTTCGGGCCTACGGGTCCTGACTCTGCGTGATGGCGGGACGAAGTACGTCGTGGAGTTCCGGCAGGCTGTGGGCCTCGACTCCTGGATGGCCTCCACGCGGGGCTGGGGCTCGCCCGGGGTCACCGTGCGGCGCGAGTTCGACCTGACCCAGAACGGGACGTCGGCGTTCTCACCGATCGAGTCCTACCTGCTCGACGGCAACCCGGGATCGGCCGACGGCTCGTTCGGCTCGACGTACACGACGATGCCGGTCGGCACCTGGATCGACCTCGCCGACGGGCGGCTCGGCATCCGCATCGCGTCGACGTCGTCCGCGGGCGCCGTGATCGAGTACCGCAACGGCCTGGCCACGACCGACCCGCGCTACGTCCCGCCACCGCGGCCGTCGTTGTCCGTCCCGGGGGGCCGGCTCTCGCTCGGCACCGTCCGGGCGACGTCGTCGGGGCCGGTCGTCCCGGTGCGCTGGTCCTGGCTCGTGACGACGCCGTCGGCCGACGCCGTCGCCCCGGCAGCGGTGACGTCGCAGCGCGCAGTCAGCATCGCCCGCGCCGGCTCCGGGGTCTGGACTGCCGCGGCCTACCGCGCGATCGCACGTGCCACCGACGGCACCGTCGTCAGCGCTGTCGGCCGGGCGCAGTCGCGCTACACCTACGAGGGGATCACCCGCGTCGCGACGTACTCGCGCGGCTGGGCATCGGCGAAGGCGGTCGGCGCCGTGGGGGGTCGGGTCCGGCTGACGACCAAGCGCGGTGCCGCGGTCGCCGTACGTGTCGTGGGCCGGAGCGTCGGCATACTGCTCGCACGAGGTGCCGGGTTCGGCGCCGTCGCCGTCTACCTCGACGGCCGTCGGGTCGCACTCCTCAACGAGCACAGCAGGTCCTCGTCGGTAAGCCTCGCCTGGGCGACGACGTTCCCCACGTCCGGGAGCCACCTGCTGCGACTGGTGAACCTCACCGGTGGTTCGCGCGGCGCGCTCGGCTTCGACGGTACCGTCGCGATGCTCTGACAGCGCCCCCGACCCGAGGCCGCGATCAGCTCGGGACGCCGCCGGTCTCGATCGGCTCTGGCGCGGCCATGAGCAGCTGCGACTCGATGACGTGCCGCATCGTGAAGCAGGGCCAGCCCCGCTGCCTCATCTCGGGCTCGTCGATGCAGACCGCGCACCATCCCCTCTCGTCGTCACGCGCCACCGGAGCGTGGACGCGACCGATGGCGTCGACCAGCCCACGCACGTCCGCGCGAGTCGCTCGGCGTCCACCGGACACAGGTTCCCATCCAGGCCTCCGTGCTCCCCCACGAACCGCGGCCCGCGGCCGAGGTCGAGCAATGCGCGGGAGGTCACAGTCCGCGGGACATTCCGGGCGCCCCTCCATCCGGGCTCCGACGTCGCAGGCGCTGCGCCGGTGCGGTCCCTTGCTCCGGTGTGTCCAGCCTCGGCACGACAGGCGAGGATGGGTGCCCGTCCAGATCCGAGGAGCACGATGACCGGCACGAGTTTCGGCAGTGACAACCACGCCGGTGCACATCCCGACGTCCTGGCTGCCGTCGTGGAGGCCAACACCGGGACCGTCCCCGCCTACGGCGACGACGCCCTGACCGCCGAGGCCGTCCGCCTCATGCGGGGCCACTTCGGCGAGAGCGCCGAGGTGTACTTCGTGTTCAACGGCACGGGTGCCAACGTCGTGGGTCTGCAGTCGATGGTGCGTTCCTTCGAGAGCATCGTCTGCGCGGAGACGGCGCACATCAACGTCGACGAGTGCGGCGCTCCGGAGCGGTTCCTCGGCGCGAAGCTCGTCGACGTCGCGGCGTCCGGCGGCAAGCTGACGACGTCGCTCATCGACGCGGCCCGCTGGGGCGTCGGCGACCCGCACCACGCCCAGCCCAAGGTCGTCTCGATCACGCAGTCGACCGAGCTCGGCACCGTTTACTCGCTGGAGGAGATCCGCGAGATCACCACGTGGGCACACGATCGCGACATGCTCGTGCACCTCGACGGCGCGCGCCTGGCCAACGCCGCCGTCTCCCTCGGCGTCGACCTCGGCGAGCTCGGGACGTCCGTCGGCGTCGACGTCCTGTCCTTCGGTGCCACGAAGAACGGCGCTCTCGGCGCTGAGGCCGTCGTCGTGCTGCGGCCCGAGCTGGCGGCGACGATGCCCTACATCCGCAAGCAGGCGATGCAGCTCGCATCGAAGATGCGGTTCGTGTCCGCGCAGGTCGTGGCCCTGCTGACCGACGACCTCTGGCGGCGCAACGCGGAGAACGCCAATGCCATGGCGTCACGCCTCGCTGCCGGCGTCACCGGTGCACCCGGTGTCCTCGTCACCGACCATGCCCAGGCCAACGCTGTCTTCGCGGTGCTCGACCCCCGAGCCACGGCAGTGCTTCAGGAGGAGTTTCCGTTCTACGTGTGGAACGAGGCGACCGGCCAGGTGCGCTGGATGACCTCGTGGGCCACGACCGAGTCCGACGTCGATTCCTTCGTCGCCCGAATTCGCGAGGTCGCGGCGCAGTACGTCTGAGACCGCGCTCGGGCAGCGCGCTGTCGATTCCAGGGGATTCCGTTCGTCGTCGCAGTGAGACCGAACCGCACACCCTGGAGGCATCATGTCCGTCAGTCCCTGGCCCGCGATCCACGCCGAGCGTCAGGCCCTCCTCGCGGACCTGTCCGGCCTGAGCGCCGAGCAGTGGGAGTCCGCGTCCCTGTGCAGCGAGTGGTCGGTGCGGGAGGTGTTCGGGCACATGACTGCCACCGCGCGGATGACCCCCGGCCGTTTCGCGAGCGGTTTCGCCAGGTCAGGCTTCCAGTTCCCGAAGATGGCGGCCAGGGACGTCGCGGCCGAGACGTCGGGGACCCCTGGCCAGCAGCTCACCGAGTTCCGGGCGCTGGCACCGGCCACGACGTCGCCCCCCGGGCCGATCGACGCGATGCTCGGCGAGGCCGTCGTGCACTCCGCAGACATCCGACGGCCGCTCGGTATCCCGCGGGACCACCCGCTCGACGCCGTCACCAGGGCCGCTGACTTCTACGCCGGATCCAACCTGCTCATCGGGTCGAAGAAGCGGATCGAGGGCCTCACCCTCCGGGCTGACGACGCGGACTGGTCGCACGGCAGCGGACCCGAGGTCACCGGCCCGGCCATGTCGCTGCTCCTGGCCATGACCGGACGTGGCGCGGCCCTCGGGGACCTCTCCGGCGCCGGTCTGCCGACACTGCGTTCGAGGTTCTGACCCGCGTCCTCGACCCGCGACGCAGTCAGCCGCTGACGGGGCGGTGAGCGACGACGAGGCAGTCCCACGCCCGACGGACGCCGTCGTCGGTGGTCACCGATCGGGCCACCTTCTGCTCGGTGACGATGGCCAACCCACACCCGTCGAGGCTGTCGGCGACCTCGTACTCGGAGTAGCACAGGGCTGGGTCCTGGGGCCCGGCGTAGCCGTCGGTGAGGTTGTCGGAGTGGTGCGCGACGACGAGGAGCCGGCCGTCGGGCGCGACAGCTGCCGCGGCGGCGAGGATGGCCGCGTGGCGCCGCTCGGCCTCGACCTGCAGGTAGGCCACGATCACGAGGTCCTGGTCGCGGATGCCGAGCAGCTCGGTGGTGACGTCGGCCCGCCGCGTCGCGAAGGAGCCGATGACGCTCGCACGCTCCGCCCACAGCCGGGTGGCCCGGTCCAGGGCCACCTGGGAGAAGTCGACGAGCGTGGCGTCCCAGCCGCGCGTCGCCAGCCACAGGGAGTTGCGGCCCTCGCCGCCGGCGACGTCGAGGATCCGTCCCGTCGGCAGGTCCGCGCACTCCCGCTCGACGAACACGTTGGGGCCGACCGACCACACGAGGTCGCTGGCTGCGTACTTCTCGTCCCAGAGCGTGCTGTCCATGTGGAGCCCCCTCCGTGCCGACGGCGCCCGCCGTCACTTGCCATCATCGCCTCGGCGGTGCATCGATGCGCGCCTTTTCGGGGTCCGGAGAGCGGCGACCTGATATCGGTGGTCCGGTGGACCAACGGGTCTGTCGGGGCGATGCTGGCCCGGTGACCAGCCCCGCCGAGTCCGTCATCAGGCATGCCGAGGTGACCCTGCACGGCCACCGCATCACCTACCGCGAGGCGGGTGACCCGTCCCTCCCGGTGCTCCTGCTCGTGCACGGACTCACCAGCAGCAGCGAGACCTGGGACCCGGTGATCCCGGCTCTCTCCGAGCACGCCTACGTGATCGCCCCCGACCTGCTGGGGCACGGGCGCTCGGACAAGCCGCAGACCGACTACTCCCTCGGCGCGCTCGCCAGTGGGCTCCGCGACCTTCTCGAACGGCTCGGCCACGACCGGGCGACCGTGGTCGGCCACTCCCTCGGGGGCGGTGTGGCGATGCAGTTCGCCTACCAGCACCACGAGTACTGCGAACGACTCGTCCTGGTCGGCAGCGGCGGCCTGGGTCGCGAGGTGAGCCTGGCACTGCGCGCGGCGACCCTGCCGGGCGCGGAGTTCGTGCTGCCGATCATCGCCAACACCCGGGTGCGCGATGCCGGCCTCGTCGTGGCCCGGATCCTCGGCCGGTTTCCGCTGCGGCCGAGACCGTCGGTGCTCGAAGCTGCCCGGGGCTACGCGACCCTGGCCGAGACCCCGGCCCGTTCCGCGTTCGTGCACACCGTGCGCAGCGTCGTCGGCCCCGGTGGTCAGCGGGTCAGCGCCAGCCACCTGCTCTACCTGACGGCGGACCGCCCGACGCTCATCATCTGGGGTGCGCTGGACACGATCATCCCGGTGAGCCACGCCTACTCGGCGCACGACGCCATCCCGGGCAGCAGGCTCGAGATCTTCGAGCAGTCACGGCATTTCGTCCATCGCGACGAACCGCGACGGTTCTCCGAGGTGCTGCTGGACTTCCTCGCGACGACCGAGCCCGCGGTCTTCGACCGCGCGGTTCTGCGGCACCGGCTCAACAGTCGTGGGGCGGTCGAGCCGTCGTCGGGCGAGTCCGGTCGGGGTGACGCGAGCGGCCGGCAGACACCCGGCTCGGCCGAGACCGGCTGACTGATCCGGCGCCGGCGCCGGCGTGGCGTGCGGTCGCGCCGTGCCGTGCCGTCCTCTCAGGGCGTGGGCTCGTCGAGCCCCCGGTCGATCGCGTACCTCGTCAGCTCGACCCGGTTGTGCAGGTGGAGCTTGCGGAGCGTCGACTGCACGTGGTTCTGCACCGTGCGGTGGGAGACGACGAGCTGGTCGGCGATCTGGCGGTAGGACATCCCGGTCGCGACGAGGCGCAGCACCTCGGTCTCGCGCGGCGTCAGTCGCGTGGCGTCGTCATCGCTGTCCGCCGAGGACATCCGCCGGAACTCCCCGAGCACGAGGGCGGCAAGGCCGGGGGAGAACACGGCGTCACCGGCTGCGGTCTGCTCGATCGCCTCGAGCAGCTCGCCGCGCGTCGCGGACTTCGTGAGGTAGCCGGTGGCCCCGGCGCGTACGGCCGCGATGACGTCGGCACGCTCACCGCTCGCGGACAGGACGAGCACCCGCGGCGGTTCGGCGAGCGACTGCAGGTCGGAGACGACGTCGACGCCGGACCTGTCGGGCAGCTGCAGGTCGACGACGGCGACGTCGGGGCGGGTAGCGCGGGCGACGTCGGCGACCACGGAGCCGCGGTCCAGGCTCGCGACCACCTCGTGCCCGGCCTCGGCGAGGTCGCGACTGACGGCGTCCCGCCACATCGGGTGGTCGTCGACGACGAGGACACGAAGCCGTGGGCTCCCGTTCACGATCGGCCCCCGGTCCGAGGGACGACGAGCTCGACCACGACGCCCGCTCCCGGACGCGAGGTGATCGTGGTCGTGCCGCCCAGATCGGTGATCCGTCCCTCGATGGAGTCGCGCACGCCGAGGCGACCCTCGCCGCGTGCGACCTCGAGGCGTCCCGGCTCGAAGCCGGGACCGTCGTCGCGCACGGTGACCCGCACGGAGCCCTGCTCGTCCTCGAGCAGGACCCAGGCATGAGCGCGGACAGCGTGCCGGTCGACGTTGTCGAGCGCCGCGCGAACAGCCGCCACGACATCGGCGCAACGCCCCGAGTCCAGTACGACCGGCTCGGCCGGCAGCGCCATCGTCACGCGCGGTGTCTCGAGCCGCCCGAGGAGCGCGGCGAGGTCCTGCCCGCCGTCGGTCCGGGACGGGGTCGCCTCCGCGGCGAGGAGCGACCTGAGCGCCGCCTCCTGCTCGGCAGCGGCCTCGGCCAGCCGCACTCCCTCGGGCCCGAGCTCAGGACCCCGGTGCGCGACCTGCGTGAGCACCTGGAGGACGCCGTCGTGCACGACGCGACCGAGGCGTCGGCGTTCGTCGTCACGGGCGCGCAGCGTGGTGGCCTCGGCCCGCTGCTGCTCGGCGTCGCGGGAGAGCGCGGTGACCCAGCCCAGGACGACGACGGACACCAGGACGAGCACGGCGTTGCTCACGACGGTGCCGCTGACCGCGCCACGGACGGTAGTGCACGTGGCGACCACGGCGACGCCGGCAAGGAGCCCGGCGGTGATCCCGCGGGCAACCGCGAACGCCAGCACGGGCACCGTCGCCCACAGGACGGGAAGCGATCGTTCGGCGACGACCGACGCGGTGTCCGCGGACGCGGCGCCGAGAAGGGCCAGGACGCCCACGACGAGGTCCGCGCCGAGCCAGGGGAGGGTGCGACCGCGGGCGTCTCGCTGCACGAGGAACATCACGCCGGTCCACGCGGCCATGGCAGCCAGGACGATCCAGCCGCGCTCGGGATGGGCATAGTCCACCCGGATCACGGCGTACTGCAGGGCGACCCAGGCCAGCGCCAGCACGCGCAGGAGCGAGAGCCCCCGCCACAGCTGCGCGTCCATGCGTCCCCTCCAGCGTCGTCGTCCTTGCCCCGGCGTGCTGCTGATCGCGGCCGCACCTGGATCGACGGCCGCCGACGACCTCATCATGTCGCGCATCCCCTACTCCCACGAGGACCAGGACTGCGACAGCTGTCGTGCCGTGTCGCGTCGGCGCTCCCAGGTGAACCCGATCCACAGCAGCACGGAACCGGCCGCGACGAGGGCCAGCCACGACGGCATCTCGGACAGGTGCGGGAGCCCGACCCAGGCGGTGACGAACGTGATCGCGACGACTGCGACGACGGCCGGCCCCTGACGCCGACGCCTCGCGGCATCGACCAGCACAGCCGCACCGAGGACCGCGACCGCGGTCAGACGCAGGCCGGTGTGCGCGCCGTCGACCCCGGCGACGAGGCTCGGCGCGAGCAGCAGCACGGCAGCGGGCGCCTCGACCGTCCACGAGGACTCGATGCCGGCGCGGTAGGCCTGCAGCCCGAAACCCGCGGCGACAACAGCGGCCGGCACCGACCAGACCTCGATAGCCGTGAGCCCGAGGACGGGAGCGACGACGACGCCGAGGAGGGCGGCGTAGCGGGCACCGGTCCGCCACGTGCCGACCGGGACGAACCAGGACGCCAGCATCACGAGCGCGGCCGACACAGCGAGCGCGTCCCCACCGTGGACGTCGCGCAGAGTAGGAGCCAGAAGTACAACGGCGGCAAGGGGTCCGGCGATCGCCGACATCGCGGCGAGGTCGGTGATCCAGGACTCGACGCGCTTGTCGAGCAGCACGGTCGGGGCGACTGCGACCAGCCCGAGCAGGGCGACGACGAGGGCGGCGCGGACGTCGCCGCTCTCGCGCTGCGTCACCATCACCTCGACGAGTCCGCCGAGCAGGTAGGCCGCGACCATCGGCATGGCCATCGTGATGGCGCGGGCCGGCTCCCCGGTGCCGGCACCGGCACGCAGGGACATGCGTGCGACCGCTGTGGGCACCAGGACGAGGATCGAGAGGCAGGCGACGGCCCAGAGCTGCGCGGTCGTCGGGTCGATCGGGGACGCGCTGATCGCGGCTGCGGTCAGGACGACGCTGGTGATGGCGGGGAAGGCCGCGGCGAGTCCGGCGACCACGCCGAAGCCGGCGGACCGCACCCGAGCAACCAGAGGCAGCAAGGCGAACGCCGACAGCGCGGCCGCCTCGGCCACGAGCGCACCCCCGGTGCGGGAGGAGCCGAACCCGACGACGTCGAGTCCGACGTCGACGATCGAGACTGCGAGCTGAACGCCCCAGAGGACGACGGCGGCGACGATGATCGCGAGGCGCTCGGTCGGGCGTCGTACCGATCGCGACGCCACCCCGAGGGCGGCGGAGGCGAGTCCCGCCCCGACGATCGTGAGAACCACGACCTCCGTCGCCGTGTCCGCCAGCAACGGCCAGGATGCGAGCGCGGCCGTGCCGAGGCCCACGAGCACGACGCCGCAGGCGCCGGCGGCCCGGGAGCCCCAGGCGCGCGCGAGCAGCAGGAAGGCCAGACCCGCGGGAAGCGTCGACATCGCGACGTAGGGCGCCAGCGGCCACCCAGGCGTGTACCCGGCGACCCGTGCTGCGGTGGCGTCGACCAGGACCATGCCGGCGGTGATCACGACGGCCGCCTCGGCGGTCGTGGGAGCCAGCATGCGGAGTCGGTCCGCGGCGACCAGGGCGGCGACCGTGACGACGCCGAGCAGCGCGATACGGCCGGTGCCGCCGGCGTACTGCCAGACCACGGTGGCGAACGCCAGCGCCCCCGCCAGGAGCAGGGCCGCCCCCACCCAGGTCACGATCGTCGACGCGTCGGCGCCAGGCGCCGCGGTCGGCGGCTCCGCGCCGCCGTCCGGCGGCGACGCCGCGGGGGGCGCGGTCGCGGTGTCGGGCCGGTACCGGGCGATCAGGCGGGCGTGATGGGCGCGGAGGACCTCGGCAGTGTCGACGTCGCCGTGCTGGACCGCGAGGCGGTAGGACACCGAGATCGACCGCAGGTCGTCCGCGTCGGCGGTGCGCAGCGGGAACGAGCAGGTCGGGCAGCGCAGGGCGGAGGTCTCGGTGCCGCAGGCACCGCACCACTCGGCCGTGACGGGGACGGACATCGGACTGCCTCTCGACGACGGGGTTGCTGTCACCTCAGCCTCGGTCGCGGACCGGTCCCCCCGTCAGCGCCGGGATACCCGTCTTGCGCTGAGTAGCGGTACTCAGCACGAAGGCGCCGAGCCGGATCCCCGCCTCGAACCCTCTTGTCGTCCGACAGTCGCCGATATATCGTCGAGCGATCGCGGAAGCACCGAGCTTCCCGGAGGAGGAACGGCGATGACGACGTCGGCAGGGGCCTGCGGGCCCGGGTTCGGCCCTGGCAGCTGGGGCTTCGAGGTTCCGGTCGAGGAGGTGTTGCGGCGCGTCCGGGCGCACATGAGCAGCCACGACGGTCCGGGCGGGCATGGCCCTGGCGGTCGCAGCCCGTGGTGGGGCCCGGCCATGGGCGGTCCGTGGAGGGCCTGGGGCCCGGGCGGCCCCGGCCGGGGCTGGCCGTTCGGGCCGGACGGCGGCGGGCCGCGCACCAGGGCCGGCCGAGGCGATGTCCGCTCGGCGATCCTGCTGCTGCTGTCGGAGGAGCCGCGCCACGGCTACCAGATCATCCAGGACATCACCGAGCGCAGCGGCGGGGCATGGAAACCGAGCCCTGGCTCGGTCTACCCGGCGCTGTCGGCGCTGCAGGACGAGGGCCTCGTCGACGACGAGAAGGTCGACGGCCGTCGGGTGTTCTCCCTCACCGACGCCGGCCGCGACCACGTTGCCCAGCGCGCCGACGACCTCGCCGCAGTCTTCGCCACCAACTCCGCCGACGCCGAGCACGAGGACGTCACCGACCTGCGGCAGCTGCTGTTCGCCGTCGGTGCCGCCGCGGTGCAGGTCGTGTCGACCGGCACCCCGCACCAGGTGGCCGCCGCTCGCGCCGTGCTGCAGGGCGCGCGACGCGATCTCTACCGGCTGCTCGCCGACGACGACCTCGAGGGCGAGTCGTGAGCGGGGAGCGGGACACGCGCGTCCTGCGCGCATCGGACCAGGATCGCCACGAGGCGGTGCTCGCCCTCTCCGACCACTTCGCCGAGGGGCGACTGGACCGCGAGGAGTTCGACGTCCGGATGGCCGTGGCGTCGGAGGCGACCTACCTCCACGATCTCGACCCGATCTTCGCCGACCTGCCCACCCCGACATCGCGGACGCCGTCGGTGACGTCGCTCTCGCGCACCGGTCACGGCAGGGCGGGTGCCGGCGCGCTGGGCCGGCGTCGTGGACACCCGCGGCTCCACCTCCTTCCGGTCGCGTTCGTGCTGGTGTTCGCCGTGGTCCTGCTGGCCCAGGGGCACGCGCTCTGGGCGCTCTTGGCGTTGTGGTGGGTGGCCGCCGCCGTCGGCCGCCGCCGGGCGTGGAGGCGGTACGACGTCCTGGCGTCACTGCCTGGATCGCGGCATCCCTTGCTCTGACGGCGTTCACGGGCGTTGAGATGGGGCATCGTCCACGGCGTGCCCCAGGCGGCAGCGGTAGTGCCGCGAACGGCGTCGTAGACGCGGCGAAGGTCGGTGCCTCGAGTCCCGGGGGAGGGCTCGCAGCGGCGTCGTCCGGTCGCTAGATTCGGCGCATGTGCTGCCTCTTCTTGACCCTCGGGCTCCTCGGGCCACGCTTCGCGTTCCTCGGGACGTGGATCTTCACCGGCCGCGTGCAGCACGCGTTCTCGGGTGGCTTCCTCTGGCCCCTGTTCGGGCTGCTGTTCCTCCCCTGGACCGCGCTGGTCTATGTGTTCGCCTGGTCACCGCTGACCGGCGTCTCGAGCCTCGGCTGGTTCGTGGTCTTCCTCGGCTTCATCGTCGACATGGCGACGTACTCGAGCCGCTCCGCGCAGCGCGGCTACTACTCGCGTCAAGCCGCCTGATCCGCGCCGGTCCCGTGGCACCGACGTGCGTGTCGCCGCACGGCTCGCTTCGCTGCGGGTCGTGACCTGGCAGCTGCTCACGACGTTCGCGCTGCTCTGCCTGCTGCTCGCGCTGACGCCCGGGCCGGACAGCTTCCTGGTGCTGCGGTACGCCATGGTGAGCCATCGCGCCGGGATGGCGGCAGCGCTCGGGTCCGCTGTCGCGACGCTGGGCTGGGCAGCGGCGGTGGCTCTCGGCCTCGCAGCGGTCCTCGAGCAGTCCGCTGTCGCGTTCCGGCTCGTCAAGGTGGCCGGCGGCGTCTACCTGCTGTGGCTCGGCGTCTCGACCCTCGTACGGCACCGCAGACGTTCGGCCGAGGGGGTCGACCTGACCCCGCGTTCGGTGGTGACGTCGTGGTCCGCAGCACGCGCCGGGTTCCTCTCCACGACGCTCAACCCGAAGGTCGGTCTCTCCTTCATCGCCGTCGTGCGGCAGTTCCTGCGCGACGACCACGCAGGTCTCGGCGCGACGATGCTGCTCGGCTCGATCATGGCCGTCATCAGCGTGCTCTACCTCTCGACCCTGAGCGCGACGCGCGACGTGCGGTCGAGTGGCTGCGCCGACCACGGGTCGCCGAGGGCCTCCAGCGCACGAGCGCCGGCGTCCTCGCGGCCCTCGGGCTCGGGACCCTCATCAGCGCTGGCCGCTGAGGAGGTCAGCGACCGGTCACGAGGTTGGATCGTGCGGAGCAACCGCTGTAGCCGATGGCGTTGATGGCGCGGACGGCGAAGCGGTAGCTGCCGGTGACGGGCAGGGTCGGGGTCAGTGCGCGCAGGGTCGGGCCCTGGATCGCGGAGATGGTCGTGGCCAGGACGGCGCCGGTGGAGCTCATCCGGTGGGCGTAGACGCGGTAGCCGCTGATGGCGGTGCCGCCGTTCGACGCGGGAGCGGCCCAGTGCGCGGTGGCGTTGATGGTTCCGCCGGCGATGCCGGAGGACGCGAGGCCGATGACCGGTGCGCCGGGGAGGGTCGCGGGGATCACGACCGGTGAGCGGAGTGAGACGCCGCTGAGGCCGCTGGCGTTGATGGTGGTGACGTCGAAGCTGTAGGGCGTGCCGTTGGTGAGGCCGGTCGCGGTGTACGAGTGGGCCGTTGCTGCCACTGTCGTGGACGACAGCCAGGTCATCGTCGCCCCCGAGAACCTCCGCACCCGGTATCCGGTGATCGCCGATGAGCCGGTGTTCACCGGTGCGACCCAGCCGACGGTCGCCTGCCCGTTGGCCTTGACCGCGGTGATGCCCGTGGGGGGACCTGCCGTCGTCATCTCCAGGGTCACCGTTGCCGCGGCCACCTCCCCCGTGCCCGCGGCGCTGATGGCCTGCACCCTGACGGTGCAGGGCCAGTGGCTGTCGAGGTAGCGCAGGGTGAATGTCCGGGCCGAGGCCGGCAGGACGGTGGTGTACGCACCCGTGCCGTCGGTGTCGGTCCCGTCGCGCGACACCCGGTAGCCGGTGACGGGGGACTGGCCGTCGGAGAGCAGGGGCACCCAGTTGAGGGAGATGTTCGGAGCCTGGTAGCTGACGTCGTCACGCACGGCCCAGAAGTCCCTCGGCTCGCCCGGGGCCTGCGGAACGCTGAGCACGTAGGCGTTCACCGTGGTCCACGGCCCGGTCCCGGCGGGCCCGATGGGCTGGACCGACAGCCGGTAGGACGTGTCCGGCCTCAGGTTCGTGAACGTCAGCGACCGGACCGAGCCACCGACCACCGTGGACCACGGGCCGTGGCCGCCGGGGTCGGTGCCGTCGCGCGCGACCCGGTAGCTCGTCGCCGATCCCCGCCGGCGGTGAACCCTGTCGGCCAGGCGAGCATCGCGGTCCGGGCCGTGGCGACGACGACGGCGTCCACGCTGTCCATCGCGGCCGGCCTGCCCGGCGTCTCCGATCCGGCCGTCACAGCATCGGAGTCCGGAACTCCGGTACCGATCGGGTTCACGCCCCGCACCGTGAACTGGTACTTGGATCCGGCACCAGGTTGGTGAGGGTGTAGGAGGTGGTCGCGGCCGGGACGATGGCTCTCCTCGGGCCGATTCCGGACAGGTTCGTGCCGTCACGGGATACGAGGTAGGACGTGATCGCCGCGACGCCGGGCGCGAGAGTCGGCGGGGTCCAGCGGACGGTCACTCCGGCTCTTCCGTGGTCCATCGCGAACACGACGGGTGGGCTCGGGACCCCGATCTTGCCGAGGTGCAGCGTGTAGGGACCACCGGCCGCCAGCGGTGGCGTGCAGTAGAAGTCGGGAGCGGACATGCTCGCGATCAGATACGTGGTACCCGCTGTGATCGGGAAAGCCCCGGTGGGACACAGGTCACCGTCAGTCGTCTTCTGCTGGGGAACAGGGACGGGGCCCGACGGCGTCACACGGGCGACGCCGAGACGCGTCGGGAACGCGGAGGCCAGCACCGACGCAGCGAGGTACCCCGTCTGGGTGGCCGTGTACCGCCACCACACCGTCGCGTGGTTCCCCGCATCCGGTCCGGTCCGATAGCCGCACGGGTCGTCGAACGCCGGTCCGTCCCGGGTGGCCGACGTGCTGTCGCCCGAGTAGGCGAAGGGCAGCGTCGCGACCGCGATCACACCGGACATGGCGTTGTTGACGGGCACGACACCGGTCGTGCGGTTCACGAACAGGGTGGCGTGGGGAGTCGTGCAGTTCCAACCCGCCACGTGCTCGAACTGCGCGCACCGGTTGGCGATCGAGCGGATCTCTGCGGGCGAGAACCACACCACGACCGCCGAGGGATGCGCCGAGGTCACGGTCACGGGGCCGCCGCGACAGCTGAGCACCACCCCCGTCACGTAGTCGACCACAGCGACTCGCGTCGAGGTCGTCGTCTCGACGACGCCGTGGCCGAGGAAGCCGTTCTCGACACCGTGGGCGCGCGCGTAGATCGTGCCCAGGTTGCCCGAGGGCAGGGTGAACCACTCTGGTGCGCCAAGAGCCGCTCCGGAGTAGCAGGCCGCGCTGACCGCGGCGTTGAGGGTGGGCGAGCCGGAGCCGCCGTAGGAGCCGCCGTAGGAGGCGCTGGCGGGCAGCGGAGCCAGTGTGGGGCCCAGCAGGGCGGACGTGGCCAGCGCGGTGGTCGGCACGATCATGGCGCCGACCACCGCCAGGGTTGCGATCGCGGCGAAGCGTGCGGTCGTGAACATCTCAGACCCCCATCGTCAGAGCGTGAACCCGCCTCCGCCGACGGTGCCTTGCTCGAACGATGACTCGCGCCTGCGGAGCCACTTACGAATCAACGACTCTCGTCCCCACGGTCGCTCGGGATGAGGGAAGACGACCCGAAGGAGTCACCACGATGACTCGAAAGGGCCATGTTTCGTGCGTGGCACCGCCGCCACCCGCCGTGACCCACGGCCGCGAACAGCGCCCCGGACGCGGACGCCTGGACCGCGGAATCGCATGCGGTGCAGCGGACTCCGGACAGTGGCGCACCGTGTCTGGGTGCGGTCGGGCAACCGTGGTTCAGCGGCCGACGACGAGGTTCGAACGACCAGACGTGGTGCCGCGGCCGACCGAGTTGATCGCCCTGACGCTGAAGCGATAGAGACCGACAGAGGGGAGCCGCAGCGTGAAGTACCGCGACGTGGGGGGGCGGACCGACGTCGAGATGCCCAGCACCACCCCCTTGCGGCCCATCCGCCAGGCGGTGACGACGTAGCCGGTGATCCTCGAGCCGCCGTTCCACAGAGGTGGCGACCAGCGTGCGACCGCTGTCACCGCGCCGCCCGGCGCACCGGAGACCGCGACGCCGATCACGGGACGGCCGGGCGCGGTGGCCGGCGCCGCCACCGCGGAACGCAGCGACACTCCGCCGGCGCCGATCCTGGTGATCGAGGTGACGTCGAAGCTGTAGCGCGCCCCGTTGACCAGCCCTCGCGCGGTGAACGAGGCGCTCGAGGCCGACACGGTCGACGTCGACAGGACGGTCAGGGACGATCCGGCGAACAGGCGCACGCGGTAGCCGGTGAGGGCGGACGCGCCGGCAGAGGTCGGCGGGGTCCAGCGCACCGTCGCGCTGCGACTTCCGCGGCCCACGACGAGACGCGTGGGCGGCCCCGCGGTGTCGGTCCACAGCGATCCGACCAGAGTGACCGCGGGACCCGCACCGACGGCGTTGACCGCGCGCACGGTCATCGAGTAGTCCCAGTGCCCGTTCAGGTGCGACAACGTGAAGGACCTCGCCGACGCGCTGAGCAGGGTCGTGAAGGCGCCCGATCCCTTGTCGTCCGTGCCATTGCGAGTGATGCGGTATCCGGTGACCGGGGTCTGGCCGTCGGACACGGGCGGTTGCCAGCGGAGCGTGATCGAGTGCGCTGCGTTGTCACCGACCGCGCGCACGGTGGTGGCGTGGGCGGGCGCGACCGGCGAGCGGAGGACGGACGTGCGGACGCCCGAGACCGGACCGGAGCCACTCGAGGTGAGGGGCCGGACAGTCAGCTGGTAGGTGGCACCTGGACGCAGGTGGCTGAAGGCGAACGACCGAGCGCCCCTCGGCACGTCGACGACGACCGGTCCGCGCCCTGCGGAGTCGGTGCCGCTTCGGGTGACGCGGTAGCCGGTGATCGGCAGGGTCGCGCTCGCCGGCTGCTGCCACCGCAACGTGGACGTGCGCGTCGCCGACACGGTCACGGCGTCCAGCGCGCGAACCGGTCCGGTGGGAGGCGAGGTCGCCCCGGTCGCGAACGTCACGCGCCTGGTCGCGTCCATGCCGTCGCCGAGCGCGTTCGTGGCGTGGACGGACACGGCGTAGGACGCCGCGGGGTCGAGCCCGGTGAACGTGTGGGAGCGCGCGGACGCGGGGAGCGTCACCGTCGTCGGCGTGGACGCCGGCGCGCTGCTCACGATCGACGCGGCGAACGACGTCGTCGGCGCCATACCGGGGGTGGTTCCGTCGCCGGCCCAGGACACGTCGACGGCGTCGGTCCCGGAGGTCACGGCCGTCGTCAGTTCGGGCCACAACGGGGCGCCGATCCGCCCGAGCGTCATCGTGTACGCGCCGCCCGAGTCCAGGGGCGGTGGCTCGTAGTAGCGGTCCACGGTCGTGTCCACGCCGATGACGTAGGACTTACCGGTCTCCACCGGGAAGGCGTAGAGCGGATCACCGAGGTCGCCGGTCGCGTAGGGGATGGGGACGAGGCCGCTGGGGGTCTGCTCGGCGAGCACCGTCCGTGCCCGGAAGACGTCGGAGGTGGCGGCGGCGGGAAGAAGCCCGGTTCGCGTGGCCGTGTACGTCCACCACACAGTTCCGTAGTCGGTCGGGTCGATCGAGCTGCCGCCCGGGTAGGTGGCGGGGAAGTCCGGGCCGTCCTTGGTGGCGAGGGAGCTGTCACCGCCGTCGGTGAACGGGAGCGAGGGCACCGCGCGCGCGTTCGCCAGGGCGTCGTTGTCGGGGACGGCGCCCGTCGTCGGTGCGACGTAGACAGTCGTCGTCGGATCCTCGCACCAGTAGTCCGGGCCGCCACAGGACGTCAGGTAGTGGCTGTACTCCGAGGGCGACACCCAGACCACGACGGCGGTCGTGTGGCCCGAGGTCGGCACCGGGCCGCCGTTGCAGGAGAGGACCGAGCCGGTGGCGACATCGACGAGGGCTGCTCGCGTGGCGAGCTCGTCGGGGCGATGCCCGTTGTTGTCGGACAGGGAGTGTCCGCGGGCGTAGACGGGCCCGAGGTTTCCGGCCGGGAGCGTGAACCACTGCGGATCGCCGAGGGGGGCGCTGGCGTAGCAGGACCGGCTGACAGCGTCGTTGAGCGCGGGAGTCCCCGTGCCGCCCGACGTGCCCCAGGCGGGGAGCGGGCCCAGGATCGGGCCGAGCAAGGCCGAGGTGGCCTGTGACGGCGCTGCCGTGAGCAACGCGCCCACCAACGCCACCACTGCCGCCGCTGCCGCGGTGCGCACCCGCCTCGACATGGGGTCCCCCTTCGTCGTCCGACTCGCCGTCTCACCGGGACGCACCACCGCGCGAACCCCGTCGAAACTGGCTCCACGGTACTGCGCCACCCCGTCGGCCACCGTGGATCGACCCGCGCCGACAGTCGCATCGTGACCGAGCGTGGTCCGGCTAGACCTCCCCACGGGCACTACCGGTGGCTACCGTTGAGGGGGACACAGGGGAAGCGGGTCTCTGGTGAGCATCACGGCGCAGAACCCTCGGAGCACGGCGTCGTTCCCGGCCGCCGCGGTGCGCGAGACCCATAGCGGGGTCGTGATCCTCCTGGGGGACCGGGCCTACAAGGTGAAGAAGCCCGTCGACCTGGGGTTCCTCGACTTCCGGACGGAGGCCGCACGTCACCTCGCCTGCCGTCGCGAGGTCGAGCTGAACCGGCGCCTGGCCCCGGACGTCTACCTCGACGTCGCAGCGATGAGCGGTTCGGGCGGCCACGTCGTGGAGCACGTGGTGGTCATGCAGCGGATGCCCGAGGAGCTCCGGCTCTCCACGCTGGTCACCGCCGGCACTGACGTCGACGACCACCTTCGTGCGCTGGCGCGGCTGATGGCCGACTTCCACTCGCGGGCGGAGCGCGGGCAGCTCATCGCCGCGGAGGGCGGACCCGTCGGACTACGACGCCGCTGGGCCGACAACCTGCGCGAGACCAGACAGTTCCGGGGGACCGTGCTCGACGGGCAGATGCACTCGAGCATCGCCCGGCTGGCACTGGACTACATCGACGGTCGCGAGGCGCTGCTCGAGGAGCGCGCCAGCGCGGGGCTGAGCATCGACGGCCACGGTGACCTGATCGCGGAGGACATCTTCTGCCTGGCGGATCACCCCCGGGTGCTCGACTGCCTGGAGTTCTCCGACGTCCTGCGCTGGGTCGACGTCCTCGACGACGTCGCGTTCCTCGCCATGGACCTCGAACGACTCGGCCGGCCGGACCTCGGTGAGCGCTTCCTCGACCTGTACGTGGAGTTCAGCGGGACCTCTGCGCCACCGTCCTTGCGCCACCACTACGTCGCCTACCGGGCGTTCGTCCGGGCGAAGGTGGCCTGCATCCGTGCCGCGCAGGGCGTTGCCGCGTCGGTCGCGGACGCGGACACCCTGGCCCGACTCACCCTCGCCCACCTGCAGGCAGGCGAGGTGACACTGGTCGTCGTCGGCGGCGCTCCCGGCACGGGGAAGTCCACGCTGGCGCTCGGTCTGGCGGACCGCCTCGGCGCCGTGCTGCTCTCGACCGACTCGCTCCGCCACGAGCTGCCCGAGACCCAAGGGGATCCCTACGGGGACGGGGCGAAGGCCGCGGTGTACCGCGAGCTGCTCAGGCGCGCGCGCCTGGCTCTCGAGCACGGCGAGTCCGTGGTCGCGGACGCCACCTGGGGGACCGCGGTGTCGAGGGCAGCCGCGGCAGCGGTCGCCGGCGCGACTGCCAGCCGGATGGTCATGCTCGAGTGCCGGCTTGCGCCCGAGCTCGCAGCCGCGCGCGCGCAGCACCGGCTCGACGACGGGGTGAGCGCGTCCGAGGCCGGCGCCGAGGTGGCTCGCCGGCTCGCCGGCGAACGTGAGCCGTGGCCGGACTCCGTCGGGATCGACACGATGCAGGCGGATGCCTCGCTCCGGGCCGCCCTCGACGCGCTGGCACTGCCGGCGGTCGAGGGAGCAGCGGCGCCGGCGGAGGACGGCGCATCGGCGTGACCGCCGGTCGAGGATGAGGTGACGGCGATGGTTCGGTTCGCTGATCGGGTGCACGCTGGACGAGTGCTGGCCGAGCACCTGGCACACCTTCGCGGCGCCGACGTCGTGGTGCTGGGGCTGCCTCGCGGCGGCGTGCCCGTGGCCGCCGAGGTGGCCGCGTCCATCGGCGCACCCCTGGACGTCATCGTCGTGCGCAAGCTGGGCGTCCCCTGGCGGCGGGAGGTCGCCATGGGCGCGATCGGCGAGGGCGGCGTGCGAGTACTCGACGCACGGGTCCTCTCACATGCACGGGTTTCCGACGACGAGCTGGCGAAGGTCGAGCGAGGGGAGCGCGCGCTGCTCGACGAGCAGGTCGCGCGACTGCGCAGCGGACGGGAGCGTATCGACGTCACCGGTCGGACCGTCGTGATCGTCGATGACGGGATCGCCACCGGATCGACCGCACGCGCCGCCGGTGAGGTGGCTCGACGTCACGGTGCCGCCCGCGTCGTGCTCGCCGTTCCGGTCGCGCCCGCGGACATGATCGGGAACGTGCCGGGATTCGACGAGGTCGTGTCGGTGCTCGCGCCCGTGGACTTCGTCGCCGTCGGCAACCACTACGACGACTTCTCGCCCACGACCGACGACGAGGTGGCAGCGCTGCTCGACGAGTCTCCCTCGGCCGTCGAGCTGAACCAGGAGGCGCGGGTCGGCCCCGCTGCGGGTCAGGTGGAGCCGGGTGATGCCGCCGTCAGGTGATGGCGCTCGTCGAGGACGATCACGCCACCGAGCTCTTCCAGCCTCGCCTGGTAGGCGTTGGCGTGGTGGTAGCAGAGCGTCAGGCTGCCGGTGGGCAGCTGGACGAGGACGTAGGCGCGGGAGATGTGCTCGACACCGGGTGCGTGACAGGCGTCGCAGTACTCCTTCTCGAGCGCCGAGACCTCGGCGACGGCCGCGGCCTGCTCGCTCGGGTGATGGACCCACTTGGTGCTCGTTGCCATGACGTCCTCCACCTCCCAGGGTACGGCTGTTCCCCGTCGAAGGCAGAACCGCTGGGTCGTTCGACGGACGTTCCCTGCGACACACCCCGCCTCGTACCGCCTCGTACCGCCTCGACGGCCCCCAGCGGGAGTGCTGGAGCCGCGGACGCCGTCCCTCCGGCGCCAGCCGGGTGGCCCGGCGCTAAGGACGCGTCAATGTCGGCGTCCCGACGTCAGGGCGGCGTATGTGCTGGCGGCGACCTGCAGGGTGCCGGTGCTGGAGTGAGGTCATGGCCCCTCAGACGACCTCACGCCCCGGGTGGGGCGATCTTCGACGCGTCGCGGGAGATACCAGACCACCTGCTCCCCTCGTCATCCTGCTGGCGTTCGTCGCGCAGCTGGCGTGGGTCGGCGTCGCGTCGATGCTGGACCCGGGTGAAGGGACCCTGTTCGCGGGGGTCGTCCTGGTCGCTGCGGTGGGCGCGTGGTGGTTGACCGTGCCGGCGTCGATGTGGCTGGCGGCGATCTCCTTCCTCGTGGCCGACGGCTTCGTGCAGGGCAGTCAGGGGCAGCTGGTCTGGAACGGCGGCGTGGACCTCGTGCTGATGCTCGCCCTGGTCCTCGCGTGCGCACTGTCGGCGGAGTCGGGGTACGACGTGACGTCCTTGCACCCGCGCACTCCGCGACGCCGGGACGAGTGACCACCCGGTGCTGACCCGGAACATGACGGGCACGGCGGGTGATCAGGAGATGGCAGCGGCATGACCGCAGTGCGGGTCGATGGACATGGCGGACCGATGCCGCTGGGCAACGTCGACGCCGGTCCCAAGCCCCTCGGCTACCGGCTCGAGACAGGGCGTCTCGGCAATCCGATCACCACGATCAGCTCAAGCGCGAGCGGCTGAGCATGATCCTGGCGCTGGGCGTGCTCTCGTCGGACTGCATCTCTTGTCGGCGTGCGGCACCGAGGAGATGCCCATCATCCTGCTGCCGGCCTTCGCGGTGGCGGGCTTCGTGGTCCTCCTGCCCCTGACCGCTGTGATCCTCTCGGTCCTCGTGCTCGTCACGATGTCCTACCGCGATGTCGTCACCGTGCACACCAAGACCGGCGGTTCCTACGTCGTGGCACGGGAGAACTTCGGCCCGCTCGTCGCGCAGGTCGCCGCCGTCGCGCTCATGCTCGACGACATCGTCACCGTGGCGGTCCAGGTGGCGGCGGGCACGTGCGCGCTCAGCTCAGCCCTACCTGGCCTGGCCGGCTACCAGCTCGAGATCACCGTGCTGGTCGTGCTGATCCTGTGCTTTGGCAACCTGCGCGGAATCCGAGAGGCGGGAAGGGCTTTCGCGTTCCCCACCTACTTCTTCGCCGGGTCGATGGCGATCGTGATCGTCGTGGGAATCGTTCGCGAGCTGCTCGGCGACCTTCCGACGTACTCGCTCGACCGGGCCGGCACCTACGGGCTCGGTGACGGGAACAGGTCGTCGGCTGGCTGGCCCTGTCCTACCTGCTGCGCGCCTTCGCGAACGGTGGATCGTCCCTGACCGGCCCGGAGGCGATCTCCAACGGCGTGAGCGTGTTCCACAAGCCGGAGGGACTCGACGCTCGCAAGACACTCGTCATGATGAGCCTCATCCTGGGCTCGATCGTCGGAGGTGTCTCCTGGCTCGCCCACGTGACGCACGCCCAGCCCTTCGTGAACGGCACGCCGACGGTCATCTCCCAGGCGGCGAGCGCCGTCCTCGGCGACGCCTGGTACGGCCACACCATGTTCATCCTCGTGCGGCTCGCGACCATGCTCATCCTCGAGACCGGGGCCAGCTCCCCCTTCGACGGCTTCCCGTTCCTCGCGAGCTTCGTCGCTGAGGACCAGTTCCTCCCCCCGCCAGCTCACCCGCCGGGGTGACCGGCTGGCGTTCTCCGACGGCATCATCCTGTCGACCGTCGTGTCGCTCGCCCTGCTCATCGGCACGCGGGCCCAGGTCGACAAGCTGGTCGCCTCCTACGCGATCGGGGTCTTCACCGGGTTCACCCTGGCCGGGTTCGGGATGGCCAAGTACTACAGGCGTCGACCCGAGAGCAAGAACCGGCGCAGGAAGATGGCGCTCAACGTCACCTCCGGTGCGGTCTCGGCCGTCGTCGTGATCGTCTTCGCCGTCGCGACGGTCACCGAGGGTGCCTGGATCGTCCTGATCCTGTTCCCCGTCGGCGTCTTCTCCCTGTTCCGGCTCAACCGCCAGTACCGGCTCGAGGCCCGGACGCTGCGCACGGCGAGCCCGGAGATGGGCAGGGCCAAGATCGTGCGGCACAGCGTCGTCGTCCTGGTCGACAACGCCGACCTCGCGACGGTCGCCGCTGTCCGGTACGCCACCAGCCTCGGGGCCTCGAGACTGCGCGCCGTGCACGTCGTCCTGGACGAGACCCAGGCCGACGAGCTGCTGGTGGAGCGGTCGCAACAGACCACGCTGTCCCGGGTGCCACTCGACTTCGTCGCCTGTCGGGATCGACGCCTGGTCAACGGCGTCGTCCAGCTGGCAGTGGGAGAGACGGCGGACCGGGGTACCGAGCTCACGCTCGTCCTCCCTCGGCGCACCTACGCCCGGTTCCTCGGCCGCATCCTGCACGATCACACGGCGGACCAGATCGCCCGTGCCATCAGCGAGCAGCCGCGGGTCGTGGCGACGGTCATCCCGTTCGACGTCGACGGCCTCATCGAGCGCCGCCATCGCGCGCGGGCCCTGCGGGACGCCGTTCCGGCCCCCCGCGCGCTGACGCCGGCCATGGCCTCGGCGACGGTCTCGACCGAGACCTGGGACAGGACGCCCGAGGGTTCCCTCCTTCGCTTGCCCGACCACGAGCGGTCTTCACGGCCGACCTCCGACGTGACCTGGCAGGAGCGGGCCACGGTGTCCGGACAGGTGAGGTCCGTGCGGCTCGCCGCGGTCGCGCTGTCGCCGTCGTTCGAGGTCGAGCTCTGGGACGAGTCCGGCGGCGTGATCCTCGTCCTCCGCGGCCGACGCTCGATCCCGGGGATCAGGACCGGCACTGCGACGACGGCGTCTGGCGCGGTCGGCGAGCAGAACGGCAAGATCGCGATCGCGAACCCGATCTACCGGCTCGAGCCACCCGACGAGGACTGACACGCCCACGCCCACGCCTACGCATACGCCCGGGCCGGTTCGGGGCCGGAGTGGCGCCGTCCACTGTCGGCGCCCGAACGGTGGTGTCGACGCTCGCGTCAGTCTGCGTAGGTGGCTCCGAGTCGGTGCCCGTGCGCCGGTGTGGTGATCGGGAGGCCGGCCTTGGCCGCGTTGGGGAAGTCATCGTCCACATGGACGAGGTCGACGCCAACAGCCTCGAGGATGGATGCGCCGACCGAGGCGCGGAATCCGCTGCCGCAGTAGACCCATAGCGGTCCCTGCGCGGCGTTCTCGGTCGCCCAGACGCTGATCTCGTCGAGGCGTCCGCGCAGCTCGTGCAGCGGGACGTGCTTCGCTCCGGTGACGTACCCGTCGTCGTACTCGCTGTTACGGCGCAGGTCGAGCATCGGGAGACGGGGGTTCTCGGCCAGGGCCGTGGCCATCTCGACGTGGGTCGCCCGGCGATAGGTCGACAGCGGCGCGGTGCTGCTGGCCCAGTCGGTCGGTGATCCCACGGCGTAGGCCGCAGGGCGGTCGATGCCGATGCGGACGAGCTCGCGCTGCATGTCGGTGACCTCGTCCACGGTGGCGCCGATGAGGGTGAGCGGGGTGCCCCAGTCGATGAGCCAGCCGAGGTAGGTGATGGCGTTGCCGTGGACGTCGAAGGACAGCGATCCCTTGATGTGCTCGGCGGCGAAGAGGCGGCGGTGGCGCAGGTCGACGACCCATTCACCTGCGGCGACGCGTCGGGCGATGTCCTGGGCGGTGGCGACCTGGGGGAGGGACAGGTCGATGGGCCCGCCGCCGGTCTGGTTGGCCGGCCCCATGCGGGCGTAGTAGGCCGGGAAGGCGTCCAGGCCGGCGATGAGCTCGGTGACGAAGGTGTCCTCGTCGACGGTGAAGGCCGGGTTGCTCGCGACCTGCTCGGCGAGGGTCGAGGCCGTGCCGACGGTGGCGGTGGCGCTGCAGAAGGACCCGAAACCGTGCGTGGGGTAGACCTGCGCGGACGGGCTCACGTCGACGGCCAGGCGGCGCATGGAGTTCCACTGCGCTCGGGCCAGCGGCTCGGTGAGTGCGGGACCGAGGAGGTCGGGGCGCCCGACGCTGCCGAAGAGCAGCGAGCCTCCGGTGAACAGGGCGATGTCCTGGCCGTCGACGTTGACGGCGAAGGAGATGTGGTTGGGCGTGTGCCCCGGGGTGTGGATCACTCGCACGAGCCCGAGGTCGGACTCGATCTCGGCTTTGTCGCCGAGGCGGTGAGCCGCGAAGGAGATATCCATGCCGTCGGGCACGACGTACTCGGCGCCGAGGACGCGGGCGAGCTCGAGGCCGCCGCTGACGTAGTCGTTGTGGAAGTGCGTCTCCAGGACGTGGGAGGCGGTCCAGCCACGGTCCGCGAGGATGGCCTCGACCCGGTCGATGTCGCGTTGCGGGTCGATGACGATGGCGTTGCCGCCGCGTCCTACGACGTAGCTGCGGTCACCGAGGTTGGGGGTTTCGATCGAGACGACGTCGAGGTTGCTCATGAGGTTGCCACCGTTGCTCCAGCCGACACGAGGTCGGGAAATCCACCGGAAAGGTTGTAGAGGTGCGTGAAGCCAGCCTTGCCCATGGCATCGGTCGCGATCGTCGATCGGCGGCCACTGTGGCAGTACACGGCGTAGGTCGCGTTCTTGTCGAGCTTGGCGATCTCGGCGTCGAACGTTGGTGCTTCGACGTCGACGTTCACGGCGCCCTGGACGTGGCCCGCGGCGTACTCCGACGGAGTCCGCACGTCGACCGTGACCACGCCTGACTGCGCCGTCGTGGTGAGGAAGGTCGACGCGTCGACGGACTGGACGCTGCCGCCGCTGGACCCGCAGCCGGTGATCAGAACGAGGCCGAGCAGAACGGCCAGCAGGACGAAGAGCTTCTTCACGTCGCTCCTTCTAGATGATGGTGGGAGTGATGCCTGGGGCTGCGACGACGTCGCCACCGGCTGACAGCCACGCCTGCATGCCGCCGGCGAGGTTGACTGCGTCGACCCCGGCCGTGCGCAGCGAGGAGGTCGCGAACGCCGATCGGCGGCCGGAGCGGCAGACGACGACCACGCGGCGCTGCCGGCTCATGGAGGCGGTCGCCTCGGAGAGCTCGCCCAGGGGGATGTGGACGGCGTGAGGGGCGTGGCCGGCGTCCCACTCCCTCTGCTCGCGGACGTCAAGGAGCAGTGCAGTGCCCTCGAGGACCGCGACGGCCTCCTCGACGCTCACCGCCGGAACATCCGGAGGCGGTGACAACGGGGAGTCGGTCATCGTGCCGCCGCCGGCAGGCCCCTGGCGACGGGCATTCCGGCTGTACGCCAGGCGGACATCCCGCCGTTGACGCTCCGGACGTCGAAGCCCTGCTGCGCGAGGTAGGCGCAGGCCTGGGCCGAGCGGGCACCGGACTCGCAGATGACGTGGTAGGTCTCGGAACGGACGAGTTCTGAGATGCGCAACGGCACGATGTGCAGCGGTATGAACAGTGCTCCATCGACGTGCCCGCGCTCGAACTCGTCGGCGTTGCGCACGTCGAGGAGCGTGGCGCGCCGCAGCGCGCGAGCCTGGGCAGCTTCGGCAACGGTGACAGCCTGGATCATTCCGAGGTCACCTTCGCCTTGATGTCGGTCATGTCGAGGTCGCGTACCTGCTGGATGAGGTCCTCGAGGGCCTTCGCCGCCAGCGCCCCCGCCTCGCGATAGAGCAGTATCCCGTCGCGGAAGACCATGAGCGTGGGGATGGCACTGATCTGCGCGGTCGCGGCGAGCGACTGCTCAGCCTCGGTGTCGACCTTGCCGAACGTGATGTCGGGGTGGGTCTCCGACGCCTTTTCGAAGACGGGTGCGAAGGAGCGGCACGGGCCGCACCACGAGGCCCAGAAGTCGACGAGCGTGATGCCCTCGCCGGTCGCCTTCTCCTCGAAGTTCTGTCCGGTCAGCTGCACGGTGGTCATGTCCTGATCCTTTCCGACGGGTCCTGTGGAGACTCTAACAGCATACCCCCGGGGGTATATTCCTTTCGGTTCGGACGGCTGGCTGCATGAGCGGTCGGCGGCCTAGCCGTCGTGGTCGAGCTCACCCTCCCAGGCCTCCCGCCCCTCGCGGACGGCGAACTGGACGACGAGGAGCCCGGCGATGGGGTCGGTCCACCAGACGGGGGTCGGCCCACCAGAAGCCGAGAGTGGTGTTGGCGACCAACCCGATCAGCGCGGCGGCGCTGATCGTGGCGCAGAGGACCGTCTCGGCGGCGTCCGCCCTCAGGAGAGCCGCGGGGCCGGATCCTCCGTTGGTGGCCAGACGCTTTGCGGTATGCCGCTCGGCCCAGGCGAGCAGTGACATGACCAGGATGGCGACTGAGGTGACCGCGATGCCGAGCGGGCTGGTGTCGGGACGATCATGGCGCAGCAGGGTGGTGACCGCCTCGACGGTGACGTAGGCCGCGAGGGCGAAGAAGGTGACCCCCATGATCCGCAAGGCGCGGCGCTCACTGCCCTCGCTCGCCTCGCGCCCGCTCAGCAGCGACCGCAGGTGGATCAGGACGACGGCTGCCGAGACGATCTCGATCGCGGAGTCCGAACCGAACGCGACCAGGGCCACCGAGCCGGCGGCTAGTCCCGCTGCGACGGCGACGACCGCCTCGATCACGTTCCTGGTGATCGTTGCGGCCTCGAGGCGGACGGCGCTCCGGGCCGGACCTTGTGAGTCCGTCTTCGCGACGGTCACGGTTGCGCTCCACCCGCGGTGGGTGGCGTCAGCTCGGCGAGCGCGTCGAGGCCACCGGTGCGATAAGCGATCCAGTCCGCACCCGCGCCGCGGCTCCTCAGCAGGTCCAAGTCCGCGCGCCAGAGTCGGTGAACGCGGACGGCGGCGCACTCGACGTCCTCCGACGCACGTCGACAGTGCCGCTTCACCTCGGTGAGGGCGGCCCAGCGGCCCTCGTGGTACTTGACTCGGGGCACGGGCGTCCCGGCGCGACTCAGCGCGCAGACGGCCGCGCCACCCGACGCCGCCTCGAGGTCTCGACCAGCCTGCTCCACGAGGGCGGTCAGCGACGACTGGGACGGTCGGATCGTCACGGCGAGGCCTCGGCGTTCGCCAGCCTGGCTGGAGGCACCGGGCAGGAGCGTTCCCCTGCCAGTCGGCGACGCAGCGCGTAGCCGAGAAGGAGCATGCCCACGACCGCGAGGACGGGCTGAACCGGAGCGAACCACCGGAGGGATCCGGCGGCCCCGAGGGCGAGGAGCGCGACCTTGTTGCAGACCGGGCAACCAACCGCGAGGTAGGTGAGGAACCCGCCGACAAGGCTCGATCGTGATGCGCTGTCCGGCCGGAGCTCTGCCGGAGAGCGGACGTAGGTGGCCGTCACGAGTCCGGACAGTGCGGCAGTCACGACCAGGACCGGCCAAGCCCACCACGTCGGAGCCACCGTCCGCCCGAACCACGGAGTGGGGATCAGCACCGTCGGGACGCCCACGACGAGCACCGTGAGCACGGCCGCGCCCAGCGACACAGCCCACCGACGAGCCGGCCAGGTTCGCATCACAAGAGCACCTCCAGGGAGACCACTCGATGAAGATACCCTAGGGGGTATGAGGACCGAGTGGTTTCGCTGGAGAGATGCGCTCGCCCGGTCGGTCTGAGACACCTCTCGGTGACGAGTCAGCCGCCGAAGGCGGACAGGTGACGCTGCGACGCCGTGATCATCGTGGTGTAGACGCGCAGCACGTCGGGTGCCGTGACCCCGGACTTCGCCGAGCTGAGATCCGCGATGTCGGTCTTCTCCACGGTGATGCCGGCGGCCAGAGACTTCGCACTGGTGGTCGCTCCGGCCAGCAGACTGTCGTAGAGGGACTGCGCTCGGGTACTGGCGAACGTGCCCTCGGCCAACCCTGCGGTCGGATCCGTGATGCCGTAGCGCGTCAGGAGCGTGCGGACAGCCGCGAGGTGCATCGACTCGGCGCGGGCGATGCGTGCGAGCTGGGGGTCGGCCGGGTACTTGGCGCCGAGAGCGGTGTAGAGGTCGTGGGCAAGCTTCTCGTCGTCGGCCATGGAGGCCAGCGACGCCTTCTGGTCCGTGGTGAGAGTCCCTGAGGCTACGTCGGCCGGTCCCATCATCCCGCTGCCGTTGCGCATGCCGCCGCCCTGACCGCGCATCGCCGTAGCGCCCTGCGCCCCAGGTGCGGCACCCCATCGACCCATGCCTGGTCCGGTGCCCGCGGGGCCGGTCCCGTCTCCGGTGCACGTGCCGCTGACGGGGGTCGTGCTCGCGGCCCAGGGGCCGGCCTGCGCGAGGGCCGGCGTGGCGACCAGAGCGATGGCGGTGACGCCGGCAGCGAGGCCGACAGAGATCGAGAGATTGCGACGCATGGTGCACTCCTTCGACTGAGCCCGGCTGATGAGTCGGGCCGATTGCAGTGGTTGGTCCGCTGCTCACGATCGGTCGGAGATCTGGATCCGGGATGTGGGCGATGTGGAGTTCCCATGGAGATTCACTCGCGCTGGCACGGAGGCCGCCCTTGAGGCGGGGGGATTGGGCAGGATGACGGGCGTGCCCACGATTCTGGTCGTCGAGGATGAACCCGACATCCGAGACCTTCTGCGTCGCTACCTGGAGCGCGCCGGTCATTCCGTGCTGACCGTGGCCACCGGCATCGAGGCGCTGCGCGTCCTGGAGGAGAGCCGGCCGGATCTGGTCCTGCTCGATCTCGGGCTTCCCGACATCGACGGATTCGACGTCCTTCTCGCAGCGACGGCAATGCCTGTCCCGGTGATCGCGCTCACCGCGCGCAGCTCGGTCGAGGACCGGATCGCCGGCCTGGAGCGAGGGGCAGACGACTACGTCACGAAGCCGTTCAGCCCACGCGAGGTCGTGCTTCGCGTCAATGCGGTGCTGACGCGGCACGACGTCCCGACAGGCGTGGCGGTGGCCTCGTTCGGTGAGGGTCGGCTCACGATCGACACCGCGCGGCACGTCGCCGTGCTGGATCTCGCGGATCTCGACCTCACCCCGACCGAGTGGGGACTTCTGACGACCCTGGCCGATACGCCCGGTCGGGTCTTCTCACGCGGTGAGCTCGTCAACCGCGTGCGCGGATACGAGTTCGCCGGGTATGAGCGAACCATCGACTCGCACGTGAAGAACCTGCGACACAAGCTCGGGCCGGACGGGGCGCAGATTCTCGAGACGGTGCTCGGCGTCGGCTACCGGCTGGGACTCGTTCGTGACCATTGAGCCGCGACGCGGGCTCGGTCCGCTGGGGCGCCGGTTGCTTGCGGCCTTTGTCCTGGTCGCACTGTCCTCCGTCGCAGTGCTCACGATCGCCGCTCTCATCGGGACGGCCCGGGGGCTCGCCGCGGGGGAGGCGGCCGACCGTGGTGCCGCCGCCGCAGCAGCGTCATCGGCGGCCGCCGACGCGTACTCCCGGGCTGGAGGCTGGGACAGCGCCGATCTCTCGAGCGCCGACACCATCGCCGCAGCCGGCGGCGCGCGCCTCGCGGTACGTGACGCGAACGGCACAGTGGTCAGGGCCCCCAGCGGTTCCGGGATGGGCAATGGCATGGGGGGCATGGGCGGAGTCGCCGGTTCAGGCGTCGTCGTCGCACCGGTGGTCGTGGACGGTGCCACCGTCGGAACGGTCCGGCTCGCCTTCGGCTCCGCGTCGGCGGGCTCGGCACAGCAGGTCGCCTGGACGTGGATCCTCATCGCGGCAGTGGCCGCGCTCGTCACAGCGATCGTCGTGTCCTGGTACGTCACCCGCCGGATCTCACGACCGTTGGTCCGACTGTCGGGGACGGCGCGAGCATTCGCGGCAGGGGATCGCTCGGCTCGGGCCGACGCGGAGGACGTGGCTGCTCCCGGAGAGCTCGGTGAGCTCGCCCGAGCGTTCGATGCCACCGCGATCGACGTCGAGAGATCCGAGATCGCCCGGCGTCATATGGCTGCCGATCTCGCCCACGAGCTGCGAACACCGTTGGCCGCCTTGCAAGCAGGGCTTGAGGAGCTCCGCGACGGGTACGTCGTGCCGGACCACGAGCGGCTCGAGGCGTTGCACGACCAGTCGCTCCGGATCGCTCGCGTGGTGGACGATCTGGCCCAGCTCTCGGCCGCTGAGACGGCCTCCCTCTCGCTGCGTCGCAGCAAGGTCGACCTGGGCTCGCTGGTCGCGGACGCGATCTCGGCCGGCCGGCCCGCGATGACCGCGGCAGGGCTCACGATCGAGGCGCAGCTCCCACGTGAGGTGATCGTGGACGGCGACACTGACCGCCTGCACCAGGTGGTCGGGAATCTCCTCGGCAACACCGCACGGCACTGTCGCCGCGGCGACACGGTGACCGTGTCGGTGACGCGTCAGGATCCTTTCGCCGTTCTGGTTGTCGCCGACACTGGTCCGGGCATCGACGCCGTCGATCTGGCGTCCGTGTTCGACCGGCTGTGGCGAGGCCGCGCGGACGTCGATGCCGCCGGCTCGGGGATAGGACTAGCGGTGGTTCGAGAGCTGGTCAACGCACACGGGGGGACTGTCACCGCCTCGTCGAACGGGCGGAGCGGTTCGGAGTTCACCGTCCGGCTCCCGTTGGCGGCGGCGTCCGCACGACGCGACTAGAAGTTCTGTCGCATCGAATCGTCGGATGAGTCAGGCGAATGCACTCTCGTGACGTGGGCGGGAATCACTGTGCTCGAGGCCATCCGCGCTCAGCCGCGCGGCCGGGTCGCAACGAGGAGGCAGTCCAAGGCGTCGCGGTCGCCCACGGGGGTGGTGACCACGCGAGTCGCCAGATCTGCCCGCACGATGCTGAGTCCCGAACCGTCGATGTCTCTGACGACGTCGTCCGCGGAGTAGAGCACGGCAGGGTCGGGGGGACCGCCGTAGCCGCGCTCGATGTTCTGCGGGTCGTGGGCCGTCACGAGGAGCATGCCGCCGGGAGCGACCGCCTCGGCCGCGGTGCGCAAGATGCTCGAGCGCTGGTTCGCGGGGATCTGGAGGTAGACGACGAGGACCAGATCGAAGGAGCGTGGCTCGGGCTTGTGGGTGAGGAGGTCGGCCTGCTCGGTCGAGAAGCGGGAGGCACCGTCGCCGAGGCGTTCCGCGGCGAGAACCCTGGCACGTTCCAGCGCCACTGCGGAGAAGTCCAGCGCAGTGGCCTGCCAGCCCCGTTCCGCGAGCCAGATCGCGTTTCGTCCCTCGCCGGCAGCGAGGTCGAGCGCTCTCCCCGGAGCCAGTCCCGCCGTGACCTCCTCGACCCAGGTGTTGGGTCCCCGTGACCACATGAGTTCGGTCTGGTCGTAGCGGCTGTCCCAGTCCTTCGCGTCCATGTCTCCTCGATCGTGGTGCGGACTTCTCAGGCGAGAGAGAGCAAGAGCTTCTCGAGATCCTTCGCTGTCGGAGAGTCCGGCTCGTTCCCGTCGACGTAGCACTGTCGGATGCCGATCGAGACGACCTTGAAGGCAGCACGGTCGATGGCTGCCGACGTCGCGGCCAGCTGGGTGACGATGTCGTTGCAGGTACGGCCGTGCTCGATCATCGCGATGACGCCGTCGATCTGGCCCCGCGCGCGCTTGAGGCGGTTCAACACCTCGAGGCGTTCCTTGTCACTGATGTCCATGGTGCTCCGATCTAGGACGACGATGAAAGTATACCCCTAGGGGTATATGGAGCGCCAGCCAGGCCGGCCTCCGTCGCAGCGAGATCCTTCGGTGAACCGGAATCAAGTACCCCTACCCGTATGGGTATGGAAAGCCTTACCGGTGTGATGCAGCAGGCACCACGAATGTGCTCGCGGGACGTGATTCAACCCGTGATCACACGTGTGTCGGGCGTAGTTTCGAGGCATGCACAAGCGGCCGGAGCGAGCAGTCGCCGGACTCGTCCCAGGCGGGTCGACGGGTGTCGGGGCACGGCAGCACGTTCCCCCCGAGCCTCACCTAGCAGACCCAACAGCGGCGCAACGTTCTACGTCGCTCGACGACAAGGAGTGACCATGACCGCGGCCATCGAGGAACTGAAAGCACTGAGCGCCGACCTCGTCGTCGACGCGCGCGGGACGTCCTGCCCCGGTCCCATCCTGGCCGCCAAGAAGGCCATCGGCGGCGTGGCGGTCGGTGGAGTCATGGAGGTCCAGGCAACGGACTCCGGCACCCTGAAGGACATTCCCGCGTGGTCGAAGAAGATGGGCCACGAGTACCTGGGCTCCTACGACGACGCCGGATACCTCTGCCTGTTCCTGCGGAAGATGAAGTAGGAGCCATGGCTACCGCGACGATTGCCCAAGTCGGGTTCAAGCCCCGGATCCTGGTGTTCTCGACCCACAACATCTCGGATCCGGGGATCGACCTCGCGGGCAGTCGGCACCTGCACTACCCGGCGACGGCGACCACCATCGCCGTCCCCTGCAGCAGCGGCCTGAAGCCGGCCTGGATCGTGCACGCCCTCGAGATCGGCATCGATGGAGTCTTCATCGCCTCCGACGGCGAGGAGTGCGCCTATCTCCCGGACTGCTCCTCCAGAACCGCGAAGATCGCGTCCCAGGCACAGGAGCTCATGCGGGAGAAGGGCATCAACCCGCAACGGCTCCGGATGGCTGCGATCTGCTCCGTCTGCGCGGAACCATTCGTCAAGTACATGCGGGAGTTCTCGGCGCAGCTCGTCGAGCTCGGCCCGATCCCAGTCTGAGAACCACGGCCCGATGGCGCGTCCCTCGACGCGTCGTGAGCCAGAGGGCCGAGCGGCCCAGAAGGAAGCGTTGACATCGTGGACACCAGCAAGAAGACGCTCATCGTCTTCAGCGGGGACTTCGACCGGGTATTCGCCGCGTTCATCATCGCGAACGGCGCTGCCGCCATGGGTGACGACGTCACCATGTTCTTCACCTTCTGGGGGCTCAACGCCCTCCGGAAGCCGAAGAAGCAGAAGGTGTCCGGGAAGTCCGGGCTGCAGAAGATGTTCGCGGCCATGATGCCGCGGGGCCCGGGCAAGCTCCGGTTGTCGCACATGAATTTCGCCGGCGCCGGGCCCGTCATGTTCAAGAGCGCCATGAAGGCGCAGAACGTGATGTCGCTCGAGGAGCTCATCGAGTCCGCACAGGAGCAGGGCATCAAGTTCGTTGCCTGCACGATGTCCATGGACGTCATGGGTATCACGGCTGAGGAGCTCATCGACGGCGTCGAGTACGTCGGTGTCGCGAGCTACCTCGGCGAGGCCGACGAGGCCAACGTCAACCTGTTCGTGTAGCCAGCCCTGCGCGAGAGCGCTGTTCGAGCCGTCATCGGGAACCGGAGCGAGACATGAAGTACGACGTCATGGTGGTCGGCAGCGGGATCGCCGGTATGGAGTCGTCGATCAAGCTCGGCGACATGGGCTACAAGGTCCTTCTCGTCGAGAAGGAAGCCAGCGTCGGTGGACGCATGATCCTGCTGAGCAAGGTCTTCCCGACCCTCGACTGCGCCAGCTGCATCTCCGGTCCGAAGATGTCCTCGACGATCAACCACCCCAACATCACGACGATGACCTACAGCGAGGTCAAGGGGATCCGGCGCGACACCGATGGCACGTTCAACGCCACCATCAAGGAGAAGGCGCCGTTCATCGACTGGGCAGCCTGCACCGGGTGCTCGGACTGCCAGATGGCCTGCACCGTCGCGGTGCCCGACCAGTTCAACGCCGACCTCGTACCGCGCCATGCCGCCTACATCGCCTTCCCGCAGGCGGTGCCGAAGAAGGCGGTCATCGAACGTGCCGGAACCTCGCCCTGCATCGACAGCTGTCCGGCCGGCATCAAGGCGCACGGCTACGTCTCGCTCGTCCGCAGCGGCAAGTACGAGGAGGCGTTCCAGCTCGTCCTCGAGGCCACCCCGCTGGTCGGGACCCTGGGCAGGGCCTGCTACGCGCCGTGTGAGAGCGAGTGCACGCGCGTGTCGCTGGAGGGGACGATCCCGATCCGGCGGCTCAAGCGATTCGCGGCAGATCGGCACTACGCCGAGAAGGACGGGCCCGGGGTCACCGTCGCCGAGCCGAACGGGATGAGCATCGCCATCGTCGGCTCCGGTCCCGCCGGCCTCACCGCCGCCTGGCAGCTGGCCCGCGCCGGGTACAAGGTGACGATCCTCGAGGCCGCCGCCCAGCCCGGCGGATTCCTGCGCCACGCGATCCCCGCCTACCGGCTCCCGCACGACGTGGTCGAGCACGACATCGCGAACGTCACGGCGATCGGCGTCGAGATCCTCACCAACCACCCGGTCCACGACCTCGAGGCGCTCAAGGCCGAGGGCTACGACGCTGTCCTCGTCGCCACCGGAACGCCGCGATCCATGGCGATGGGCGTGCCCGGCGAGGACGGCGAGGGCGTGCACACGGGCCTCACCTTCCTCCGCCGGGTCAGCGAGGACGACCTGCCGGACATGACCGGCAAGACGGTCGTGGTCGTGGGCGGTGGCAACGTGGCCATGGACGCGGCGCGCACGGCTCGTCGTCTCGGGTCGCGCCAGACGCGGGTGGCCTACCGGCGCGGGCGCGAGGAGATGCCGGCTCACAGCGTCGAGGTGGACGAGGCTGAGATGGAGGGCGTCGTCTTCGACTTCCTCATGGCACCGATCGAGGTCGTCCGGGATGCGGCTGGCGTCGTCAGCGGTCTGCGGTGCGATCGCATGCGGCTCGGCGAGGCCGATGCCTCCGGGCGTCGTCGCCCCGAACCCATCCCGGGCAGCGAGTTCGTGCTGCCCTGCGACGTCGTGGTCTCGGCGGTCGGCATGGAGCCCGATGACGAGCCCTACGAGCACGTCACCGGTGACGCGAAGGGTCACCGGATCAACGTGGACCCGATCACCCTGCAGAGCGACCACCCCTTCCTGTTCGCGGCGGGCGACGTCGAGGCCGGCGCCACGGACATCACGCACGCGATCGGCCACGGCCGCCGTGCCGCATACATGATCGACAGCTGGCTGCATCAGCGTCCGCTCGAGGGCTTCCCGCTGTTCGACGACCCGCTCGGGGTCGTGACGCATGAGGACGTCCTGGCGCGGCAGAAGGACTACACCCGGCACGAGCCGGTCCGCGCCGGAACCGTCCACTCCAGCGCTCCGATCGACTTCTCCGAGCTCGAGCCGGCGATGACCGAGGCAGAGGCGCTAGCAGGCTCCGGTGCCTGTCTCGACTGCGGAATCTGCTCGGAGTGCCAGGAGTGCGTGAAGGCGTGCCCGGCCGACGCCATCCGGCTCGACATGAAGGACACCGAGGTCGAGGTCGAAGTCGGGGCCGTCGTCGTGTCCACCGGCTACAAGCTCTTCGCCGCGGACCTCAAGCCCGAGTACGGCTACGGCACCTATGCCAACGTCATCACGGGCATGCAGATGGACCGCCTGCTCGCCCCGACCCGCCCGTTCAACACGATCCTGCGCCCCGGTGACGGCAAGGTTCCCGATCGCATCGCCTACATCTCGTGCACCGGCTCGCGCGACAAGCAGGTCGGAAACCCGCTCTGCTCGAAGTTGTGCTGCATGTACTCGATCAAGCAGAACCAGCTCATCATGGGCTCCCTCCCGCTGGCGGACGTGACCATGCACTACATGGACATGCGTGCATCCGGAAAGCGTTACGACGAGTTCTACGAGCAGGCCAAGGACATGGGCGCCACCTACATCAAGGGACGGGTCTCCAAGGTCACCGAGACCGAGAACGGCGATCTCGTCCTACGCTATGAGGACATCGAGAACGGCGGCCAGATCATCGAGGCCGAGTACGACCTCGTCGTCCTGGCTGTCGGGATCCAGCCCAACCGCGAGGTCGAGGGGCTCTTCAGCGGCGAGAAGCTCGGGCTCGACGAGTACTACTACGTCGCCGAGCCGAACGAGGAGCTCGAGCCCGGCCAGACCGACATCCCCGGGGTCTTCGTCGCCGGGACGTCGGCCGGCGCGAAGGACATCGTCGACTCGATCCTGCATGCCGGGGCCGCGGTCGCGCAGGTCGCTGCCCATCTCACGCACGCGGAGATCTCGGAGGTGGTGCCGGTATGACCGAGGAGCGGCGCATCGGCGTCTACATCTGTCACTGCGGCGGCAACATCTCCGACTATGTCGACGTGGCGGCAGTTCGCGACGCCCTCAAGGACGATCCGGGAGTCGTGATCGCCGAGACCACGATGTTCGCCTGTTCCGACGGCACCCAGCACGAGATGATCGACGACATCAAGGCACAGGGGCTCGACGGCCTCGTCGTGGCCTCCTGCTCACCGAAGCTGCACCAGATCACCTTCCGCGGTGTGTCCAAGCGCGCCGACCTCAACCCCTATGCCTACAGCCAGGTCAACATCCGCGAACAGGACTCCTGGGCGCACGGCGACGACCCGGAGGGGGCGACGGCGAAGGCGATCAGCCTGGTGCGAGCCGGTATCGCGAAGACGCGCAACTCGGCTCCGCTGGTCCCGCTCGTGGTCGAGACGACCCCGGCGACCATGGTTGTCGGGGCCGGCATCGCCGGCCTGCGCGCTGCGATCGGGTTGGCCGACGGCGGCATGCACGTCTACCTCGTCGAGCGCGAGCCCGACGTCGGCGGCTGGTCCGCGTCCTTCGGCGCGATGTTCCCCAACAACCGATCGGGACGCGAGCAGATCGACCACCTCAAGGCAGAGGTAGCCCGCCGCTCCTCGATCACCGTCTTCACCAACGCCGAGCTGGTCGGCAAGTCCGGCAGCTTCGGCAACTACGACGCCGAGATCCGGATCAACACCGACCCGGCGGAGTCCATCACCGCGACGGTCGGGTCCATCATCATCGCCACCGGCTTCGACAGCTATGAGCCCGAGGCGGGGGAGTTCGGCTACGGCATTCACGGGGTGCTCACCCTGCCCGAGTTCAAGACCCTCGTCGATGGCTCCGAGGGTGCGCTGACCTACGACGGTAGGCCGGTCCGCACGATCGCCTACGTGTACTGCGTCGGCAGCCGACAGCCTGGCGGAAACGAGTACTGCTCGAAGTTCTGCTGCGCCGCCGCCGTCCACTCGTCGCTGCTGGTGGCCGACCTCGACCCGTCCATCCACCAGTACCACCTCAACCGTGACATCCGGACGTACGGCAAGTACGAGCTCATGTACACGGAGTCGCGGGAGCGCGGCTCGGTGTACATGAGGTACCCGGACGACACGCCTCCCGCGGTCGCCCAGTCCGCTGACGGCCGGCTCGCCGTCACCGTCGTCGACGCTCTGACGGGGGGCGAGGAGCTCACGCTCCCGACGGATCTCGTCGTGCTCGTGACGGGAATGGTCCCGCGTGCGAACGAGGGTCTGACCGGCCTGCTCAAGCTCCCGGTCGGCGACGACGGCTTCTACAACGAGATCCACCCCAAGCTGCGTCCGGTCGAGACCGTCGTGGACGGTGTGATGATCGCCGGGGCCTGCCAGGGACCGAAGACCGCGACGGAGTGCGTAGCGTCCGGCCTGTCGGCGGTGACACAGAGCCTGGCGATCCTGAAGAAGGGCATCGCCGAGCTCGATCCGCTCGTCGCCACGGTCGAGGGGTCGGCGTGCACGGGATGTCGCGAGTGCCTCGCGGGATGCCCCTACGACGCCATCGGGATGACCCAGGTCGACGGGCGCGACGTGGCCGTGGTCAGTGCCGCGGTGTGCAAGGGCTGCGGCGGGTGCGTCCCGCTGTGCTCGGCGGATGCCATCGATCTTCTCGGCTACACAGATGTTCAGATGCGAGCCATGATCGACGGTCTGGTGGAGGTGCCGGTCCCATGACGACCACGCTCAGGGAGACGCGGGAGATCGTCCGCGAAGAGCCCTTGATGCAGCGCCCGATCCTCGAAGCGCTCGCCGACGGACCCCTCACGGTCCCGGCGATCGCCGAGAAGATCGGCAGCCCGACCCGAGAAGTCCTGTTCTGGGTCATGGGGATGCGGCGGTTCGGCCACGTCGTCGAGCTCCCGGAGCCCGACGACGACGGGTACTTCCGCTACGAGGCCTTCGACAAGGGCGTGCCCGCATGAGCACCATCGTGAATGTCGACCTGCTGGGCGACATGAAGAAGTTCGGCGCCGTGGACGTCTCGGCCTGCTTCAGCTGTGGCAACTGCACGGCCATCTGCCCGCTGTCGGACAACGACGGCACCTTCCCGCGCCGGATCATCCGCTACGCGCAGGTCGGCATGAAGGAGGAGCTGCTCTCCAGCAAGGAGCTCTGGACCTGCTACCACTGCGGACTGTGCTCGGACAGCTGCCCGACCGAGGCGGACCCCGGCGAGTTCATGGCGACGGCGCGCCGCTACGCCATCGCCAACTACGACCACACCCACCTCGCCCGCATCCTGTACACGCGCCCGGTCGCCGGCACGGCCATCTCGGTCGGTGTTGCCGCCTTCTTCGCGGCATTCATGTATCGGGCTCACGGGCCGCAGGACGGTCAGACGCTGGCCCTCTTCGAGTTCATCCCCGACGCGCTGATCCACTGGACCGGCATCGTGGTGATGGCCCTCATGGTGGTCGCGGGGTTCGTGGGCGTCGCGACGATGGCGATCGGCGTCGCCCGTCGAGAAGGCGTCACCGTCCAGTCACTTCTCGGTGGCCGAGCCGAGCTGGCCCGGTCGGTACGTGCGGCATGGTCGTCGATCGGGCTCGAGTCCCTCGGCCAGCGACGCTACCGCGAGGACTGCAAGGACGATCAGCCCACCGAGCCCTGGTATCGGCGTCGGTGGTTCATCCACGCGCTCACCATCTGGGGCTTCCTGGGACTGTTGGCTGCCACCCTCATCGACTGGGCGCTGGCGCTCACCGGCGTCAAGGCGACGGGTACGCCGATCCCCCTGTGGTACCCGTCTCGGCTCCTGGGCACCATCGCCGGCCTGTCGCTGATCTACGGCGTCAGCATGTTCATGGTCAACCGTGCCACCGCCTATAACCGGGCTGCCACGAAGTCGCAGGCCTCGGACTGGCTGCTGCTCATCCTGCTGCTGATCACGGGTGTGACCGGGTTCGCGATCGAGGTGGCGCTCTACCTCCCGAGCGCACCGGCGTGGGGATACTGGCTGTTCCTGTTCCACGTGGCCGTGGCGATGGAGCTCATGCTGCTCCTGCCGTTCACGAAGTTCGCCCACGCGATCTACCGACCTGTTGCGCTGTTCTTCTACGCGCTCGCGGGCACCAAGGTGGCCCAGAAGGCCTAGCGCGACGCTACTCGCGGCCTCGGGGACGGCTCCTACACTCCGCCCCGGGGTCGCGTCCGTCGTGCCGGCACCTGTGCCGCGTCTGCTCAGCTGCCGACAACGGTGTGGATGACGGTATAGATGGCGACGAGGATCATCAGGACGGCGAAGGCCGCCGACAGCATCCAGCCAGGCACCCGTCGTGAGACAAGTGCGCCGATCACCGCGAAGACCGCGCTCGCCGCAGCGAGACTCATCGTCACACCGACGCTGCCCTGGGAGTCGTGACGGACGGACGCAGCGACGGCGCTGTTGACCACGATCACCACCAGACCGGTGGCCGTCGCCTTCTTGATCGGCAGCTTCATCGCGCTCACGAGCGCGGGGACGACGACGAACCCCGCCCCGACCCCGAGGAGGCCTGTGACGAGGCCGACTGACGACGCCAGGCCGACGATGCGCAGCCGGTCCACCGGTCCGGTCCCCGCCCCGAGCGACGGCGCCACGGCGCCACCGGCCATCTCGACGTGCGACGCGGACTGGGACTCCGCCCGGGTGTACTCGCCGGTCGCCGATCGCAGCATCGTGACCGCCCCTGCGACGAGGAGCACGGTGAGGCCTCCGAGCAGGATGGTCGGGTTGATCGACTGCGCCAGCCGAGCGCCGACGACGGCGCCGACGGCTCCCAACGAGCCGAAGACCAGACCGACCCGCCAGTCCACCCGGCGTGCTCGGTGATGGGGGACCAGTGCGGCGGCCGCCCCGGCGCCCACGATGACGAGCGACTGCGAGGAGGCCACGAGGAAGGGTTGCCCCACGGCGACCAGCAGCGGCACGGCCAGAATGCCGCCACCGCCTCCGAGCAGGCCGATGATGAGGCCGAGGGCAGCCCCGATGGCGATGAGGGTCAACGGGTTGGCCATGGCTCAGATCACTCCGGCGTCACGGACCCGGGCCAGGATGCGTGTCGGGATGACGTCGTCGGGGTCCCGGTGGCTGCCCAGGGCGTCGTGGACACCGACGAGGCCCGCATAGAGCGGGGGACAGGTGGGGCACGACGCGAGATGCTGCTCGAGCAGGCCCTTCTCGCGCTCGGAGAGCTCCGCATCGATGTAGTCCGACACCTTCCCGCGTGCGTCCCAGCATCGCAGCGGGACGCCCGAGGGGACGAGCTGCTCCGACGGCCGGGCCAGCTCGCTGACCAGCATCATGCGACCGCGACGGAGTCGTTGCTTGGCGGCCGGAAGACCGATCTGCTGGACAGCGGAGATCTCGGCCATCGTCAGACCCTCGGCGTCGTGCAGCACCACCGCCGATCGGTAGATGAGCGGCAGGCGCATGAGGCCATCCTGGAGGCGCTCGCGCACCTCGGCAGCTTCGACCACGGTCGCGGCGTCCACGGTGTACGCGTCGTCGTGCCACAGCAGGTCGAGGTGGTCGGCGTCGTCACCGGTGAGATCGAGGACGTCCTCCGGCGGCCTGCGTGCGCTGTCGACGGCGAGGTTGTGCAGGATTCGGTGCAGCCAGGTCCTCAGCGAGGACTCACCGCGGAACGATGCCGACTTCTCCAGCGCCCGTACGACGGTGTCCTGCACGAGGTCCTCGGCCTGCGCGGTGTCGCGCACGAGGGTGCGCGCGTAGCGAAGCAGGCCTGGTATCTCGGGGCTGAGCCGGTCCGCGAGCGATCCGCTACCGGCGGCCGCCTCGGGGGACCCCGAACCGGACGCGACCACCGTCAGTGGCACGTACAGCGGTTCTCCTGCGCGACGTTACGCAGGACCTGGTCCACGTGCATGCCACAACCGGAGTAGGTGGCCTTGCCACAGGAGCGACAGACGGCGGGACTGCACATGATGGACCTCAATCACTCGGGAACGAATGACATCAGCATACCCCCGGGGGTATGCTGATGTCACCTTCACCTGAGATCAGCGGCCGCCGCTGGAGGTCACTGCCTCCTTGGTGGTGCGGATCCCGAGGAGTCGGTACAGCGGGCAGAAACCGACCGCAGCGGTGACCAGGAGGATCGCCGCGACGACGATGAGGACGATCCCGATGGCGCTGGAGATCCCGACGGCGATGGCGAAACCGCCGACGACGATGCCGACGACGGCGCGGACGATACGGTCGAGGTTGCTCTCGTTGGTGGCCATGGTGGGTCCTTCCCTAGGGGTTTGCTGCATAGACGTTCGATCGGCCCGGAGCGATACATCCGGCAGGGAGGCCCCCCGGTGCGGGGGAGAGGAGCAGCGGTCATGACCAGCGCGGACAAGGCGCACGATCTCCCCCGGTGGAGCTCGGTCCTGGCGGTGGTGGCACATCCCGACGACGAGTCGTTCGGCCTCGGTGCCGTCGTCGACGGGTTCGTCGAGTCCGGAGCGGCAGTCTCGGTGCTGTGCTTCACCCACGGCGAGGCCTCGACGCTCCACGGCGTCGACGGAGATCTCTCGCAGATTCGTGCAGCAGAGCTGGCGAACGCGGCTGCGGTCCTGGGGATCACGTCAGTTCGGCTGATGTCCTACCCCGACGGCGGGCTCAGCGGTCTCCCGGTCGGTGAGTTGACGGACCTCGTCGTGGAGGAGGCGACCGCGCGCGGCGCCGACGGCCTGCTGGTCTTCGACGCCTCGGGTGTCACTGGTCACGCCGATCACGTCCGTGCCACGGCGGCGGCGCTCGTGGCCGGTCAGCAGCTCGGGCTGGGCGTGCTGGCCTGGACGCTGCCGAACCCGGTCTCCGCCCAGCTGGCCACCGAGTTCGGTGCCGGCTTCACCGGCCATGACCCGTCCGACGTCGACGTCGTCCTCCCGGTCAGGCGCGGGCACCAGCTCGAGGCGGTGACCTGCCATCCGAGCCAGGCTGTTCCAGGGAGTGTCCTGTGGCGACGTCTCGAGCTCCTCGGTGACGTGGAGCACCTGCGCTGGCTCTGTCACCCGACCGTGTGAGCGGTCTGCGTCGGGCCCGACAGCAGCCGCCGAGCGCGCCTGTCGGGTCCGCCGCTGACTTGCGCCATATACCCCTGGGGGTATACTCCGCCATCAGGGAACCACGACAAGAAGGGCCCACTCGATGTGCCGACAGGTGATGTGCCGCAAGTGCGGGAACGCGACGTGGTCCGGCTGCGGCCAGCACGTCGACCAGGTGATGCGCGGCGTGCCCAAGTCCAAGCGGTGCGTGTGCCCGCCGACGCCCTCGCTCGTCGAGCGCCTCTTCGGTGGCCGCAAGTCGAAGGTCTGACCGACGCCCCTCAGAGGGCTCGGACCGGGTGGTACTCGCACCGCCACATCGCGTCGTGGACCCTGTCCTCGAGGCCGTCGTCGACCGGCGCGGTCGCGACGCCGTCGGCCTGAGCCGCACGAGCGACGGCGATCGCGACGATCGCCGACGTGGCACGCAGGTCGGCGACCCGCGGGAGCAGCGGCGCGCCCGGCTCCGAGGGGTCGGCCAGGGCCGCCACGGCCTGCGCCGCGGCGAGGAACATGCCGTCGGTCAGGCGGGTGGCGCGGGCGACGATCACGCCGAGCCCGAGTCCGGGGAAGATGAGCGCGTTGTTGACCTGGGCGATCTCGTAGGTGCTGCCCTCGAACAGCACCGGCCCGAACGGGCTGCCCGAGGCCACCAGTGCCCTTCCGTCGGTCCACGCGAGCAGGTCTGAGGGGAAGGCCTCGGCCAGGTTCGTCGGGTTCGACATCGGCATGATGATCGGCCGGTCGACGTGGGCAGCCATGTCCCGCACGAGCTCCTCGGTGAAGGCCTGGGGCCGGCCCGAGGTTCCGATCAGGATCGTGGGTCGCACCTGTCGCACGACCTCGGCGAGGCTGATGCCGCCGAGCTCGTCGTCGTGCGCCCACTCGGCGACGGCCGCGGTGGGTCGGGCGTAGGGCGCCTGGAAGTCGCGGAGGTCGGCGCGGTCGTCAGTGAGGAGCCCGTGCCGACCGACGCACCAGAACTGCCGCGTCGCCACGTCGTGCGGCACGCCCGCGACGCACATCGCGTCGCGAAGCTGGTCCGCGATGCCGATTCCCGCCGTTCCGGAGCCGTAGACGACGACGCGATGCTCCTGCAGCGGACGCCCGCTGACCCGGCTCGCGGAAAGGACCGCGGCCAGGCAGACCGCGCCGGTGCCCTGCATGTCGTCGTTGAAGGTGAGCGTCGTCGGCCGGTAGCGATCCAGGATCCGCCGCGCGTTGCTCGTGCCGAAGTCCTCCCAGTGCAGCAGCGCATGGGGGAAGAGCTGGCTCGTCGTCGTGACATAGCGGTCGATGAAGTTGTCGTAGGCGTCGCGTTCCACGCGGGGGTGCGAGACGCCGAGGTAGAGCGGGTCGTCGAGCAGCTCCTGCCGGTTCGTGCCGACGTCGAGCATGACAGCGAGCGTGCGCGACGGGTTGATTCCGGCTGCTGCGGTGTAGACGTTCAGCTTGCCGACGGCGATCTCGATACCGCCCACGCCCCAGTCACCGATGCCCAGGATGCCCTCGGCATCCGTGGCGATGATCAGGTCCACGTCATCGGGGCCGCGACCGGAGGCGAGGAGTGCGCGTTCGATCCCGTCAGGGTCCTCGATCGACAGGTAGATGCCTCGCGGGCGGCGGTACTCGTGGCTGTAGCGCTGGATCGCCTCGCCCACCGTCGGTGTGTAGACGATGGGGAGCATCTCGGGCAGGTGGTAGCCCAGGAGACGGAAGAACAGGACCTCGTTGCGGTCGTGCAACGCCGTGAGGAAGACATTCTTGGCCAGGTCGCTCGGCTGCTCGAGGTACTGGCGGTACGCGCGACTCGCCTGCTCCTCGATCGCCAGCACGCGCGACGGCAGCAGACCGACGAGCCCGAGCTCCTCGCGCTCCTGCTGGGAGAAGGCGGTGCCCTTGTTGAGGCGCGGATCGCTCAGGACCGCGCGGCCCCGTGCTCGGGTCTCCCACACGCGGTCGGAGCGATTCCAGTGGGTCACGGCCGAGGAGGTGTCAGGAGTACTCACCTTGCGACAGTAAGACGGTCGCGACCGCGAAGCGCGTCGTGCGGAGTGATGCTGCGTACACCCTGACTCTGAACGGCCGACCGCCGGACGGGGTGCCCGTCGGCGTCAGCCGTGGGAGCGCAGGATCATCCGCGTCATCTTCACGCTCACCGCAGCGAAGCGGTAGACCTGCACGGGCAGGTTGTTGCGCATCTTGATCGTGTGCTCGGTGGGCATCGGCGCCTCGTAGGCCGAGGGCTCGGTGAGTCCGGCGGCCGGGCCGCGGGGCTCGTCTGCGGGGGTCTGGGGCGCGGTGGCGGTCATGGTGTCCTCGTTGCTCGAAGTCGCGTGGCTCATTCGGGGATCATCGACCAGCCGGCCTTGCCCTTGGCCTTGTAGATGAACATCACGTGGAGCAGGTGCTTCATCCAGTGACCGGCCAGGCCGATCTCGCCGGTGGTCTCGGTGAGGCTGCGGCCATAGCCGGGGAACTTGTCGTAGTCGGGCACGACGGGGTACATCGTCATCGAGGCGGCGGTGCCCTTGGTGAACCCGGCGCCGGCAGAAGCGACGCACGCGGCGCCCATCTCGGCCATCGAGGCGTGGTGCTCGGGGGACTTGGTCTTGCCGGTGATCATGTCGGTGATGCTCATCGCGACGGCGCGCCCCATCAGACCCGACGGCATCCCGGTGCGCGGCGGTGCCGGTGAGATGACAGTGCCGTTGGGCGCCTTGCGCGGGACGGAGATCGCGTGCGGGGGGGCGAAGGCGATCCCGACGCCGAACACGTTCGGGTACTTCGGGCTGACGTAGGTGCTCGGCCAGTCCGCCGCCTTCCATTCCTCCACCGGCTTGGCCGTGTAGTCGGCGTCGACCTTGAGGAACCCGCTGGGAGCGAAGACGTCCGCCGTGATCTCGGCGCCCTCGTGGTCGAAGGCCTGGAGGTCCACGCCGCGGAACGGGGGGAGAAGCATGGCGAAGTCGAAGTCGAGGCTGTCCTCGGAGCCGTCGAGGGTCTCGTAGAAGAGCTTGCCCTCCTCGACCCGCTGCACGTGCGCGCGCAGGATCGACTTGACCCCGCGCTCCTTGAACAGGGATTCGGTCCACAGCTTGCTGCTGGTCACGAAGCCGTTCTGCTTGAAGGAGAGTCCGCCGACCCCGAAGTCCCCGAGCTCGTACTCGTTGGTGAGGTAGATGACCTCCGCGAGGTCGCGGACGCCGGCCGCGCGCAGCTCGTGCTCGACGTTGAAGGTGTACTCGAACGCCGCACCCTCGCACGTGCAGGTACCGTGCCCGACGCCGATCACGAGTCGCTGCCGTTGCCCGGCCTTGAGCTTGCGGATGACCTCGGTGAGCGCCGTCGCTGCCTGCTCCGCGTGTCCGTAGGTGCAGACCGAGACGGTGTGCCCGTCCGGGCCCAGGCCGGGAGTGGCGGCGAAGTTGAGCTTCGGGCCGGTCGCGTTGATCAGGTAGTCGTACTCGATGCTCTGCGTCTCGCCCGCGCGGGTGGGATCGGTGTAGACGACATCGATGAACCCCTTCGGGGTCCGGTCGTCGCCCTCGGGGTGCAGCGCGACGGCCTTGGCCTGGCGGAAGTCGATCCCGTGCTTGTCGTAGACCGGCTTGAGCGGGAACGTCACCTGCTTCGCCTTCATCCGCCCGACACCGACCCAGATGTTCGAGGGGATCCAGTTCCACTGCGAGTTCGGCGACACCACGATCACCTCGTGCGTCTTGTCGAGCAGGCGGCGCAGGTGCAGTGCGGCGGTGTGGCCGGAGATACCGGCTCCCATGACGACGACGCGAGCCATGTGCTCTCCCAGGTGTTCACGAACCGGACACGTGGTTGTCACAATACCCCTGGGGGTATTAGGAAGGCAAGGCTAACTACGGGCTGAGCGGACGCCGTCGGGCACGTGACGGGCTGCAACGCCCGGTTCACCGCGGCTGGCTCTGGTGTCGGGTCCCTGCGCCGGCGTCACCCTCGTGCGGGGCGTGCCTTCTGGGGGTAGGGCGTGTCACCGCGTGCCAGCATCGCCACGGCCGAGGCGATGTTGCGGGCGCGGGTCTCGGGCCGCTTGACGGACGTCACCCTCTGGATCAGGGCATAGCGGTTGGTCCGGGTGAGGATCTCCCACATGGCTTGGGCGGCAGGGTCGGCCGCGACCGCGGCGACCAAGTCCTGAGGTGCTGCTGCGTCGGCGGGGCCGGCGTAGGCCCGGTCCCAACGACCGTCGGCCTTGGCCAGGTCCACGGCGGCACCGCCCGCTGGGAGCATCCGACCCTCGGCCTCGAGCCGGGCCACCAGGGCGACGTTGCGGGCCGACCAGGTGCTGGTCGGCCGTCGTGGGGTGACCCGACGGTGTAAGTCTCGTCGTCGCGCTTGCCCGCGACGCCGTCGATCCAGCCGACGCAGAGCAGCTCCTCGACGGCGCTCTCCCACGTCAGCGTCGTCACCGACCCAGCCGCCTTGCCCAAGACCAGGAGAACGCCGGGGGACTCCGCGTGATGCTCGTACAGCCAGTCGCGCAGCGCCGCGGAGTCTGGGACGACCAGCTCGCCCAATGGTGGCATCGCCATGGACTGACGGTAGCGGCGCGGACGAGGCCCGCAACTCTGCTGTCGTCACGGGTGAGACGGGGGCCTGGGCCCGGTTGCGAAACGCGCGAGGGACCAGCCAGCACGGCGTCAGATGTCGAGACGGGTGCAGGCGATTCCTGGTCCCTCCCTCTGCTCGCTGACTACTCGACTGCGCCGATGATGAGCGCATGCTCGCCACGGCAGGGGGCACTGGTGCTCCCGGACCCGCAGGTGCACGGGGCAGCACCCGCGCGCCGGGTGTCACGAGTTGCGTATCTCGGTCGGGCGCCTGTCGCGTCGTGTCCGTGCCGCAGAAGGTCGGCCATGGCGCGCATGGGTGTGTCGATGTGCCGGAAGAACTTCTGGTGTCCCGCGCAGGGCTGGTGCGGGCCGGGTTCGCCGGCCGGGGTGGTGATGAGCCGGTCCTTGGGGCATCCGCCGTTGCAGGCGAACGTGACGTCGCAACCCTTGCAGTACTCGGTCAACGTGTCGAGCGTCGCCTGCCTGAAGGCGATCCTTTGCGGCGAGGCGACCATCTGCAGCATGGTCCGACCGTCGGAGATGTTGCCCAGCTTGTAGTGGGGTTCGACGAAGTGGTCGCAGGAGTACACGTCGCCGTCGTGCTCGAGGGCGAGGGCGGTCGCGCGCGTGCGTGCGTGGACGCACATGCCGGCCTGGTCATAGCCCATCCAGTGCGCGAGCGCGGTGTCGACGGTCTGGACGACGACATCCTCGACGTCGTGACGGACCCAGTCCTCGACGATGTCGACGGGCACCGGTCGGCGTGGACGTGACATGGAACTCGCGCGGTGCACCGGCGTCCAGCAGGGGTGAGGTCACGCGGGAAATCTCGCAGTCACGACGTGGACTGGTGGCCTGGCTGGTTGGACATCCCCGTCGCCGGGAACTTGGGCAGCCTCTTGCCCATGACCTCGCGGGATCGGTGTAGGGGTCGAAGAACGCCAGCCCGGGGTGCAGCGCCGGGGGTGCCAGTGATCGACGAGGCCCGGTCACCGACCATCACGGGTCGTGCCGGCTCCGGTCCGGTCGATCACCCCGCGGCGAGGCCGTGGTAGCGCAGCACGTACGCGAACCCGCCCTCGATGGACAGTTCCCTCGGGGGGTCATCGAGCTGGTAGTCCTCGATGCCCAGGTCGACGTTGGTGAACAGTTCGCCATCTTCGGTGAGGATCTCAGCGTCACGGGAGCCACCGACCAGCACATAACGGGTCTTCATGTGTCCAGCGTAGATCCCGGGCATCCTGGGTGTCGCGGCCCGGAGCACCCGGTGGAGCAGGACTCCCTCGGTCGGGGCTGTCAGACTGGATCTGCGGTGGGCCGCGAGGTGAGCGCCCGCGGTGAGGACGTTGCCGTGTCCGCTGCGGTCACCACTGAACAGGTCCGGTAGGAGCTGGATCGCCACGCGGTCGCGGTGCGCGGCCGCTCCACGGTCGAGTCCGATGTCGACCTGATGTCAGCCAGCGCGGTGATCACCGTCGAGCCGGTCGATGCCTCCACGACCTAGGGGGTCGGGTGAGCAGCCGCCAGATGCGGGACCGCGACACGGGATGCGGCCGTGTCCCCGTGCCCTGGGCTGGCGCCCCCAGCGGAACTGAAGGGATCGACCATGACGACCAGCCAGCTTGAGAAGATGCGGTCCGGTCGCGGGTTCATCGCCGCGCTCGACCAGAGCGGGGGCAGTACGCCGAGCGCGCTCGCGCGTTACGGCGTCGACGCTTCGTCGTATGCCGATGAGGCCGCGATGTTCGACCGGATACACGAGATGCGCACCCGGATCATCACGAGCTCGTCGTTCGACGGCGACCGCATCCTCGGCGCGATCCTGTTCGAGATGACGATGGACCGACAGATCGAGGGCAAGGGATCGGCGGAGTTCCTGTGGGAGGAGAAGCGGGTCGTGCCCTTCCTCAAGGTCGACAAGGGCCTCGAGGAAGAGTCTGACGGGACCAAGCTGATGCTGCCCATCCCCGACCTCGATACGGTGCTCGAGAAGGCCCTCGGCCATGGGGTCTTCGGCACGAAGATGCGCTCGGTAGTGCTTCTCGCCGACCGCGCCGGCATCGACGCCGTCGTACGCCAGCAGTTCGCGGTCGCTCGCAGGATCATGGCCACTGGTCTCGTGCCGATCATCGAGCCGGAGGTCGACATCCGCAGCGCGCAGAAGGAAGCCGCGGAGGACCTGCTCAAGGAGTCGTTGATCGCCGCCCTCGACGAGCTCGACGCCGACGAGCTGGTGATGCTCAAGCTGACCTTGCCCGAGCAGGACGGCTTTCACACCGAGCTCGTGAAGCACCCTCGAGTGCTTCGGGTGGTTGCGCTGTCCGGCGGCTACAGCCGTGCCGAGGCGGTCGAGCGGCTCTCAGCTCAGCACAGCGTTGTCGCGAGCTTCTCACGTGCACTCACCGAGGGGCTCTCGGCACAGCAGAGCGAAGCTGAGTTCGACGTGACGCTCGACGAGTCGATCGCGAGCGTCTTCCGCGCTTCGATCACCTAGCGCAGCGACGTCGAGCTGGTGGTGTCTGCCGCTGGTCGACGCCGGCGCGAACGCCAGAACACCTCCACGTGCGACTGGAATGCCCGGGACACCTGACAACACGCAGAAGGACCCGTGGTGAGGGGGCGTGCCTCGACTTGCCGCCCCTCACGATCTGCCACCCGCGACGTGTGCCCGTCGTCGACCTTCCGTGCGCCGTGCTCCACCCGCCGACTTCGGCAGCAATCGCTGGACCGCTGCCCTGAGATGGAGTGCACCCGGAGGGACTGGAACCCCCGACCAGCCAGGTACTGAGGGGCGGTCTGGGCCGACGTTCGACGTTGCGTCGACGGCGAACTGCTCCTGGACCTTGGGATGAGCGGGTGCCCCCGTGCGACGTCGACACAAGGGAGCGGGATCAGCGTTGCCGAGTGGGAGCGGACCCAGAGTCCGTGGTCGCCATCGGCATCGATGTCGACCTAGTCAGGCGCTAGTCGTCGTCCTCGCCGGACTGTGTCGCCTTTCTCCGCTCCAGCCGCCAGTGGATCTCCTGGGTGCTCGGGTGCCGCCACTCGCGCACCCGGTACTCGAAGCCAGGGAGCAGCACGATTCGGACCGGATCGGGAGACGCTGGCGCCACCACCCCCACCACGATCTTCGCGTCAACCGGGATGAACGGGGACTGGGCGGGAATCGGGGCCGTCACGATCTCCACAGGGTCTCCATAGGGACGCGCCATGCGTCGCAGGCTAGCAGTCGCGCGCTCCACCCCCTCGATAGAAGCCTCATGGCATCCCTATAGTGTTCTGATAGCGTCCGGATAGGACGCCCAGAGACAACCAATAGAGGGATGAAAAGATGAAGTTAGATCGTCCAATAGTGCTCACTGCAGCCATCGCGGGCGTAGTGGTGACCGGTGGATTGACGTCCGCCGCGGCAGTCACTCGCGGACCGTCTGCACAGCCCATCGGTGACCTGTACATGTGCGTCAACAGCTCCAGCCACCTGGTGACTCAGGCGTGGTCGTTCACCGTGTGCCCGGCTGGAAGCGAGAAGTTCGTGCAAGCCAAGGCGACCAGCTCGGGCGGCGCCACAGGCGCGACCGGAGCGCAGGGCGCAGCGGGTGCGCAGGGTGCAACGGGTGCGCCGGGTGACGTGGGTGCCACTGGTGCGCGGGGCGCCGCGGGTGCGCAGGGCGTCACAGGCACGCCGGGTGCCGAGGGCACTACCGGCGCGCCGGGCGCCCAGGGCGCCTCCGGCCTGCAAGGACCCAAGGGCGAGAAGGGCGACGCGGCTTTCCTCGGCGCGTTCTACGCAGCGGCCTTCTACAACGTCGGTGACACCAACGCCGGTGCGATCGCCACGGTCGCCTGCGACCCGAACTCGCAGAACTTCACCGCGATCGCCGGCGGGGTGCAGGTCCTCGGCCTCGGCGCTGGTGCCGAATCACGAAACACGCCGGTCTCGTCCTCCTTCCCCGGACGGATGGACTGGACCACGAACGGCCCTAAGGCCGACCGGCTCGACGGTTGGATCGTGCAGTTCGGCGGCAACGCGGGTGCGGTTTCCGACAAGGCTCCCGAGAAGGTCAAGGTGTGGGCGCTCTGCATCCCCAGCACCAACATCCCGGTGACGCAGACCTTCACCCAGAACTAGTCGACCAGCAGCCCGGCCTGCGCGACGCGGGTCGGGCTGCTGTGTACAGAATCCCTCCTCGTGCCAGGTGCGTCTCTTCCCGAGGCACCCGGACGAGGTTGACCTTGCCGGTAGGGCGATCGACAACCCAAGGTGCGCCCGGAGGGACTCGAACCCCCAACCAGCCGGGTCCTTAAAGCCGGTCCGGGCGCGTTGTTGACTGTCCATCATTATCGCCGAAATCCGTTCGCCTGCAACGGATCTCGGCCACGAATGTCCACGACCATCCAGACGTGTTCGACAGTGGTTTTCCGGCCATTGGGGGTCACATTGGGGGTCAAATGATCTTGTCCGACGTCACCCTCGCGTGCCCACGAAGTCAGGGCCTGCACTGGTCGGCCCGTGGCTGCTCGGTAGCGCCACACGCGGTCAGGCTCGGTAGGCGTCGCGTCGGTGGTCGACGTCGAGGACGATGACCCGCTGGCTCTCCTCGTCGATGCGGTAGCGGACCCGGTACTCGCCGCGGCGGGCGCGCCACAGTCCGTCGAAGGGGTCCCGCAGCGGCACACCGACCACGCGAGGCCGCACTGCCAGCGGCCCGCTGATGAACTCCCACGCGGCGAAGGCAGCGCCTGACGGGAGCGTCTCGGTCAGAGCCCGGCGCGCTCCCGGTGACAGGACGATCGCGTAGACGGTGCCGCCTGGTTCCTCAGCGCTCACGATGCCCGCGCGCTCGCCGCTCGCTCATGAGTGCGTCCATGTCCTCGCCCGTCGTCAGGTCGCCAGCTGCGACGGCGGCGTCTGCGTCACGGACCCGACTCATGCCGGCGTCGTCGCGGAGCAGCTCGATGGTCGCTTCCAGGGATTCGAGGTCTTCGGCCGAGAGCAGGACGACGTACTCGCGGCCGTTGCGGGTGACGTGGACGCGCTCGTGGGTGCGGTCGACCTCGTCGGCGATCTCGGACAGGCGGGCTTTGACCTCGGATAGCGGCATCGTGCTCATAGACCAGAATAGTAGTCAGAACGACCGTGACCGGGCAAGGCCGAAGGGCGGTCCCACCTCCGGCTCTTGCCTACCCGCGGACCCGCTGTGGACTGGCCGTCGGCCCAGGGGCGAAGGCGTCACGGTGTCGGACGCCTCGCCGATCCGTTGGTTCGCTGGCGGGCCACATAGCTGGTGAGGGCATCGACGGGAACCCGGCGCAGCCGACCGACATGGACCGAGTCGATCTCGCCCGCGGCGAGCAGCTCGTACATCAGGCTGCGGCTGACCTCGAGTCGTCGGGCTGGGGGCGAGGCGTCCCCTCGAAGAGGGTGTCGTAGGCCTCGGTACCCATCAGGCTGGGAGCCGCGCTTGCGAGGTCAACGTCGGCGGGACCCGGGTCGGCAGCGTGTAACGACGGCACAGCGGCGGCGTCGCTACGGTGTCGACCACGCAGGCGAACGCCCTCGGATGTGCTCGACAGTTTGCTGAACTGCCAACGCGTTCGGTGGATCTGACGACGCGTCCCAGCAAGGATCCAGAGCCTAGATTGACGCGGTGCCGCCTGGCTTGCCGCTGAGGTGACGGCTCCGTAGACGCGCTACCGGTCGCGGAGCGCGTCGAACGTGTTCCACGCGGCCAGCAACGACGTCGCGGCGGTGACCACGAGCACGCCACCCAGGGTCGCCATCAACGACCGGGCAAGAGCTGTCACCCCGACTGAGACGTCAAGGGAGGACACGTCGCCGTGACGCACAACGAGTAGCAGCACCAGTGCAGCGAGAGTCACGCCCGCAAGAGTGAGCGCGATCGCTTCCCCGCCAAGCATCAGGAGCAGGTGTCGAGCCTTCAGACCCGACAGCGCGTAGAGCGTCGTGTCGGGTCGTCGAATGCGAAGAACGAACGACCACAGAGCGACCAGCACGACAGCTGCAGCCAGCCAGTAGTACTGGCTGGGCCGGCTCTCGTAGCGCGACTGTGGGGTCGGGAAGTCGTCAGCGTTGGCCAAGGCCCACTGCGTGGTGTAGCCGGAGCTACTGGGGTAGGCGCCGAGGATGGCGCGCGTGATCTCCGTCCGGCGCGTGTCGTCGACGATGAATGCGCAGCTCTCCGCGTGAGCCGGTGGCGCGACCATGACGCGGATGTTTCCCTCTTCCGCGGGTCCGAGGGCGGTCAGCGTCGCCGTCCAAACGGCGTTCGGGCGTGCGTGGGGGTTCGTGGAGGCGATGACCAGTCGTGTCGCGTGGGGCGGCCCGGTTCCCGCAAGGGGACTGGCCGTGTCGAGTAGTGTCTGCTCACCGCTCCAGGATGTTGTCGAGGTAGGGCTTGTCGATAAGAGGAACCCGCGGATGTCACCGCCGACAGCGCCCACCTCCACGATGGGGCCGGCCGGGGTGTGCAAGTGCTGGTCGACGGACTTGGTCAGCCAGATCGCGGCCTGTACGCCAGAAAGGGCGGACTGGGATGTGCAGTCTCGGGGGGTCAGCGTGGCGCTGGTGGCCGGTGCCGTGGAGAGCAGGTAGGTGCTGAACCCTTGGGCGATGAGGTCGTGGCGGTACGTACGCACGTCGGTGGCAGCGTTGGTCTCGCCGGTGAACACGGTGACGAACGAGATCGCTGAGATGAACAGGATGGTGAGGGTGAGGAGCGGCCTAGATCTGAGGTTGAGGAGGCTCTCGCCAGGTATGGCTCCGCTCGAGGGGGTCATGGGTGCACCGGGGCGATGGGTCGCAGTCCGGTGACGTCGAGGTGAAGGATGGTGCTGCCCGCCGGCAGCGCGTCGATGTCATGCGTGACGATCACCACGACCCGACCGTCAGCGGTCGCTGAGTTGATGAGGCGGGCCATTACTTTCGCCGCCGTGGCGTGGTCGAGCTGGTTGGTCGGTTCGTCGGCCAGGATGACGGTTCTGTCGGATGTGATCGCACGAGCGGCGACGGTTCGTTGCAGTTCTCCGCCGGAAAGTGTGCGCCCGCGGCTGCGGGTCTGTTGCTGCAGCCCGAGGTCGCTGAGAACTGAACGCGCTTTGCTTCGTGCCTGAGCTCGGGGTCTGCCATCGAGGACGGCGAGCAGGGATGCGTTGTCGAGTGTGCTGCGGGCGGGAAGCGCGTTGAGGGTCTGGGGGATCCACGCATAAGTAGCGTTCGGGTCGACCCGCACGGTCCCGCTCGAGGGTGGGAGCAGGCCTCCGAGGATGGCGAGCAGCGTGGACTTGCCGGACCCGGATGGTGCAGCGATAGCCACAGCGTCCCCAGGGTGCAGCTGGAGGTCGACACCGTGGAAGAGGGTTCGCCCGTCGGGCAGGTCGAACGCCACGTGGCTGAGGCCGAGCGTGGCCGAGTCAGCAGGTGGCATCGGTCGGTGGCGAAGTCAGGATGGGGTCACCGACGGCGAGCTTGCCCTGGACGAGGACGTTGTCCGCGTCCATGCCGACGACCGTGACAGCTATCGGGCTGCGATTGGCTGCTGTCTCGGCCTGAACGCAGGTAGTTCCGTCCGCTCCGGTGACGATGGACGACCCAGGAACTGAGATGACGTTCACGGGCGTCGCGAGCCGAACGACGACGGGCACCTGCGTTGGTAGGGTCCCATCCGGGCGGATTGCGGCGGCGAACCCGGCGGCCAGTCCGGAGAGGTCTGTGACGACCCCGCGTGGCCCGACCGGGGCGGTGCCGGCGTCCCCTTCAATGTTGACGATGTGGGGTCCTGCCCCGGAAGGGGGTGGCCCGGAGAGGCGGGCAGCAGTGACAGCTGGGCTGGTCGTCAGGACTGTGACGTTCGTGCCAGCGAGGTCGCCGACGCTCAACGGCACGGCCTCGGGTACGACGGGGGACTCAACCCAGAGCAGCGAGGCCGGCTTGACGACACCCGTTACCTCGTGGCCGTCGTGTCGTTGCCAGGCGCGGATAGCGCTCGTCAGCTCGCTGGAGCTCGGGGTGGTGGTTGCGAGGTAGCGCAACTGGTGAAGGAACGCGATCAGCTCGTCTACGTCAGGCCCGGTTGTGGTGCCGGTGATCGGTCGCCAGAAGGGCCGGGGTCCGCAGAGTGCTCGAACGGGTACAGCGTCGACCTCGAACGCGACGGCGGTGCAGCCGAGCAGGGTCCTCGGCTGTGTCATCACGGCTGTGACCACGGAGCCGTCGAGGGTCGTTCGCACCGTCCTGCCAGGTGCCCAGGTCGTGCTGAGAGCGCTCGTGGAGGGGAGGTCGCTGGTGCGGGCGACAGCGGCAGTTTCGAGCGTGGCGGCCTCGGCGGGCGCGTCCGGTCCCGGGTATTGGGCCAGCGGTATCGCGATCACCGCGAGCGCTACCGCGCAGCCCAACCCGATGACGAGCCCGGCGACGAGGCCGAGTCGTTTGACCCAGCTGACGTTCCGGCTGGTCCCAGGGGCTCCTCGGGTGGATGTCAGCACTTGCCCTCGCGTCGCAGCGTCGCCCACTGCTCGGTGAGAGCGGTCCCTTCGGCCGAGTCAGGATTGACGTCAGCTGGGGCCGTGACGTTGTTCTTCTTCAGGCACGGGTAGATCGTGCTCTTGTAGACCAGGCGGTCAGCCTGCGCGATGTCACTGAGCGCCCCGGGGTTCGTCGTCTGGAACACCACTTCGATCTGGTCCAGGTACTGGTGGTAGCAGCGACCCTCGACCGTGGTGGTGTCGGGCTGCTCGGGCGGTCCGAGGATGCCTCCGACCTCGTAGTGGATGTACCCGCCGGGGTCACGGGCGTCCACCTTGACGCGCCCACCACCGGAGGTGGCGCACTGGCTGAACTTCGCGAAGGCGCCGGCGTACTCGGCAGCTGACACTCTTCCGTCCGCAAGTGCCACCGCCTGGTCAGCGCCGGCGGCCGATGCCGCAGGGCTGCTCGGTGTTGCGGGCGATGTGGCCGTTGCACCCGACGCCGACGAGCAGCCGCAGAGCGCAGCGAGGCACGCGGCGGCTGCTGCGGCCCGAAGGGCGGCGCCCCTGGTGGTCAGCATGACGTTTCCCCCTTGGTGCCTGACGGCGGTGGCACCCTGCCACAGGATGCCACCGCCGAGGGACTTGCAGAAGGAACCAGACTAGAACTGGTACCCGTGGGTGTAGATGTAGGTGCACGGCCCCGAGAAGCTGTACTGCTTCACGGCCGTCTTGTACGGCCCGTACGTGGTCCAGTCGGTCTGGCCGTTGGACGTCTCGCAGCCCAGGTAGGACCGGATGCGCCCGGATCCGGTGTAGAACGCGGCGAAGCCCTGCCACGTCCCGGCCTGGTCGCTGAAAACGATGCCGGTGTCGAGGCTTCCCGGCGTGGCGTTGGCGGGCAGAGCAGTCAGCACCAGGGCTGCCGCACCGACCGCGCTCGCTGCGAGCATGGTCTTGAGTCTGAGCACGAAGTTCCTCCCGTTTGTTGTTGCCAGTCGTTCCCGATGCCATGGCCGCAGCTGCAGTCTTTGATCATGGCTTTCGGAACGTAGCACCGGCACGGATCCGCGCGCGGGCATTCGGATGATCCTTGGGTGCACACGCTAGGGAGTCCGATTCGCGGCTGTTGCGGTGTTTTCGGTGCTGAGCGGATCGACTGTGGTGCGCCAGCGATGGTGACGGTGGGCTCTAAGCACGGCTCCACCGGCGGGCCGTTGTCGATGAGGCGATCGGTGAGGTCCGCGTCGCGGTCGGACGGGGTGCGTGCCGGAGTGGCCGGGTGGCCGGCTTGTCTCCGCGGTTCTCCGGTCAGGTCCTGCTAGACGGTTGATCGGTCAGGTCATGGTGTGTGGTCCGTGTGGTGTGGTGTGCAGCAGTTGCTGCCATTCGGTCTCCCAGGGCCACGAGGTCGGCAGGTGCAGTCGTAGCCGGCGCGCCGATCGGGAGAGCCGTGCTAGGACGTTGATCAGCTGGACGCGGATCGTGGCGGTGGTGGCTTTCGCGTGGAACGCGGAGGCCAGCGTCCCGGCGGCGCGAGTCAGGTTGAACGCGATCGAAGCGCAGACCAGCCAAGCACTGTTGGCCCAGAACCGGCCGGAGGGCTGGTGTGCGAGGGGCCCGTTCTTGAGGTCGGCGATGACTTGCTCGACGACCGCATGGCCGCGGTGCGCGGACTCCGCGGCCAGCATCGGGAGCGGGCTGTTGGTGAAGACCGCGTGGTAGCGGTGGACGGTGAACAGCTCGCTCTGGTGGGCGGGGTTCATGTCCTTGACCCGGCGCACGATCAGGCGGGCCGTGACCTGCTCGGCCTTAGGCCGGGACATGAACGCGGTGTAAGGGATGAGTGAAGCGCCCCGGGTCTGATGGAGGCTCTCAATCCATGAAGGATGAGAGCTATGGCTGCACCGAGGAAGTACAACGACGAGCTGCGTGAGCGGGCCACGAGGATGGCTGTCGAGCTGCGCCGTGATCCCGCTAGCAGGAG
>JBBRAQ010000001.1:0-289032 GCA_038206635.1 Candidatus Nanopelagicales bacterium | reverse complement strand
ATGGTCTGGTACATCCCGCCGCTCTCGCCCGTCGTCGACGCGCTGGCGAACACCGGTCACGACGCCGAGGACAAGGGCAACCTGTTCGCGGCCATCGAGGCAATGCGGATCCCGATCGGCTACCTCGCCAACCTCATGACCGCCGGCGATGTCTCCGTCGTCGACGGCGTGCTGCGGCGTCTCGCCGCGATGCGCTCCTACATGCGCGACATCAACCTCGGCCGTGACCCCGACGAGTCCATCGCCACGGCGGTCGGGCTCACCGGTGAGGACCTCTACGAGATGTACCGCCTGCTCGCGATCGCGAAGTACGAGCACCGCTACGTCATCCCGGCGGCTCACCGGGAGGCGGCCGAGGCGCTCGAGGAGAGTCCCGGCTGCTCCCTGGACTTCGAAGGGGGCCCGGGCATGCAAGGCGGCGAGATCGACCGCACAGGCCCGATCCCGGTCTCGATCGAGAGCTTCCACCTCACCAAGCAGCGCGCCCTCGCCGAGGACTACTCGTCCCTTCCCGAGGCAGGGGGCGAGCGATGACCGACCCGACCGCGACCCGTCGCCTGCTCGCGGCGTGCTCGCTGCTGCTGAGCTACCCCGACCAGGCCACCGTCGACCGGCTCCCGCTCGTGCGGCAGCACCTCGGTGGGCTGCCGGTGTCGTCCCGTCACGCACTCACCCGCTTCGCGGACTGGCTCAGCGCGACCGACGTCCTCCGAGCGCAGGAGCACTACGTCGAGATCTTCGACCGTCGCCGCAAGGCCTGCCTCTACCTGACCTACTTCCTCAACGGCGACACCCGTGGACGCGGCATGGCCCTGGTCGGGTTCAAGGAGGCCTACCAGAGCGTCGGGTTCACCATCGACTCCGGCGAGCTGCCCGACTTCCTTCCCGTCGTCCTGGAGTTCGGCGCCGTCGGAGACCTTGACTCCGCGCTACAGGTCCTCGGCCGGCACCGTGCTGGGCTCGAGCTACTGCACTACGCACTCGACGGCTTCGGCTCGCCCTACTCCGACGTCGCCGCAGCCCTGCTGCCGGTCGTCCCCGTCGGTCTCGAGGGGCCGAAGGCGGCTGAGCTGGCTGCGAGCGGCCCCCCGACCGAGATGGTCGGGCTGACCCCCTTCATCCCTGTCGAGTCGCTGCGAGTGGGAGCCCGGACATGACCGCCACCCAGACCCTGCTGTGGGTCGTGCTGCCCTACGTCGCCGCCGTCGCGTTCGGGATCGGCATGTTCTGGCGCTACCGCTACGACCAGTACGGGTGGACCACCCGCTCGTCGCAGATGTACGAGTCCCGCCTGCTCCGCATCGGCAGCCCGCTGTTCCACTTCGGGATCCTGATGGCGCTAGGCGGTCACATCCTCGGCCTGCTGGTGCCCGAGGGATGGACCGACAAGGTCGGTGTCAGCGAGCACATGTACCACGTGGCCGCGGTGACCTTCGGTGTGGTCGCCGCCGTCATGGTGGTGGTGGGCCTCGCGATCCTGATCTACCGTCGGCGGACGGTGGGTCGCGTGTTCACCGTGACCACTCGCATGGACAAAGTGATGTACGTGCTCCTCGGGTCGGTCGTGCTGCTCGGGGTGTTCAACACGGTCGCGATCAACCTGCTCAACGTCACCGGTGCCTATCCAGGCGGCTACAACTATCGCGAGTCCGTCGCGATCTGGTTCCGCAGCCTGTTCGTCCTCAGCCCCGACGCGAGCGGCATGATCGTCGCACCGCCGTCGTTCCAGCTCCACGCTGTCATGGCGATGCTGCTCTTCGCGTTCATCCCGTTCACTCGCCTCGTGCACATCTTCAGCGCACCGGTCGGGTACCTGTCGCGTCCCTACCTGGTCTACCGGAGCAGGGACCCGGAGGGCTCGGCTCGCGCTCCGCGTCGAGGCTGGGAGAAGATCGGCAGCTGACCTGGTCGCCAGCGCAACGACGACGAACGGGCCGCCTCCCCGGAGGAGACGGCCCGTTCGTGATGCTCGGAGTACGACTCAGATGTCGTAGTAGAGCTCGAACTCATGCGGGTGCGGGCGCAGGCGGATCGGGTCGATCTCGTTCTTGCGCTTGTACTCGATCCACGTCTCGATCAGGTCGGGGGTGAAGACGCCACCCTCGAGCAGGTAGTCGTGGTCGGCCTCGAGGGCGTTGAGCACCTCGGCGAGCGAGCCCGGCACCTGGGGGATCGCAGCAGCCTCGTCCGGCGGCAGCTCGTAGAGATCCTTGTCGACCGGCGTCGGCGGCTCGATCTTGTTCTTGATGCCGTCGAGGCCGGCCATGAGCATCGCCGAGAACGCGAGGTAGGGGTTGCTCGACGGGTCCGGCACGCGGAACTCGAGACGCTTGGCCTTCGGGTTGCTCCCCGTGATCGGGATGCGGATGCAGGCCGAGCGGTTGCGCTGGCTGTAGACCAGGTTGACCGGAGCCTCGTAGCCGGGGACCAGGCGGTGGTAGGAGTTCACCGTCGGGTTGGTGAAGGCCAGGAGCGACGGCGCGTGCTTGAGCAGGCCACCGATGTACCAGCGCGCCATGTCCGAGAGGCCGGCGTAGCCGAGCTCGTCATAGAACAGCGGGGCGCCGTCCTTCCACAGCGACTGGTGGCAGTGCATGCCCGAGCCGTTGTCGCCGAAGAGCGGCTTCGGCATGAAGGTCACCGTCTTGCCGGCGGCCCAGGCGACGTTCTTGATGACGTACTTGAACGCCATCAGCTCATCGGCCGCGGCGAGCAGGGTGTTGAAGCGGTAGTTGATCTCCGCCTGGCCGCCCGTGCCGACCTCGTGGTGGCTGCGCTCGACGGTCAGGCCGACGCGCTCGAGGCCGAGGACCATCTGGTCGCGCAGGTCGGCGAAGTGGTCGACCGGGGGAACGGGGAAGTAGCCGCCCTTGTAGGCCGTCTTGTAGCCCTTGTTCCCACCCTCCTCCTCGCGTCCGGTGTTCCAGGCACCCTCGATGGAGTCGATGTAGTAGTAGCCGGCGTTCTGCTTGGTCTCGAAGCGCACGGAGTCGAAGATGTAGAACTCGGCCTCGGCACCGAAGTAGACCGTGTCGGCGATCCCGGTGGACCTGAGGTAGGTCTCGGCCTTGGCGGCGATGTTGCGAGGGTCGCGGCTGTAGACCTCGTTGGTGAAGGGGTCGCGGATGGAGAAGTTCACGACGAGCGTCTTCTCGACGCGGAACTCGTCGATGAAGGCCGAGGTGATGTCCGGCACGAGCTTCATGTCCGACTCGTGGATGGCCTGGAACCCTCGGATAGACGAGCCGTCGAACATCTGACCCTCGGTGAAGAAGTCGATGTCGAGGCCCTTGGCCGGGACGTTGAAGTGCTGCATGACGCCGGGCAGGTCGCAGAACCGCACGTCGACGAACTGCACGTTCTCGTCACGGATGAACTGGAGGACTTCCTCCGCGCTCGTGAACATCCATTCCTCCTTGCGGGGCCTTCGGCCGGAGCCGTGGAACGCCTCGCCTCGCATGTGCCGCGGCGGGTCCGTCGCGGTGTTCCCCCCGAACGTACGGGCTGGGGGTTTCCCGTCGGTGTCCCTATTGTTTCCTGCGTGTTTCCGACCGTGACGGCCGGGGGGCACGTCGCTCGCCCCGTGCTCACCCGCCCGATCCGGCCGCATCGAAACGGTAGCCGAGACCCGGCGCCGTGATCAGGTAGCGCGGTCGTCCCTGGTCGGGCTCGAGCTTGTGGCGCAGCTGGGCGAGGTAGACCCGCAGGTAGTTGGTCTGGGTCTCATACTGCGGCCCCCAGACCTCCCGCAGCAGGTCCGGGCCGGTCACGAGCAGCCCCGCGGCGCGCACCAGCACCTCCAGGACGCCCCACTCGGTCGGAGTCAGATGGACCTCCGCACCGGTAGGCCCCACGACCCGCTTGCGGCCGAGGTCGACGTCGAAGTCCTCGGTGTGCACGACGCCCGAGTCCGGTGCCGCACCGGCTCGGCGCTGGGCCGCTCGCAGCCGGGCCAGCAGCTCCTCGATGCCGAACGGCTTGGTGAGGTAGTCGTCGGCACCCGCGTCGAGGGCGGTCACCTTGTCGGACTGGTCACGGCGCGCGGACAGCACGACGATCGGAACGGTGCTCGACTGCCGGATCCGCTCGATGACCACGATGCCGTCGATGTCGGGGAGGCCGAGGTCGAGGATGACGACGTCGAGCCGGGAGCTCTGCACGCGGGCCAGCGCCTCGGCACCGGTAGCGGCGGCATGCACGCCGTAGCCGCGCGAGCGCAGGGTCAGGACGAGCGCCTTGCGCAGCTGGTCGTCGTCCTCGACGACGAGGAGGTCGGTCATCGCGCCTGGTCCGCGGTGCGTACCGTGAGGCGGACGGTGAGGCCACCACCAGGCGTCTCGCTGAAGTCCACGCCGATGCCCATCGCGTCGCAGAAACCACGGACGATGGCGAGGCCGAGCCCAGCGCTGCGGTCGGCACGCCCGCTGCCCCGAGCGGTCACCGACACGGACTCCGGGCGTTCCGAACGCAGCCCCGGACCGTGGTCGACGACGTCGACGAGGAGATGGCCCGCCGAACGTGATCCCGTGATGGTGACCGGTTTCTCGGCCGTCGGCCCCGCGTATCGAAGGGCGTTGGACACGAGGTTCTCCAGGACGCGCTCGAGCAGTGCGGGGTCCGCGAGGACGAGCGGGAGCGTGTCGCTGACGTCGATCACGACGGCGGCGTGCGGCCAGGTCAGGACGGCACCGGCGACGGCCGCGTCGACCGCTGTCGGCTCGACCCGGGCGAGCAGGACGCCGGCCTCGAGCCGGCTCATGTCGAGCAGGTTGGTGATGAGCTCGTCGAGGCGGGCCGTGGAGTCCTCCACGGTCTCGAGCAGCTCGTGCCTGGTGGCGGCATCGAGGTGGGAGCCGGGATCGCGCAGCGCGTCGACGGCGAGTCGAAGTCCTGACAGTGGTGTGCGCAGGTCGTGCCCGACGCTTGCCAGGAGTGCCGTACGGGCCTTGTCGACGGCCGCGAGCTCCTCGGCCCGACGCTGCTCGGACTCCATCCGGTCGCTCTCATAGGAGCGCACAGCGGCCGCAGCCAGCGACTCGATGAAGCCCGGGTCCTCGGCCATCCGCTCGGGCCCGAGCCCGACGAGGCGGTAGCCGCCGGACACCGCGACATCGAGGGCTGCGGTGCCCGTGATCGTCGCCGGACCGGTGCCCGCAGTGGCGAGGATCTTGCGCGAGGTGCCCTCGCCGCGCACGAGGCTGATCCGGTCGAGCTCGAGTGCCTCGCGCACGCGGTCCAGCGACACCAGGGGATCGGCGTCGCCGCCCTTGGCCACGACGTCGGCGATGAGGTCGGCCCGCTCCCTCGAGCGCACGGCCCGGCCACGGCTGCGCGCATTGATCTCCGCGAGCACCGCCACCACCCCGGCCACGAGCGCGAAGACCACGAGGGCGACCACGTTGTCGGTGTTCGCGACTGCGAACGTGCCGTACGGCGGGACGAGGTACCAGTTGACGAGGACGACCGCGACGAGTCCGCTGACGACGCCCAGGGCCGGCCCGGTGACCAGTGCCAGCCCGAGGACCACGGCGAGGGCCACGAGCAGCACCACGGTGAGGTCGATGGGCAGGTGCGACTCCGCTACCAGGATGCCGAGCCACAGACCGCCGACACCGGCGACGAAGACCGCGAGACGGGCGCCGAGCGAGAGGCGCACCGTCGGTTGCGGGACTGGGGAACGGCTCACGAGCGACAGTCTCGCATCGCTCGTCACCGGGAGCGCGTCGCTGCCTGATGCTCGCTCTCGGAGTCGGACATCATCAGGGGCACCGACACCACGATCACGCCGGTCTCCTGGCGCAGGCGCACCTTCAGGCGAAGGGCGCTCTGGTTGTGCAGCAGTGCCTCCCACCAGTGCTGGACGACATACTCCGGGACGTAGACGGCGACCATGTCCCGGGGGCTCTCGCGCCTGACGCCGCGGACGTAGTCGACGATCGGCTGCGTGAGGTCGCGGTACGGCGACTCGAGCGACACCAGCGGTACGGCGATCTGGCGCTCGTTCCACGAGGCCTGAAGGCTCTCGACGTCGCTGCGCTCGGTCTGCACGTGCAGCGCCACGAGGGTGTCGGGACGCGACGCCCGCGCGAAGGCGAGGGCCTGCATCGCCGGTGCGTGCAGGCGCGACACGAGGACGACGGCGTGCACGCGGCTCGGCAGCCGGACGCCGCCGGGAGCCGGCGCCATCCGGTCGTCGACGCGGGCGTAGTGGCGCTTGATGCCGACCATCACGGCGAGGAACAGCGGGATCGCGATGAGCACCAGCCAGGCGCCGTGGGAGAACTTCGTGACGACGACGATGACGAGCACGCACGCCGTCACCAGGGCGCCGACGGCGTTGACCACGCGGGAGCGCAGCATCGCTGACCGCTCCTTGCCCGTGACCTTGGTGAGCTGCTTCGTCCAGTGCCGCACCATGCCGGCCTGGGAGATCGTGAAGGACAGGAACACTCCGAGGATGTAGAGCTGCACGAGCCGGGTGACGCTTGCGTCGAACACGATGATGAGCAGCACCGAGGCACCGGCGAGGAACAGGACTCCGTTGCTGAAGACGAGCCGATCGCCGCGGCGACCGAACTGGCGCGGCAGGTAGCCGTCGCGCCCGAGGACCGAGCCCATGATGGGGAAGCTGTTGTAGGCGGTGTTCGCGGCGAGCACGAGCACGGCGGTCGTAAAGATCTGCAGCGCGTAGAAGCCGAAGGAGCCGGCACCGAACACGGCCGATCCCAGCTGCGCGAGCACTGTCGGCTGCACGACGTCGGCGGGAAGGCCGAGCGTCGCATTGTTCTCGGAGAGATGAACTCCCGAGGTCACGGCGAGGTAGGTGACGCCACCGAACATCGTGATCGCGAGGATCCCCATGGCGAGCAGCGTCGAGGAGGCGTTGCGCGACTTCGGTGCCCTGAAGTAGGGCACGCCGTTCGAGACGGCCTCGACACCGGTGAGCGCGGTGCAGCCGGAGGCGAAGGCGCGCAGGAGCAGGAAGACAGCCGTCGCGCCCGACGCCTCGGCCGCGTGCACCTGCAGGCTCGCCGACTCCGCGACGATCGGGTGGCCGAGCAGGCCGCGCACCACCCCGACGACGATGAGCGTCACGATGCTGGTGATGAACAGGTAGGTCGGCGCCGCGAACGTCTTCCCCGACTCGCGGATGCCGCGCAGGTTCATGAACGTGAGAAGCACCACGAGCAGCACGCTCATCGGGACGGCGTACTGCACGAGGTCGGGGAAGGCCGAGGTGAAGTTCGCGACCCCGGACGTCACCGACACCGCCACGGTGAGGATGTAGTCGACGATCAGGGCGCTGGCCGCGACGAGCGCGGTTCCCTGGCCGAACTGGTCCTTCGCGACGGCGTAGGCACCTCCGCCGCCGGGGTAGGCGTAGACGGTCTTGCGATAGGACGTCACCACGATGGCCAGCAGGGCGATGACGGCGAGGCCGACGTACGGCGTCCAGGTCAGCGCCGAGGCACCGCCGAGCACGAGGACGAGGAGGATCTCGTCGGTGGCGTACGCGACGCTGGAGAGCGGGTCGCTGCAGAAGACCGGCAAGGCGAGTCGCTTGCTGAGCAGGCTGTGGTGGCCGGACGCGGAATCGATGGGGGTGCCGACGACGGCCCTCTTGAGGGTGCTCACAAGCCAGTCCTACCTGCGCCACCTCCCTCGGTGTCGGCCGTCTTGACGCCGCCCTGACACCCGGCCTGGAACCTTGACACGACCTTGACACCGCCGTGACGCCGTCGGTGAGGCCCTCGCCGACCTCTGCGGCCGCGCCCCGGGCGGTGCGCGCCTAGCCTGGGGTGGTGAGCGACGAGAGGGCCTCCGGGCCGGCACCTGACGACGACCGCCCGCGAGTGCGGCTCAGCCGCGACGACGTCGGGTCGTGGCTGTCCGGCCCTGGCTCGGTGCGGCCCGACGACGAGGGCTATCGAGGCCAGCGGCTCGGGCTCCCCGAGACCGGCCCTGGCTCGCTCGCCGGCGTCGGGCGACGGCTGCTGGCCATCGCCGTCGACTGGGTCGCCTGTCTGCTGCTGGTGCGGCTGTTCCTGCCCACGATCGACTACGGAACGCCGTCCTCGAGCCTGGCGACGTTGGGGTTCTTCCTCGCCGAGCTGACCGTGTTCACCTGGCTCGCCGGGGCGTCCTTCGGTCAACGGCTCCTCGGCATGGCCGTGGTACGCCTCGACGGCGGGGGAGGCGCGGGCCTTCTGCGGGCGTTCGTGCGCAGCCTGGCGATCTGCCTCGTCGTCCCGCCGCTGGTCTGGGACCGTGACGGCCGCGGTTTTCACGACCGCTGGGTGGGTTCCGCCGTCCTCCGCCGCTGACCGCGACGGTGTCAGCTGCGGGGCATCCGGGCACCCTTGGGCAGCGGGCCCTTGGGGATGGGGAGTGGGGTGGCGGTGAGGGCGTCGAGGCGCTTGCGCAGGGCGGTGACGTCGGCGGGCTTGAGGTTGCGCGGCAGCTTCATGACCTCGCGCTGCAGCTTGCGCAGCGGCACCTGGCCCGCGCCGTCACCGGCCTGGATCTCATAGATCGGGGTCTCGCCGACGAAGCGTGCGTGGCGCTTGCGCTCGTTGGCCAGCAGGCCCGCGGCACGTGCGGGTGGGGCCTCGGACACCAGCACGACGCCGGGACGCCCCAGGACGCGGTGCACGAAGTCCTGGTTCTTGGTGAAGGCCACGGCCGGGGTGACGTACCAGCCGCTGCGCAGCGCCGTCAGGACCGACGCCGCGGCACCGGCCTGGCCCTCGACCTGGGCGTACGCCGCCTTCTCCGCGCGCTGGCCGAACACCACCACGGTCGGGATCAGCGCGAGCGGGAGACCCAGGACGACGCCGACGGCGATCGGGAGCTTGATCAGCCAGGTCAGGAGCAGGAACGCCGCCAGGACCGCGACGAAGATACCGAGGAGGATCCAGCCGATACGCGGGTCGGACTTGCGCGTGAGGCGGTAGGTCTCGCGGATCTGGGCGATGCGCCCCTTCGGGGGCGACGCGGGCTCGGTGCTGCTCACGGGTGGGTGCTCCGGGGTCGACGCGGGTGGAGGCCCCCAGGGTAGGTCCCCGCAGCCTCGCCGGCCCAACCGGAGCCCGGCGCGGCGGGTCAGACCCGGATCTCGACCCTCTCGCCGGCGTAAATCTCGCCCGGGTGCTCGACCCAGCCGGTGACGCCGCGCTTGTGGATCGCAGCCTTGGGGAAGCTCGATGGGCTGGTGCCGTGGACCGCCGCCACCATCGACCCGGCGATCGTGCACGGGTCGTTCTCGCCGCCGAGCAAAAGGACGACGCCGCCGGAGAAGACGAGGCGGGTCATCGGCGGGAGGGCGGTGAGGCCCGCGGCGCCGGAGAGGTAGATGTTGTCGGCGATGAGGCCGGGGGCGAGCCGGTCGACGCCGAGGGAGGTCGCGACCTCTGCCAGCTCGGACTCCTCGACGATCGAGACCTGTCGGTGGTTGCGGATCTCGGTGCCGCGCTCGTAGTGCGGTCGCTGCCGGACGTCGGACCGCATCGTGAGGCCGTGGTGACGGTCGCCGATGGGCCCGGCCCAGTCCAGGACGAGCGGGTCGACGGCGACGGGGATCTCGGCGTCGGCGGGCCAGACGTGCAGCCCGAGGACGACGGCCGTGGGGTGCTCGGTCATGCCGTGGCCCCACCCGTGACGATCGACGCAGTGCCGGTGCCCGACGCACGAGCCTCGAGGGCCTGCCGGTGGAGTCGGCCGGCACGGTAGGACGACCGCACCAGCGGCCCGCTCATGACGCCGGCGAACCCGATGCGGGTGGCTTCCTCGGCCAGCCCCACGAACTCCTCCGGACGCACCCAGCGCTCGACGGGGTGGTGGCGCGGAGTCGGGCGCAGGTACTGGGTGATCGTGAGCAGGTCGCAGCCGGCCTCGTGCAGGTCGTTCATGGCCTGCACCACCTCGGGGATCTCCTCGCCCATGCCGAGGATGAGGTTGGACTTGGTGACCAGGCCCGCGGCCCGAGCCTGGGTGATCACGTCGAGGGAGCGCTCGTAGCGGAAGGCCGGGCGGATCCGCTTGAAGATGCGCGGCACCGTCTCGAGGTTGTGGGCGAGCACCTCCGGGGCCGCGTCGAAGACCTGGCCGAGCAGCTCGGGGTTGCCGGAGAAGTCGGGGATGAGGATCTCGACGCCGGTGCCGGGACTGACCGCGTGGATGGCGCGGATCGTCTCGGCGTAGAGCCAGGCGCCCTCGTCGTCGAGGTCGTCGCGCGCGACACCGGTGACCGTGGCGTAGGCCAGGCCCATCGTCGCGACGGAGTCGGCGACGCGCCGCGGCTCGTCCCGGTCGAGCGGCTCGGGCCTGCCGGTGTCGATCTGGCAGAAGTCGCAACGGCGCGAGCACTGGGAGCCGCCGATGAGGAAGGTCGCCTCCCTGTCCTCCCAGCACTCATAGATGTTGGGGCACCCGGCCTCCTGGCACACCGTGTGCAGGCCCTCGCCCTTGACGAGGTCGGTGATGCGACGGAACTCCGGCCCGGTCTTCATCGTCGTGCGGATCCACGGCGGCTTGCGCTCGATCGGTACGGCAGAGTTGCGCGCCTCGAGGCGCAGCATGCGGCGTCCGTCGGGTGCCGTCGCGACGACGCTGTCGGCGTCGGACACCGGCTCGCCGGGGACGGCGGCGGGGGTCAGGGCGAGGTCGGTCACGAGGAACCCCAAGGGTCGAGTCCGTCGGCGAGGCGGGCCTCGACCAGCGGGAGGACGTCGGACACGGTGACGGTGCGGCCGAGCTCGGCGGTGAGCGAGGTGACCCCGGCGTCCTCGATGCCGCACGGCACGATGCGGTCGAACCAGTCGAGGTCGCAGTCGCAGTTGAGGGCGAAGCCGTGCATCGTCACGCCGCGGGAGACGCGGACGCCGATCGCGGCGACCTTGCGCTCGGGTCGCGTCCCGCGCAGCGGGGCGTCGGCGGCCACCCACACCCCGGTGCGGCCCCCGACGCGGATGGTGGCGACACCGAGCTCGGTACAGACGTCGATGAGCATCGCCTCGAGGCGGCGCACGTGCTCCACGACGTCGATCGGCTCGGACAGCCGGATGATCGGGTAGCCGACGAGCTGGCCCGGCCCGTGCCAGGTGATCTGACCGCCGCGGTCGACGTCGATGACGGGGGTGCCGTCGTCGGGCCGGTCGGCGGGCCGGGTGCGGCGACCGGCGGTGTAGACCGGCGGGTGCTCGAGCAGCAGGACGGTATCGGGGAGGGACCCCGCGGCGACGGCCGTGAGCACGCGCCGCTGCTCGTCCCAGGCCACGTCGTAGGGGACGGCGTCGGCGCCGAACCCCAGCCGGCGTAGGGCCGGGCGCGAGGCCACCGGGGCGGCAGGGGCGTCGGCGGGCGTCAGGGTCACGGGGTCCAGAGTAGGCCCGCGGTCCGACGCCCGCCGAACGCGTGCGCTCACGGCGTACGGCGCCGGGTCTGGCTCGGTGCTCGCGACGGTGCCCGCTGAGCACCGGCCGATGGGTGGTCAGTCCTCGTCGTCGGGGAACACCGAGCCGGGGTCGGCCGGAGAGGCGTCGAGGCGGTGGAGCTGGCCGGCGTCGAGCACGAGATCGACCGCGCGGGCGCTCGACCGGGCCGTCTCCTCGCGGGTGAACGCGGGAATCGGCACGAGCCCCGGCCCTGATGCCATCAGCCAGGCCAGCGCGACCTGCTGTGCGGACACGTCCTGCCCGGTCGAGGCGGACTGCTCGGCGGCGACCGCGGCGAACTCCGGATGCAGCGTCGCGAGGTCGCGGGCGTCCGAGCCCCCGCCGAGAGGCGACCAGGCCAGGTAGGCGACGCCGTGCCCACCGGCCCACCGCACGACCTCGGTGTCATCGCGGTAGCGGGGGCTGCGCTCGTTCTCGACGGCCGCGATGGTGCCCCCGCTGACGTCCCAGGCGATCTCGCACTCGTCGAGGTGGACGTTGCCGATGCCGATGCGACTGGCGAGCCCCGCCTCGCGCACGGCGAGCAGGTTCGCAACCGTCTCGGCGAAGGGCTGCTGCCCCCGCGGGACCCGGTGGAGCAGGATCGCGTCGGGGACGACGCCGAGGCAGGAGACGCTCGCCTCCGCGGCGCGCAGCAGGTGGTCCCGGGAGCCGTCGCGTCCCCAGTCCTCCCCGTCCTCGCGCGGGGTGCGGGTCAGGCCGATCTTCGTGACGACGACGAGGGCATCGCGGCCACCGCTCCAGGTGCGCACCGCCTCGCCGACGATCCCCTCGTTGTGCCCGACGCTGTGGCAGTCGGGCGCGTAGATGTCGGCGGTGTCGACGAGGGTGATCCCGAGGTCGAACGCGCGGTGCAGCACCGCAACAGCTTCCTCGCGCGCCATCAGGGTGCCGTCGGCCCGCGGCTGCGAGAGCGGCATCGCGCCGACCCCGATGGCCGACACCGTCTTGTCAGTGAGCTGGGGGATCGAGACGTGGCGCATGGCGGCCCTCCCGGGCATCGGTCGTGCAGGTCGGTTCGAGGTCTGCGTGCCGTTCAGGCGATGGGTCCGGGGGCCAGCCGTGTCTCCAGGACGCCGTCGGCCGTCCGCTCGACGCGGTACGCCGCCGGCCCGGTGCCGGGGTCCCCGTCGACGTCGGTCACCACGCGTACAGCCTCGGTGCCCTCATAGAGGATCCCGACCCGGTCGTCGGTGGCGTACGACGTCGGCAGCGAGCCGTCGCCGACGAGGGACTGGAGCAGTGGACGGCGCTGCCCCTCGGAGTCGTAGTGGACGCCGTTGCCGTAGGGGAGGAGGCCGAGGCCACCGGTCTGCAGCCTCAGCTGGGGGCCGTAGGAGTCGGTGGGGCCACCGACGTGCCAGCAGATCGACCCGGCGCTGACCCCGGCCAGGATCGCCCCGCGCTCCCACGCGTCGCGCATCGCGTCGTCGACGCCGTGGACGCGCCAGCAGGCCAGCAGATTCGCGACCGACCCGCCACCGACCCAGATGACGTCGGCGCGACCCACTGCCTGCTCGACCGGCTGGTTGGGCATCGAGAACACAGCGAGATGGTCGGCGTCGACCGACAGGCGAGAGACGGCCTGGTAGCTCAGTGCCAGATACAGGTCGTTGTCACCGGTTGCCGTCATGACGAACAGGACACGAGGGCGGTCCTTGCCCGAGAGGCGCAGTGCCTCGAGGAACAGGTTCCCCGGCACCCGGGCGTTGTCGTGCCGGGAAGCGGTGAACCCGCCGCTGGTGGCCAGGATGCGCGGAGTCGTCACCCTCCCGAACCTACGCGAGTGCGGCGAGGACCGCGTCGGCGATCCGGCGCCCGCTCACCAGTGCGCCCTGGATCGAGGCCGTGTCTCGGTGATCCCCGGCCACGAAGACACCGCCGTGGGTCGCCGCGCGGGTCATCGGTGCGCCGACGGGCATCGCCGGGACCGTCCCGGCGATGCGGTGCACCGCGACGGTGTCCCAGTTCGTCGTGTCGGTCCCGTACATCAGCGTCAGGTGGTCGCGGACCTCACGTTCACCGACCCCGTCGACGCCGAGCGCCGTCGAGGCGAGCAGGGCGCGTCCGGCCACGCTGTAGGAGGGCGCCGCGTTGCTGAGGACGACGCTGTTGACGAGCGGCCCGCGTCGTCCCGGGTCGACGACCAGGACGGCGGCCCCACCGGTCAGCGCGGTGCCGGGAACGTCGGCGAGGTGCCACCAGGTCGTGCCCGCGCGCATGACGGGGACGGCCAGGCCGGGCAGCAGTGATCCCGCGGTCACCGGGTCCGTGGCGACGACGACCGCCCGGGCGCGCAGGACGTCGCCATCCTGCGTCGTCACCGTCGTGGGCGTCACCTCGCGCACCGGCGTCGTGAACCGGACGTCGAGGCCGGCGGCGAGCTGGTCGGGGATCGCCGCCATCCCGCGCTCCGGCACGGCCGGGGTGCCGCGGACGAACGACCTCAGCAGCAGGTCGGCGAAACGTCGTGACGACGTCATCGAGTCCTCGAAGAGCACCCCGGACAGGAACGGCGCGAGCACCCGGTCGGTGAGGGGCCCGAACCGCTCGTAGGCCTCGGCGACGGTCGTGTCGGGCTCGTCGCGCAGGCGGTGCCCGTCACCCCCCGCGAGCCGGGCGGCGTAGACCGCGAACCTCGCCTGCTGCAGCCGTGACCCGGGGGCGTGACGGGCCGAGGAGATCAGAGCGCCCGGGCGTCGGCGAGGGTCGGCGAGGAGGTGGCGCCCGGAGTCCTCGGCGAGCAGGACGCCGGCCACGAAGGGCCGCAGGTGCAGCGCCTCGAGGTCCAGGACCCGACGTGCCTCGGGGTAGGACGGGTTGAGCAGCTGGAACCCGCGGTCGACGGTGACGTCGTCGACGGTCTCGCTGCGCATGCGTCCGCCCACGCCGTCCGAGCCCTCGAGCACCGCCACGGTGCGGCCCCGGCGGGTGAGTCGCCGCGCAGCCGCGAGCCCCGCGAGCCCCGCTCCGACGACGACGACGTCGACATCGGGCTCCTCGCTCACGCCGCGGCCAGGTCGGGGCCGGTGGTGCCGGTGCCGCAGCCGCAGCCATGACGTCGTGATCGGGTCATGTGCCGATCGTGGCCGCCGGTGGGCGACGTCGCACCTCGGTGCCTGTGGACGGCGCGGGCGGCCACCGCCGCACGAGCACGACCCTGGGCACCATGACCTCGCCCAGCCCTGACCCCGAGACGCCGTGGACCGAGCGCACGAGCGTCGTCCCGCGCGACGACACCGTGCTCGCACCCCCCGCGGCCGAGCGGCGGTCACGCGCGTTCGCCGAGCTGGCGGTGCTGGCGTCGCCCACCCTCGCGCAGCTCGTGCGCGTGTCGCTGGTCCCGCGGGGCGTCGCCCTCACCCACCGCGTGCCTGTCGGTGCCGTCACCCTCGAGGAGCTCCGACTCCAGGGCCCGTTCCGGTCAGGCCAGGTCCTCGCGGTCGCTCACGCGGTCCTCGACGCACTCGTCGTCCTGCACGCGGCTGGCCTCGCGCACGGCGACGTCGACGCGGAGCAGGTCCTCCTCGCGCCCGACGGCAGCGTCGTGCTCGGTGGCTGCGGCCTCGCCTGGCGCCAAGCGCCCGGCGACGTCGAGGGTCCCCGCCGGGAGGACGACGTCGGCGCCGTCGGTGATCTGGTGCGCGACCTGCTCGGGCACAGGTCCGCGCCCTCGCCGCTCGTGCTCGCCGCGCTGCGCGCCTCCGACGTCGATCCCGCCCTTCGTCCCGACGCCGCGGGGCTGCGGGACTCCCTCGCCCGGTCCGGCCGGTCCGAGTCGCTCCTCGAGCTCCTGTGGTGTCCCGCCGAGGAGCTCCGGGGGCTGCGGATCGATCCGCGCATCGCCCCGGAGCTGCCATGGGGACGCCCCGGGGGAGTGGTGCCACCCGCCGGTCCGGACGCCGTCGAGGGCGATGCCGGGACGGAGCCCGCGGTCGAGTCCGAGCGTCCTCCACGTCGCCTCAGGACGCTGCCGACACGGCTGCCGAGACCAGACGGCCGGGGCCGGCGCCGCGCGCGCCCTCGACGATTCGCATTGAGCGGCACGGGGTTTCGCGTGCTCCACGTCCCGCGGCGGGCCCGCGCTGTCGCGCTGGTCCTGTGCCTGCTGGTCGCGGCTCTGCTCGCGGCGACGAGGGCGGGTGCCGTCGCGGTTGCCTACGTCTCGGACGTCTCGGACGTCTCGGACGTCTCGGACGTCGCGGTGTCGGAGACGGCGTCACCGGTCCAGGTGGCGGGGCCGGGTGCCTCGGCGTCCGACGTGTCGCCGACGCTCGCGCTCAGCGCCGGACCGGGGCTGGACCCCGACCGCCTCGCCGACCAGGTGGTGCCGGACTGGCCGGTGGTGCTGGCCGCCCTCGACGCCGGTCGTCACGCCGCCATCGTCTCGGGATCGCTCGAGGGGCTGGGCACCTGGGTCGACCCGTCCGGAGCGGCCTGGGCCGGGGATGCGGCAGTCGTCGGACGAGTGGCCGCCGCGCACGCGCGGATCGACGGCGGTGCGCTCGTCACCCTCGCGGTGCGAGCGGTGACGGTGTCCGCGGCGGAGGCGGTCCTCCTCGTCCAGGACCGTCGCGAGGGCTACTCCGTGCGCACGGGATCCGCACGCACCTCGGTGTCAGGACGGCAGCCGAGATGGTGGCGGGTGACGCTGTCCCGCAGCGCGCCCGCGACGCAGTCGGTCACCGACGGTTGGCGGGTCAGAGCGGTGGCCGCCGTGGCCGATCCGGCCTGAGGGGGGAGGGTCAGTATGCACCGCGGGCCGCGACCACGGCCCGGAACGTCTGGCTGATGATCGAGAGGTCGAGCAGGAAGTTCCAGTTCTCGACGTAGTACAGGTCGAGGCGCACCGACTCCTCCCAGCCGAGGTCCGAGCGTCCGCTGACCTGCCAGAGACCGGTCATGCCCGGCTTGACGAGCAGCCGACGGTGGACGTCGTCGCCGTACTGAGCGACCTCGTCGGGGAGTGGCGGGCGAGGACCGACGAGCGACATGGTGCCCAGCAGGACGTTCCACAGCTGGGGAAGCTCGTCGAGCGACGTGCGTCGCAGGGCGGACCCGACCCGGGTGATGCGCGGGTCGTGCTTCATCTTGAACAGCGGGCCGTCGCCGTGGTCGTTGGAGTCACGCAGGTCGGCGATGAGGTCGTCGGACCCCACGTGCATCGTGCGGAGCTTCACCATCCGGAACTGGCGACCGCCACGGCCGACCCGGGTCTGGCGGTAGAACGCGGGCCCGCGGGAGTCCAGGCGAACGGCGATGGCGAGCCCGAGGATCACCGGGGACAGCACGATGAGTGCCAGCGTGGCCATCAGCCGGTCGAACAGGCCCTTGGCGACCCGGCGGATTCCGGTGAACTCGGGGCGCTCGACGTGCAGCAGCGGGAGGCCGACGACCGGGCGCACCGAGATGCGGGTCCCGGCGACGTCGGTGAGGTTGGGGGTCACAAGGATGTCGACCTTGCTGTCCTCGAGCTCCCACGACAGGTGCCGGAGCTCCTGCTGGGAGAAGGTCGACCAGGCGGCCACGATCAGGGTGTCGGCATCGTGGGCATCGAGCGCCCGGCGCACGTCGCCACCTCGGCCGACGACCGGGACCCCTTCGATGACCTCGTGGCGGCTGCGGTCGACGAGGGCGCCGACGATGGTGAAGGAGTGGTCGTCGCGGCTGGCGAGGCGGCGGACCATCTCGGCGGTGGCGCGCTCGGTGCCGACCACCAGGGCCCGGTGGACCGTGATGCCCTTGCGGCGGGCACGCGACTGGACGTGGTGCCCGACCGATCGGGTGAGCATTCCTCCCACGACGAGGACCGGGAACCCGACCAGCGTGTAGGACCGGGCCAGCGGGAGCTGGGTCACGAGCGCGAGGGCTCCGGTGAACGCCATGAGCTTCACGCCGACGTCGAGGATGCGGCGGTAGTCGTCTGACCCCTCGTCGAGGAAGCGCAGCTCGTAGCTGCGCGCCAACGTGAGCATGCCGACCCAGCCTGCCGGAACGAGTGCGAGACAGGCGATCCACGCCGCGTGCGGCGGTCGCGAGGTGGAGGCGACCAGCGCGAGCCAGCTCGCCAGGACCGCCACCAGGGCATCCGAGACGGCGATCGCGCGGGCATAGCCGGTCATCCATCGGGTGCGGGCAGAGTCGCCCAGGCGGGACTCGGTCGCGTCCGGGACGCTGGCGATCGTCCGGGTGCCCAGACGCGGCCGGAAGCGCGCGGGAGCGGTCGTTCCGGGTTGGGAGGCCATCGGCTCGGACGTCCGAGCCGCCGGGATGGATGCGCTAGCTGTCGACTCCATGGCCGTCATCTCGCCAGCCTCCTGCCATCCCCAGTGTCGCCGCGATGCCCATCACGGCGACCAGTTGCTGTTGTCTGGAGCAAACTCAATCACGTAACGCAGCCAGGCGGTTCCGCCGAACGGTTGACGGTAACCCCGAGTATTGGCCACTTCTGCGTCTGCCCAGTTACACAAAGTGTCCGGCAGGTTTCGCAGTACGCCGTTCAGGTGAGAGGGGAGACGACGCCTCGGACGATGTCCTCGATCGTCGGGTCGCTGAAGACGAAGCCGGTGTCGGTCAGCCGTCGCGGCGCCATCCGCTGGTCGATGAGCAGCTCGTCGGCGAACTCGCCGAGGACGGCGCGAAGGGCGAAGCGCGGCACGATCGCGAGGGTCGGCCGGTGCAGCGCCTTCCCGAGGGCGGCGGTGAGGTCGGCGTTGGTCGTCTGCTCGGGCGCCGCTAGGTTGACCGGGCCCTCGAGGGACTCGGTGTCGATGAGGTGACGCAGCGCGGCGACCTCGTCGCGCAAGGAGATGAGCGACCACCACTGACGTCCCGAGCCGAGCCGCCCGCCGATACCGGCGCGGACGACCGGGAGGAGCCGGTCGAAGGCACCGCCGTCAGGGTCGGCCACCGTGCCGGTGCGTGCGACGGCGACCCGGACGCCGTGGTCGCGGGCCGGCTGGGCCGCCAGCTCCCAGGAAGAGCAGACGCGGGCGAGGAATGTTGTCCCGCAGGGGGCGTCCTCGTCCACGGCGGTGGGGCCGGTGTCGCCGTAGTAGCCGCTCGCCGAGCCGGTGACCAGCACCCGCGGCGCAGCGGAGGTCTCGGCCATCGCTGTGGCGAGGCAGGTCGTGGCGGAGACGCGGGACTCGAGGATCTCGCGCTTGTAGGCGTCGTCCCAGCGCTTCCCGGCTACGCCGGCGCCGGCGAGGTTGACCACGGCGTCGACGCCCTCGAGCGCCTCGCGGAGGTCCTCGGTGGCACCACGTGCGCCCAGGCGAGGGTTCCAGAGGACCTCGTCGGCCGAGCGCGGATCGCGTCGGACGAGCGCGACGGCCCGGTGCCCGTCGGCCCGGAGGGACGCCAGGAGCGAGGTGCCGATGAGCCCGGAGGACCCAGCGACGACGATGGTCTTGGCGTCGCCCCCGGTGGGACTCATCCGAGCCCGAGCTCGGCCTCGAAGGAGCCGTCCTCGAGCCGGGACTTCATCGCCACGAGGAACCTCGCGGCGTCGGCCCCGTCGACGAGGCGGTGGTCATAGGACAGTGCGAGGTAGACCATCGAGCGGACGGCGATGGAGTCCGAGCCGTTCTCGTCGGTCACGACGACGGGGCGCTTGACCACGGCTCCGGTGCCCAGGATGGCGACCTGGGGCATGTTGATGATCGGGGTGTCGAACAGGGCGCCGCGGCTACCGGTGTTGGTGATGGTGAACGTCCCGCCCGACAGCTCGTCCGGGCTCACCTTGTTGGTGCGGGTGCGCTCGGCGAGATCGGCGACCTTGCGCGCGATGCCACCGATGTTGAGGTCGCCGGCGTCGCGGATGACCGGGACGAGAAGGCCGCGCTCGGTGTCGACCGCGATACCGAGGTGCTCGCCGTCGTGGTAGGTCACCGTGCCCGCTGCCATGTCGATCGAGGCGTTGAGCTGCGGGAACTGCTTGAGCGCCTCGACCGAGGCCTTGGCGAAGAACGGGAGGAAGGAGAGCTTGACGCCCTCGGTGGCCTCGAAGGTCCGCTTCACCTTCTGGCGCAGCATCGAGATGCGCGTGACGTCGACCTCGATGACGGTCGTGAGCTGCGCGGAGGTCTGCAGCGAGGTGACCATGCGCTCGGCGATCACCTTGCGCAGCCGGCTCATCTTCTCCGTCCGGCCGCGCAGCGGAGACGCCGGGACGGGGGCAGTCACTGCGTCGGCGGACGCCGGGACCACGGCGGATGCCGCGGTCGTGGCCCGGGCCGCGGTCGCTGCGGACGCTGCCGACGCGGCGGCTGCGGCGTCGAGGACGTCGGACTTGCGGACGCGGCCGCCGACGCCTGTGCCGACCACGGTCGCGAGGTCGACGCCGTTGTCGGCGGCGAGCTTGCGCACGAGCGGGGTGACGTAGGAGTCGGCCGGTGCTGCGGCTGCGACGGGGGCGGCCGCTGCGGCGGGCGCGACGGGGGCGGACGGGGCGGCCGGGGCGGCCGGCGCCACGGGAGCGACGGGGGCGGCGGGGGCGGCGGGAGCAGTGTGGGCGGGAGCAGCGGCACCTGCTGAGCCGATGAGCCCGAGCTGCGCGCCGACCTCGACGACCTGGTCCTCGCCGACCGTTATCTCCAGCAGGATGCCGGCGGCGGGGGAGGGGAGCTCGGTGTCGACCTTGTCGGTGGAGATCTCCACCAGCGGCTCGTCGGCCGCCACGGTGTCGCCGACCGCCTTGAGCCAGCGGGTCACGGTGCCCTCGGTGACGCTCTCGCCGAGAGCGGGAAGGACGACCGACGTCGTGGCGCCACCGGTCGGAGGCGCGACCGGAGCCGAGACCACCGGAGCCGGGACCACCGGTGCGGGCGCGGCCACGGGAGCCGGCACGGCGACCGGGTGCGGCCCGGCGAGGGGGGCAGCCACCGCGACAGGAGGGGCGGCCGGGACCGCGGCAGGGGTGGTCGGGGCCACGGGGGCGGCGGGGGCCGCCGACTCGTCGGCCGCACCGATCACGCAGAGCTCGCCTCCGACGAGGACGACGTCGTCCTCGGCCGCGGCGATGGACAGGAGCACGCCCGACGCCGGTGCCGGGATCTCGGTGTCGACCTTGTCGGTCGAGACCTCGAGCAGGGGCTCGTCGGCCCGCACCGTGTCACCCACCTGCTTGAGCCAGCGGGTGACTGTGCCCTCGGTGACGCTCTCGCCGAGCTGGGGCATCGTGACGGAGACCGACATGGCCTGCGTGACTCCTTCGGATCGGGGTGGGGAGATCCTCGCGCCTGGCGAGCTGGTCTGTCAGGCGTCCGGTCAGGCGTGCGCGTGCAAAGGTTTGCCGGCGAGGGCCAGGAACGCCTCGCCGAACGCCTCGTTCTGGGTGGGGTGGGCATGCACCAAGGACGCGACGTCCTCGGGGTAGGCCTCCCAGTTCACGACGAGCTGTCCCTCGCCGATGAGCTCACCGACACGGGCGCCGACCATGTGGACGCCGACGACGGGGCCGGCCTTCTCCCGGACCAGCTTGACGAAACCGGACGTGCCCAGGATCTGGGACTTGCCGTTGCCGCCGAGGTTGTACTCATAGGAGTCGACGTTGTCCGCGCCGTACTTCTCCTGCGCCTGGGCCTCGGTGAGGCCGACGGAGGCCACCTCGGGCTCGCAGTAGGTGACGCGAGGGATACCCGTCTCGTCGATGGTGCGCGGGGCGAGGCCCGCGACCTCCTCGGCGACGAAGATGCCTTGGGCGAACCCGCGGTGCGCGAGCTGGAGGCCGGGGACGATGTCGCCGACGGCGTAGACGCCGGGGACGTTGGTCGCGAGGCGGTGATCGGTGAGGACGAAGCCGCGGTCCATGGCGACGCCGACCTCCTCGAAGCCCATGCCCGAGGCGTTGGGGCCGCGACCGACGGCGACGAGCAGCAGGTCAGCGTCGAGGGTCTCGCCGGACTCCAGCGACACGGTGACGCCGGCATCGGACTGGGTGACCCCGGCGAAGCGGACGCCGGTCTTGGAGGTGATGCCGCGCTTGCGGAAGGCGCGCTCGAGGGCCTTGGAGCAGGCCTCGTCCTCGTTGGGAACGAGGTGGGGCAGGGCCTCCACGATGGTCACCTCAGCGCCGAAGGAACGCCACACCGAGGCGAACTCGACGCCGATGACGCCGCCGCCGAGCACGATGACCTTGGCCGGGATCGTCTCGAGCGCCAGCGCCTCATAGGAGGTGATGACCCGGCCGCCGATCTCGAGACCGGGGAGGCTGCGGGCGTAGGAGCCGGTGGCCAGGACGACGGCCTTCGCCGCGGTGTAGGTGACACCGGCGACCTCGACCGTGGTCGGTGAGGTGAGCCGACCGGTGCCCTCGACGAAGGTCACGGAGCGGGACTTCACCAGGCCCTGCAGGCCCTTGTAGAGACGAGAGACGACACCGTCGCGGTAGGCGTTGACCTTGACCAGGTCGATGCCCTCCAGCGTGGCGTTGACCCCGATGTGCGACGACTCCCGGGCGGAGTCGGCGACCTCGGCCGCGTGCAGCAGCGCCTTGGTCGGGATGCACCCGTAGTGCAGGCAGGTGCCGCCGAGCTTGTCCTTCTCGATGAGCGCGACCGACAGACCGAGCTGGGCGCCGCGCAGAGCGGCGGCGTAGCCACCGCTGCCGCCGCCGAGGATGACGAGATCGAACTGGGTCCCGGTCACGGGCGCTCCTGGGGGTGCGTGCGGTCGGACGGATCGGACTCACCCCGGGCCCGGGGCACGGGCCCATCCTTCCACCCTCGGGACCCCTGCGGCACCGGGGGTGATCCGCCGGCGGCGAACGGGAGAGCCGTCAGACGGTGCCAGCGGCGAGGTCCTCCGCGACCTGGACGAGCGTCCGCACGGCGATGCCGGTGCCGCCGGTCGGGGTGTGGCCCCACGGCGCCCCGGAGTTGAACGACGGACGTGCGATGTCGAGGTGCGCCCACCGCTGCGAGCCGGCGACGAACTCGCGCAGGAACACCGACGCCGACAGCATCCCGCCGAGCGCGCGGTTGGACGTCGGGATGTTGGTGAGGTCGGCGACGGTGCTGTCGAAGCCGGCGCGGTGCTCCTCGGGCTGCGGCATCGGCCACATGGACTCACCGACGCGCGTGGCGGCGTCGTGCACCGACGAGCGCAGCGCGTCGTCGTTGGACATGATCCCGCTCGTGCGACCGCCGAGGGCCACGCCCTGGGCCCCGGTGAGGGTCGCGATGTCGATGAGGACGTCGGGCTTGTCCTCCTGGGCGCGGACGAGGCCGTCGGCGAGGACGAGGCGTCCCTCGGCGTCGGTGTCGAGCACCTCGACCGTGGTGCCGCCGTAGGTGCTCAGGACGTCGCCCGGCTTCTGCGCCGTGCCGCTGGGCATGTTCTCGGCGAGGCAGAGGTAGGCGGTCACGTCGACGAGGACCCCGAGGCGGGCCAGGGCCGTGATCGCGCCGAGCGCCGCGGCGGCGCCACCCATGTCGCTCTTCATCTCGTGCATGTTCGCGGACGGTTTGATCGAGATACCGCCGGTGTCGAAGGTGATGCCCTTGCCGACGAAGGCGATGTGGGACGTGGCGCCCTCGGGCCGGTAGGCCAGGCGGACGAGGCACGGCGGGTGGGCCGAGCCCCGGCCCACGCCGAGGATCCCGCCGTAGCCACCTGCGGTCAGGGCGGCCTCGTCGAGGATCTCGACCTCGACGGGAAGACCAGCGGCGGCGTCGGTGGCGGCGCTCGCGAAGTCGGCGGGGACGAGGTCGGCGGACGGGGTGTTGACCAGGTCGCGGGCGAGGTTGACGGCAGCGGCGAGGACCCGGGCGCGGTTCGCGGCCGCGACAGCGGCCGCGTCCTTCGCGTCGGCGACCTGCAGGGAGATGCGGGCGACCGGCGACTTCTGCGCGGTCTTGCTCGCCACCCGGTAGGAGTCGAAGGAGTAGGCGCCGAGGAGGGCGCCCTGAGCCATCGCCTCGAGGCCGGCGTCGGACTCGACCGGGAGGGCAACCAGGACCCGGCGGGTGCCCGCGAGGGATCTCACGACGGTGCCGACGGCGCGGCGCAGGGCCTCGTCGGTCCACGGGCCGGCACCGAGCCCGACGGCCACCACGACGGGCGCCGCGGAGATCCCGGCGCCGGGAAGGCGCACGATCTCGGCGTGCTTGCCCGTGGCACCGAGCGCGGCGAGGGACTCCTCGAGCCGGCGCTTGGCCGCGGCCTTGAACGAGGCCGCGGGGCCGAGGAGCACGACGCCCTTGCGCCGCCCACCGGCCGGTGCGATCGCGACGACGAGGGCGTCGGCGGGCTGGGTCGCGGTGTCGGCGGAGGTCAGGGCAAGGGTCGTCACAGTTGCTCTCCTGGGGACGCGGGTGTGGTGGAAACCTATCCCGCCCTACCGACGGCGTCCTGCCGCGGCCTGCGTCCCCGAGTAGGTTCGGCGCCATGAGCGATGCTGTGGCGCCCCTGCTGTCCCCCCTCCACTCCCGTCACGAGGCGCTCGGTGCCAAGTTCGGGGACTTCGGCGGCTGGTCGATGCCGTTGGAGTACTCCGGGGGCGGCGTGGTCGGCGAGCACACAGCGGTCCGTGAGCGCGTCGGCGTCTTCGACGTCTCCCATCTGGGCAAGGCATCGGTCACCGGGCCGGGCGCGGCGGCGTTCCTGAACTCCGTGCTCACCAACGACCTCGGCCGCATCGTGCCCGGGAAGGCGCAGTACACCCTGCTGTGCGCGGCGTCCGGCGGCGTCGTCGACGATCTCATCGCCTATCTCACGAGCGAGGAGGACGTCTTCCTCATCCCCAACGCCGCCAACACCCCCGACGTCGTGCGCATCCTCGCGGCGGCGGCACCCGGCGGTGTCACGGTCACCGACCTGCACCAGGCGTTCGCCGTCCTGGCCGTCCAGGGGCCGGCCTCGGCCTCGGTCCTCGACGCGCTCGGGCTGCCCTCGGCGCTGGACTACATGGCGTTCGAGCGCACCGACTACGCCGGCGTCCCGATCACCGTGTGCCGCACCGGATACACCGGCGAGCACGGCTACGAGCTCGTCGTGCCCTGGGACCACGCCGGTCGCGTGTGGGACGACCTGCTGGCGAGCGACGCCGGGCTCGGCGTCCAGCCGTGCGGTCTCGGGGCCCGCGACACGCTGCGCACGGAGATGGGCTACCCGCTCCACGGTCACGAGCTCTCGCTCGACATCTCACCGGTGCAGGCCCGCGCCGGCTGGGCGGTCGGCTGGTCCAAGCCCGCGTTCCACGGCAGGGATGCGCTCGTGGCGGAGAAGCAGCAGGGTCCCCCACGTCGGTCGGTCGGGCTGGTGTCGCTCGAGCGGGCCATCCCGCGGGGTCACATGACCGTCTCGGGACTCGACGGCACCGGGCTCGGTGAGGTGACGAGCGGGACCTTCTCGCCCACCCTCAAGGTGGGCATCGCCCTGGCGTTGCTGTCCACCGGTGCCGCACTCGTCGACGGCGACGAGGTGCTCGTCGACGTGCGCGGCCGCGCCGCCCGCTTCGCGGTCACGACACCGCCGTTCGTCGACCGTTCGACCCGCTGACGCCGGAGGCGTCAGCCGGGACGTCGGTCAGGGGGCGGTGGAGGTGACGCCGGACCGGATGCCGTCGGAGGGCGTGGCGTCGTGGGCGGCGATGGAGAAGAAGGTGCCGAGGGACACGACCATGCCCAGGACCAGGCAGCCCCAGGCGACGTTCATCTGGCGCCGTTCGCGACGGGCCAGGGCGTCGGCGGCGGAGACCGTGGTTGCCGCGTGGGCGCGCTCGTCGTCCTCGCCCGTCGTGGCTGCGGGTGTGGCCGCGGGGACGCCCGTGCTCGTCGTCGCGTCGACGCTCCCGGTGCTGTCGCCGGCCCCCCCGATGAGGTCGAGCAGGTCGGAGTCGCGCTCCTCGATGGTCGTGTCGGTCGTCGTCGCAGTCATGCGGGCAGCCTTGCCGAACCCACGCGCACCCGAACCCGCCCTCGATGTGATCTCGTTCACGATGGCCGCCCCGGCACGGTGACATGGGCCACATGCACCCTGTTCGTCTCTCACTGTGGACATCGCGGTCGGACCCGCCTGCGGCCCTCAGACCACGCCGACGGCGAGGGCGATGACGACGAGCACGACCGTGGTCGAGATCTCGACCACGGCGCCGAGGACGTCGCCGGTGATCCCGCCGAAGCGGGCCACGCAGCGGCGCAGGACGACTGCGGCGACCAGGAGGCCGACGAGAACCGCGAGGACCAGGTCGACCGCGGACCGCAGCCCGCGGCCCTCCTCGACGGCGCCGAGCAGTCCCGCGCCGAGCAGTACCGCGAGAGTCACCGCGGCGGCTGCGAGGCGAGTGACGGTGCCGGCCACGACGGCGCCGAGCCCGTCCGGGCGGGCCGAGGGCAGCGATGTCGTGCAGCCCCACGTCGCGGCCAGCCGGCCCGTAGCGACGGCCAGGATCAGCGACACCGTCCCGTAGCCGGAGATGGCGCACTCGGTGAGCGCCACGGCCTGGAGCAGGATCGTGAACACCAGCGCGACGGCGCCGAAAGCCCCGACGTCCGGCGCGCGCATGACGTCGAGGCGACGCTGGCGGACCCGGTCGTCGTCGCCCTTCACCCCGAGGCCGTCGACGGTGTCGGCCAGGCCGTCCAGGTGCAGCCCCCGGGTCATCAGGGCCAGCAGGCCGAGGGCGAGGACCGCGGCGACGAGGTCGACCACCGAGCTCGAGCGGTGGCCGCCGGTGAGGATGCGGACGGCGTCGAGGAGCGCCGCCGCCAGCAGGCCGAGGGCGACGCCGACGACGGGCGCCAGCAGCATCGCGCGTCCGGCCACGGTCGCGGTGACGCGTCGGGGCGCGGGCACGCGGAACGCGGTCAGCGTCCCGACGGCGAGGCGGACGGCGTCGGGCATCAGGCCTCGCGGTCGGAGACGCCGGCCTCGCCGAACGTCGCCATCTCCCGGAGGGTGGCACCGGCTGCGAGCAGCACCGGCAACGCGACGAGCGCGCCGGTGCCTTCACCGAGCCGCATGCCGTAGTCGATGATCGGGTCGAGGGCGAGGCGCTCGAGGGCGGCCCGGGCGGCGGGCTCGGTCGAGAGATGGCCGGCGAGCCACCAGTCGCGGGCGCGGAAGGCGATGCGGTGCGCGACGAGCGCGGCCGCGGTCGAGACGACACCGTCGAGGAGCACCGGCGTACGACGTGCTGCGGCCCCGAGCAGGAAGCCGGTCATCGCCGCGATGTCGGCACCGCCGACCGCGGCGAGCAGCCCGATGGGGTCGCCCTTGTGGGGTCGTCCGCGTCGCATCGCGTCGCGGACGGCGGCGGTCTTGCGCATCCACGTCTGGTCGTCGATCCCCGTGCCGCGACCGACGATCCGGGCCGGCTCGACCCCGGCGAGCAGTCCCACGAGCACCGCGGCCGGGGTCGTGTTGCCGATTCCCATGTCGCCGGGGATGAGGAGGTCGGCGCCGCCGTCGACCTCCTCATCGGCGATGCGGACGCCGGCCGCGAAGGCCAGCTCGGCCTCCTCCCGGGTGAGGGCGTCCTCGCGGTCGATCGAGCCCGAGGAGCGGCGGACCCGGTGCCGGGTGACGTCCTCGGGCACGGTGGCTCCGAGGTCGGCGTAGTCGGCGTCGACCGCCATGTCGACGACGCGCACGGTCGCACCCGTCTGGCGGGCGAGGACGTTGACCGCAGCGCCACCCGCGAGGAAGTTGAGGACCATCTGTGCGGTGACCTCTGGCGGGTAGGCGCTCGTCGCGGCCGTGCGCGCGACGCCGTGGTCGCCGGCGAAGACGACGACGCGCACCCGGTCGAGCGGCCGCGGCGGGCAGGTGCCCTGGGCGGCGCACAACCACAGCGACAGCGCCTCGAGCCGGCCGAGGGCGCCCTGGGGCTTGGTGAGGACGGCCTGGCGCGCCGCGCCCGCCGCCCGCGCGTCCTCGTCGGGCAGGACGATGCGCCCGACGAGGGCGTCGAGGTCGATGACGTCGGTCACGGGAGCGGCTCCTGGGTCGGGGTTCGGGCTCGGGCTCGGGCTCGGGGTCGGGGTTCGGGTTCGGGCTGAGCGTTCGGGCTGAGCGTTCGGGCTGAGCGCTCGGGGGCGAACGGCGTCAGCTGGGTCACAGCGGCACCACGCGACCTGCGACGACGAGATCGACGTCGTCGCAGACGGCGGCGATACGCAGGTTGAGCGAGCCGAGCAGGTCGCGGTAGAGCCGTCCCGAGGAGTGCTCGGGCACCACGCCGCTGCCGACCTCGTTGCTCACCAGGACGAGCCGAGCAGCCGTGCGGGACACCGACTCCACCAGCCGGGTCATCGCCCGGTCGACCGCGTCGAGGGTCGCGGCGTATGCCGGCGACCACGCCTCGGCCTCCCAGACCCGGGCCCGGTCGAGCTCACCGGCGAGCCACAGGGCGAGGCAGTCCACCAGGACGACGTCGCCGGGCTCCGCGGCTGAGAGGAGGTTCGCCACCTCGAGGGTCTCGATCGTCGTCCACGCGTCGGGACGACGGCTCCGGTGGGCCGCGACGCGCGCCGCCCACTCGGGGTCGTCCTCGCGGCTGCCGCCGGTGGCGACGTAGCGGACCGAGGGTGCGGCGAGCAGGCGGCGCTCTGCCTCGCGGGACTTCCCCGACCGGGCGCCCCCGAGGACGAGCTGGCGGCGGGGCCGCGCCGGATGCGGCCGCACCGTCGTCCCGGCCGAGCCCGGGACGCGCAGGAGAGTGAGGTCGTCGACGGTGCGTGCCCCCCAGTGCCGCAGGATCCGATCGAGCTCGTCGCCGGGGGGGTTGTGATGGCTCAGGTGGACGGCGACGACGTCGGTGCCGTCGTGCGTGGCGCCGGCCGCGCGCAGCCGGGCGACCTGGAGCGGGAAGGTCGCGAGGTCGAGGTGGCCCGTGCCGTGGTCGGTCCGGTGCCCGAACGTCTCCTCGATCAGGACGACGTCGAACGCGGCCCCTCTCACGGCCTCGACCGTGGCAGGCGGGAGGGGTCCGCTATCCGTCGCGTGCAGCAGTCGCGCGCCGTCGGGCGCGGTCAGGTCGTAGAGGACTGCGTCACGGCTGAGGGGGTCGCGCCCGTCGTCGTGCGAAGCCTCGAGCACGCGGACGACGTAGCCGGCGACGTCGAGGAGCCCCCCTGGCAAGACCGCCTCGAGCACGACGTCGTCGTCCGGGCCGATCCAAGGCCGGCAGGCGTCGAGGGCGCTGAGCGGGCCGATGACGCGCAGCGTGCCCGACGCGGGCGACCACGAGCGCGCGAGCAGGGCCGCTGGTGCGAGGTGGTCGGGGTGCGCGTGCGTCAGCAGGATCGCCTCGACGTCGGCGAGGCCGACACCGGCGCGGTCCGCCTGGCGTGGCGCGTCGGGGCCGCAGTCCAGGAGCAGCACACCGTCGATGAGTGCCGACGTCGTCGACCGGACCTTCCCACGCTCGCGCGCCCACGTGCACGACGTGCAGCGGCACCACGGGTTGGGCCAGCCCTCGGCCGAGCCGGTGCCCAGGAGCAGGACCTCCATCAGGGCGCGCTGTCGGCGAAGACGACGGCGGCGTCGAAGGCGGCACGGCGTGACGCCCGGCGCAGCGCGACCAGCACGGCGCGTCCGGCCACGACCACGAGGACGACCGTCAGCACGGCGCGCGGCAGGTCGAAACCGAGCGAGGTGGTGAGGTTGAAGAGCAGCCAGTGCTGCAGGTTCACCCCGACGGGGGCGCCCGGCAGGAAGGACAGGCCGGGCGGGAACCCGGAGTCGGTGGTGAGGAACGGCCAGAACCACAGGTTGAGCAGGAACCCGTACGCGAGGCAGGCGACCGCGGAGTACGACGCGAGCAGCGCGATCTCGCGTCGTCCGGAGGCGCGCGGCAGCAACCCCGCACCGAGCCCGATCCAGGCTGCGCCGATCATCTGGAACGGGAGCCACGGGCCTACGCCGCCGGTGACGAGGGCGGAGGAGAACATCCCGATCGCGCCGAGGCAGAAGCCGAACCCGGGCCCGAGCGCCCGGCCGCCGAGGACGACGACGATCCACATGGGCTCGAAGCCCGCGTGGCCCGAGCCGAACGGTCGCATCGCCGCCGCTGCCGCGGACAGCACGCCGAGGAGGGCGATCCCCTTGGCGTCGAGCCCGCCGTCGGCAACCTCGGTGAGCACGACGGCGATCACGAGCGGGAGCACGACGGCGAACAGCCACGGCGCGTCGCTCGCGTGGGCCACGATCACCGACTCCGAGCCGGCGAGCAGCGGCCAGCCGAACGCCATGATCCCCACGAGGCTGGCGACGGCGATCATGACCCCGCTGCGCCGACCGAGCCGGACGGCTGATGGTCTCGCCCGCGGCGTCGGCTCCGGCTCGCGCGGGACCGGCACGGACGCGGTCGGCGAACGGGCACCGAGGTCGAGGTTCATGACGCGGCCACGAGCGCCGCGGCGACCTCGGACACGGTGAGCCACGGCTGCGGCGAGAGCACCTTGCTCACCTGCGGGGCGAACATCGGCGATCCCACGACGACGTCGGTGGCCGGACCGTCGGCGACCACCTCGCCGTCGGCGAGGACGACGACGCGCGTCGCGACCTCAGCCGCGAGCTCGACGTCGTGCGTCGCCAGCACGACGCAGTGCCCCGAGGTCGCGAGCGTGCGCAGGGTGCCCACCAGCCGGAGCTTGGCGGCGTAGTCCAGGCCGCGCGTCGGCTCATCGAGCAGCAGGACGGGGGGCTCGGCGGCCAGGACGACCGAGAGGGCAAGGGCCAGGCGCTGGCCCTCGGACAGGTCGCGGGGGTGGGTGGAGTCGGCGATCCCGGGGGCGAGGCGGTCCAGGATCGCCCGGGTGGTGCCGGCGACGGCGGAGCAGTCGCGGTCCGAGGACGAGCACTCCTCACCGACGCGGTCGGCGACGAGGATGTCGGTCGGTTCCTGCGGGACGAGACCGACTCGACGGAGGAGGTCTCGACCGCGCAGCGACGCGGGAGCCGCACCGCCGACCGAGACGGAGCCGGAGTGGGGTAGGTGCAGGCCGACGAGGCTCGAGAGCAGCGTCGACTTGCCGGCGCCGTTGCGGCCCATCACGGCGACGATCTCGCCGCGGTCGGCGGTGAGCGTGACTCCGCGCAGGGCAGGGACGACGCCGTGACGCACGACGAGGTCGCTCACGGTCAGGGCGGGCTCGCCGGCGATCACGTGCAGGGCGGAGCGCGCGCGCCGCGCAGCCTCATCGACGAGCGGCGCAAGTCGCTCGCGCAGCGGACCGGCGGCGCGGCGCGCGTCGCGGACGGTGAGAGGCAACGGCGACCAGCCCGCGAGCCGGCCGAGCTCGACGACGGGGGGCGCGACGGGAGCGGTGGCCATCACGTCGCCGGGGGTGCCGACGACGATGGGCTCGCCGTCGCCCGGCACGACGATGACGCGGTCGGCGTACTGCACGACCCGCTCGAGGCGGTGCTCGGCGAGCAGCACCGTGACGCCGAGGTCGTACACCAGGCGTTGCAGTGCGGCCAGAACCTCTTCTGCTGCACCAGGATCCAGTGCCGAGGTCGGCTCGTCGAGGACGAGGACCTTCGGGTGGGTGGTGAGGACTGCGCCGATCGCGACGCGCTGCCGCTGCCCGCCGGACAGCGAGAGCAGCGGCCGGTTCCGAAGGTCGGCGAGGCCGAGCAGGTCGAGGGTCTCCTCGACCCGGCGTCGCATCACGTGGGGGGCGAGGCCGATCGACTCCATGCCGTAGGCGAGCTCGTCCTCGACCATGTCGGTGACGAACCCCGAGAGCGGGTCCTGCGGCACGATCCCGACGACGTCGGCCAGCTCACGCGGCGGGTGCAGGCGGGTGTCGCGGCCGGCGACGGTGACGCGGCCGGACAGGGTGCCACCGGTGAAGTGGGGCACGAGCCCGTTGACGCACTTGAGCAGCGTCGACTTCCCTGTCCCGGTACGACCCACGACGAGGACGAGCTCCCCCTCTGGCACGTGCAGGTCGACATGGGACAGCACGGGGGAGACGGCACCGTCGTAGGTGACCGAGACGTCCTCGAAGCGGATCACGCCACGACCTCCTCGAGCTCGGCACGACGCGACCCGGCGGGGTCGCGGACGAGCGTGACACCCGGCGGCCGGGGCGCGACGACGCCGGCTAGGGCGCCGAACGCGATGGCGAGCGCGGGAAGGAGCGGGAGGGCCGGCCACGCCGGCGGCGACGTCGGTCCGACGAGCACGGCGGGGTCGAGGACCGAGACGGCGAGGAGGGTCACGGCCGGGACGACGCCGGCGAGGGACACGAGCCACTCGGGCAGGGCCCACGGGTCGGGGCGGTAGCGGGTCCGGATGCTGCGCCGTCCGGAGAGCACCATCCCGACGATCCCGGCCAGGAGACCGAGCACGAGCAGCGGGAGCCCGACGGTGCCGGGCGTGCCACCGTCGAGGAGGGCGTAGACACCGAGGCAGACGCCGACGAGCCCGAGCAGGAGGAGCGCAGTCGAGGTCAGCCGAACGCGCCGCGTCACCGGGCCGGTACGGCCGTAGCCGCGGGAGTCCATCGCGGCCGCGAGGTCCACCGCACGCTCGAGCGCGCCCTCGAGCACCGGCATGACCGACCCGACGAACGCGCGCACACCGCGGTCGGTCCGCCCACGCAGCCGCCGCGCCGTGCGCACGCGAGCGACGTCGCCGACCAGCTGCGGCGCGAACGTCATGGCGACGACGACCGCGACACCGACCTCGTAGAGGGCGGCGGGGACGCTGGCGAGCAGGCGTGCCGGGCTCGCGAGGCTGTTGGCGGCACCGATGCACGCGAGCATCGTGGCCAGGACCGCGCCCTGGTAGATCGCGAGGAGGACCTCCTCGGCCGTGACCGGCCCACCGATGCTCACGCCGGCGGCCCAGTCCGGCAGCGGGATCTCGGGGAGCGTGACGATCACGTGGGTGCCGATGCCGCTGCCGAGGACGACCGCGAACAGCACGCGGATCCCGATGACGACAAGACCGAGACGGAGGAACACGGAGTAGGACCTCGACCACGGTGCGTCTGGTCGGCGTCGCGCCACGACCCAGCCGGCCACCGCGACGATGAGCGCCAGCAGGAGGGGGTTGGTCGTGCGGCTCGATGCCGTCGCCAGCCCGAGCGCCCACACCCACCAGGCGCCCGGATGGGTCCAGCGCGGGAGGGCGCGGTCACCGAGGGCGTGCGCCGTGCGGCGGCTCATGTCGTCCCGCCGCGGCGTCGGGCGTTCCACCAGGCGGACCCGGCCAGGGCGGCCACGAGCAGGCCGCCGACCAGGACGCCGAGGGGGGTGCTCGCCGCGCCCTCGGCAGCGGTCGTGGCCGCAGCGCCCGCAGCGGCAGGGAGGTAGCTCTCGCTGGGCGAGACCGACGCCGTCGCGGCTGCTGCCGCGCCAGCCGACGTCGTGGGCGCCGGCGCGGCCCCGCCCGCGGCCCCCGAGGCGGGGGAGGAGGGCGCCGCCGTCGCGGCCGTGCCTGTGGGCGGCCGCCCCGCCGGTGTCGCGGACGGTACCGGTCCGGACGTCGAGGCGTGAGTCGGCGCAGATGTCGGCGTCGGGCGGGGGGACGGCACGGTGCGCGAGGGCGTGGGAGTCGGTGCGGGGTCCGCGATCACGGGCGCGCACTCGGACCTCGGGTAGCCGTCGAGCGCGCAGATCAGCCCGTTGTCGCTGCGGACGACGACCCCCGGTGACGCCTCGCGGAGCACGGTGCTGCCGCTCGGGTTCGACGACGTGGACAGGACCTCGCACTCGACCCGCACGCTGGTCGACCTCGGCGGGGTCTCCCCGGGGGGTGCGTCGGACTTCGTGCCGTAGTCGATGACGAGCGCGACGCGCACCGATCCCGCCACGGCGGGGCGACCCGGGCAGAGCGAGTCATAGCTCGGCGACTGCCGGGGACTCGTGCCGCCGGTGACGCTGGTCGTGGAGAAGCGCCAGCCGAGGACCCAGCGGTCCCCGAGCCCATGGGACGCCGGTCCCTGGGAGGCGAACTTCCACCCCGTGTGCGACGGGCCGGTGCCCGTGCCCCACCAGTAGGTCCAGTAGCGGTACGTCGAGGCCTGTGCCGGCGCGGCGTCCGCCAGCAGTCCTGCGAGGGTCAGCGGCAGGGCGATGAGGACGCCTACCACGACGGTCGCGGCGCGCTGCGCGAGCGTCGTGGTGCGGCGTGTGATCATGCGTGCGCGCCCCGTCGGGTGGTGCCCACGGCGAGCCCGCCCATCAGCAGGAGCGCGGCGCCGAGGATCGCCAGCACCGGTGTGAGCGGGGTGGTCCCGGTCGGGGGCAGCGAGGCGTTGCCGGTCGAGGCGGCCGATCCGGACGGCGCCGGTGTCGAGGTCGAGGTCGAGGTCGACGGGGTCGGCGACGGGCTGCCGGCGACGGGTGCAGTGCGGACGGTCGCGCCGATCCGGGTGACCAGCCGGTCCAGGGAGGCCGAGCTGCCCCCGGCTGCCGCAGTGGCGAGCGCGGCGAGCGAGAGCAGGCCCGGCTGGTCGGCCGCCACGGCCTTCGCCGACACCCGCGCCGCCGTCGAGTGCGTGCCCGAGAGCCGCGTGGTCGACGTCGGTGCCGACGTCGTCCGGGCCGTCAGGACGGCCAGGGCCGCGTCGAGCTGGGTGCGGCCGACGCCGACAGCGGCGAGGGACAGGACGGCCCAGGCAGTGTCACCGATCGAGACGCTGCCCGGTACGCGGGCGCCGGTGGTGTAGTCGAACAGCGGTACCGCGCCGCCGAACGTGTCGAGCAGGCGGGCGATGTGGCCGGCACCGAGCTCGGCTGACGGCGACCGCGCCCCGGTGGAGGCCGACGCTGCGGGGCAGGTGGCGCGGGGGACGGCGGTGCCGACCTTGCGCGAACTGAGGGGGAGGGCGACACCGCTCAGGGCGAGAGTGGCCTGGACCGTGGCCGCGTCGTTGTCGACCAGCCCGGTGCCGTAGTCCTGGAAGGCGAAACCACCGTCGTCGTCGGTTGCCGCGCCGGCGCAGCCGACCTGGACCGACTCCAGGTAGGTGGCGGCCGACACCCCGCCGCGCTGGACGGACGTCGGGGCGCGGCCGGCGGCGTTGGTTCCCAGCAGCACGACGGAGGTGGAGTTCGCGTCGGAGTCGCCGCCGAGAAAGTAGGGGAAACCGCCGTCGGTGTTCTGCGCCTTGTCCAGCCACGCGAGGGCGCGGTCCGCCGCCGCCGTGCGACCGATGGCACGCAGGGCCGTGGCGGCGATCCCGGTGGAGTTGGTGTCCTCACCGGCGAAGGCGGCCGGGTCGGACCTGGTGCAGGCCCTCGAGGTGTCCGGGCGGAAGGACTGGAACCCGCCGTCGCCGCACTGCTGGGCGAGCAGCCAGGCGACGGCCTCAGCCGGGGGGGTGCGGTCGGCGGCCGTGAAGGCGAGGAGCGACAGCGACTGGCGGAACACGCCGTCGTAGGTCGGGTCCTGGCTGCCGAACAGGCCGGTCTGGGCAGGCGGGGTTGCCGCGTCGGCCGCCGGTGCGGACGAGAGCGACAGGCCGATCGCGAGCGCTGTCGTGGTGACGGCGAGCGCGGCGGCGGTGATCCTGCTGCTGGAGAAGACCACGAGGGTCCTTTCAGGGAGCGGTCACAAACCAAGCGGTCCGGACTGCCCCCCGGAGACGAAACGAAACCCCTCGACCTGTGGTCCGGGAAGGACCGTGGCGAGGGGCGAGAGTGCGGACCGGGGGAGGGTCCGGGCTCGTTCCGTAGACCTCGACGGGTGAGCCTCTCGCGCCCACCAGGTGCTCCGGCTCGCCGTCGCCCACGAGGGGCGGATCGGCCTACGGTTGCGGGTCAGCGCCGGAATCGGACCGGCTTCCCCTGGACGTCAGACGCGTGTGTTCAGTTGTGCGCACCGGCGGTGCGGTCGTACTCGACCACGTCCGGGGTGCCGGAGTCAAAGCAGGGGGAGGGCGCGTCCGGCTCGGTCAGGCGGTGGTCGCACCCGGGCGGCGTGCCTGCGGGGGCAGCGAGGCGCGCCGCGCCCCGCCTGCCGGGGCGCATTCCCCCAGGCTGCTGGCTACCGTGGAGGCGGTCCTCCCCGGGCCGGGCAGTGCGAGGGCGAGGGCAGATGAGCGTTCACGACGGCGAGTCGGCCGACGTCCACCAACGTGTCCGGCTGCCCATCACCGGGATGACGTGCGCCGCCTGCGAGCGCCGGGTCGCCCGGTCCCTCCTGGCCATCCCGGGAGTGCGCAGCGCCGAGGTGTCCGCCCGGACCGGGACGGCCACCATCAGCTTCTCCGGCGACGGCGAGATCCCCTGGGGCGGTGTCGCGGCGGCCGTCGAGGGATCCGGCTACACGATCGGCCGCGCTCCGTGGGTCACGCGCGACGTCTCCCTCTGGCGCACGGCCCTGGTCGCGGCCGCCGCCGTCGCGGTCGTGGCCGCCCCCATCGGCTTCCTCGGGATCGGCGACCTCGCCGCACGGCTGGGCGACCCCGGCGTGGGAGGCCTGCTCGCCGTGCTCGTGCTCGGCCTGACCGCGGGCGTCTCCACCTGCATGGCCCTGGTGGGGGGACTCGTGCTGGCCGTCTCGGCCAGCAACGCCCAGGATGCATCGGGCTCGACCGCCGCGCGCATGCGGCCGCACCTCGCCTTCCACGCCGGCCGGATCGGCGGCTTCTTCGTCCTCGGGGCGGCGCTCGGTGCGCTCGGCGCCCGGCTCTCGCTGCCCGGCCCCGTCCAGGCCGGACTGACGGGCGTCGTCGCTGTCGCGATGGCGCTGCTCGGACTCCGGCTGACCGGGCTCTCGCCCCGGCTCGCCGGGTGGACGCTGGCACTCCCGGGATGGATGGCGACGGCGTCCGGGGTCGAGGCGCGCGCCGGGCGTCCCTACTCCGACTCGCGCGCCGCGCTGCTCGGTGCCGCGACGTTCGTGCTGCCCTGCGGCTTCACCCAGCTCGTCCAGCTGTACGCGATGACCATCGGCTCGCCCCTGCAGTCGGGCCTGACCATGGCCGTGTTCGCGGTCGGGACCGCGCCGGGGCTGCTGGCCATCGCCGGGCTTCCGGTCCTGGCCACCGGTGCTCGCCGGGTGCGTGTCCTGTCGGTCGTGGGGGTGGCTCTCCTGGTCTTCGCGGCCGTGAACGCCTCCGCCGCAGCCGGGCTGCTCGGCCTGTCGGGCCGCGCCGCGGCCGCGGTGACGGCGTCGGGTGTATCTCCGAACGTGTCTCTCGTTCAGGGTGTCCAGACCGTCACGATGACGCAGACCGCACGCGGGTACCAGCCGGCGTCCACCGTCGTCTACGCCGGGGTGCCGATCCGGTGGGTGATCACCTCGGAGTCGGGCTACACCTGTGCGGCGATGATGCGCCAGGTGTCGGGCGACTGGCACCACGACCTCGGGACCGGCGAGAACGTCATCGACCTCCCCGCGATGGGGGCGGGGAGCTTCGAGTTCACCTGTGTCATGGGGATGTACTCCGGCTCGCTGACCGCCGTCGACCTGGCACCGCCGAGCTGAACGGTCTCGGCGCCGAGGCGGTGCGCTGCGGGGGCGTCCGAGACGGGACGCCGCGGCACCCGGGAGGCGCGGCCGCGGCGCCGTCGAGCGAGGTGTCGCCGGTCAGGCCGGCGGGTGCAGGCTCATCGGCCCGTAGACGACTCGCTCGTCCTCGAGCAGGGACACGGCGTCGACACCGGCCTCGAGCAGCTCTGCCCAGCTCTCGCCGATCCAGCTCTCGGCGTCGGACTGCGCGGGGTACCCGACCGGTGCGCTCTCGGGGACGTCGGCGACCACGGAGCCGTCGGTCCGCTCGTAACGCCAGGTCCAGGTGCTCACGGGCGCGAGCTCGGCGAGACGGTGAGGCGCGGGTCGGTGATCACGACGTCGCCCAGCACGATGTCGATCGCGGCCATGAGATCGGCCTCGAGGGTGATCCCGCTGGCGGCGACGTTGTCGGTGACCTGCTCGGGCCGGGTGGCGCCGATGATCGCCGAGGAGATGAAGTCGTGCTGCAGCACCCAGGCAACCGCGAGCTGGGCCATGGACAGGCCGGCCTGCTCGGCGAGCGGGCGAAGCCCCTGGACGCGGGTGAGGATGTCGTCGGTGCGCAGCCGTTCGGTGAAGTGGCCGCTCACCGGATCGGTGGCACGCGATCCCTCGGGCGGAGGCTGCCCCGGCAGGTACTTGCCGGTGAGCACGCCCTGGGCGATAGGACTCCACACGATCTGGCCGAGACCTAGCTCGACGCTCGTCGGCACGACCTCCCCCTCGATCACTCGGTAGAGCATGGAGTACTGCGGCTGGTTGGAGACGAGCCGGTCGAAGCCCATCCGGTCGGCGATCTCGACCGCGCGGCGGATCTGGTCGGAGTCCCACTCCGAGACGCCGACGTAGAGCACCTTGCCCGCGCGGACGAGGTCGTCGAACGCGCGCATCGTCTCCTCGAGGGGTGTCTCGTGGTCGAAGCGGTGGGCCTGGTAGAGGTCGACGTAGTCGGTGCCGAGGCGGCGCAGCGATCCCTCGATGCTCTCGTGGATGTGCTTGCGCGAGAGGCCTCGATCGTTGGGGCCTTCTCCGGTCGGCCAGTAGACCTTCGTGAAGATCTCCAGTCCTTCGCGGCGCAGGCCCCGCAGTGCGCGACCGAGCACCTCCTCGGCCCGTGTCGCGGCGTAGACGTCCGCGGTGTCGAAGGTGGTGATTCCCGCGTCGAGTGCGGCGTTCACGCACGAGACGGCGGCGTCCTCCTCGACCTGGGACCCGTGGGTGATCCAGTTGCCGTAGGAGATCTCGCTGACCTTCAGGCCACTGCGGCCGAGGTGACGATGCTTCATACCTCGACCCTATGCGTCTGCGCCGACGACCGCGATCGGCGGCCGGGGCGCTCAGGCCTTGGTGGAGGAGTTCGGCGTCTTAGGGGCCTTCGGGGCCTTGGGCACGACCGGCTGGCCGTTGTAGCGGACCTTGGGCTTCGGGAGCCGGAAGCGCCGGATCTGCAGGCTGCGCATGACGCCGTAGAACTGTGCGCCGGAGCGGTCCTCGTCCGGGAACAGCGCGGGCAGGGTCTTGCGCAGGCGCCAGACGATGAACAGCGAGTCGACGACGACGCCGATGAGCATGAACAGCCACGCGAGCAGCAGGAGCTGCTGGACGAGCGGGACGCGCACGAAGCCGAGCAAGATCACGGCGACGGCGACGGGGATGAACAGCTCGCCCATGCTGAGCCGGCTGTCGACCGCCTCGCGGACGTAGGCACGCACGGGGCCGGCATCGCGAGCGGGGAGGTAGCGCTCGTCGCCGCTGCGCAGCGCTGCCTGCGCCTGGTACTGGGCCGTGCGCTGGGCGTTGCGGGAGGCCTTCTTGGCGGCCTTGGGGTCCACGGGCGCGGTCAGCGCGGCCTTGCGGGCAGCCTCTGCCTCTTTGCGGGTCGGCGTGGGCCGGCCCTTCCCGGGTGTGAGGTCGTCCGGAAGGTCCATGGGGGACGCGTCGGTGCTTTTGCGGCGGAACACGGAGCCAGCCTACGGGGCGCCAGGGGCGGTTGGGACCGGCACCCGGGCGCCCGGGTGCCGCCCTGGCGGTTGCTGGGGGGAGGGGACAGGCACCGAAGGTGCGGATAGGTTGGGTGGGTGCGGCGCGCGACGTCGTCGTCACACCGATGTCATCGATCGAAGGGGGCGCCCGAGATGGGCCTCTGGCAGCGCTTCACCCTCATCTTCAAGTCCAAGGCCAACAAGGCCCTGGACCGTGCTGAGGATCCTCGCGAGACCCTCGACTACAGCTATGAGAAGCAGCTCGAGCTCCTGCAGAAGGTCCGCCGCGGCGTGGCCGATGTCGCAACGAGCCGCAAGCGCCTCGAGCTGCAGCTCGCTCAGCTGCAGCAGCAGAGCGACAAGCTCGAGCAGCAGGCGAAGGCCGCCCTTGCCGGCGGCCGTGAGGACCTCGCCCGCGAGGCCCTCACCCGTCGCTCCGGTCTCGCCACCCAGATCGCCGACCTCCAGGTGCAGCACGCCCAGCTGCAGGACCAGGAGGAGAAGCTCGTCGCTGCCAGCCAGCGGCTCCAGGCCAAGGTGGAGTCCTTCCGCACCAAGAAGGAGACCATCAAGGCCACCTACTCCGCAGCCGAGGCGCAGACCAAGATCAACGAGGCCTTCTCCGGCATCAGCGAGGAGCTCGGCGACGTCGGCATGGCGATCCAGCGGGCCGAGGACAAGACGGCACAGATGCAGGCACGAGGCCAGGCGATCGACGAGCTGCTCGCCTCTGGCGCCCTCGAGGACGCCACCGGAACGTCGAAGGACAACATCACCCTCGAGCTCGAGCGGATGGCGAGCGGCAACGACGTCGAGACCCAGCTCGCGGCGCTCAAGGCCGAGGTCGGCGGCGCCCCCTCGGCACCGGCGATCGCCGCACCGGCGTCCCCGGCGATCGAGTCGCCGGCCGCCACCCCGCAGGTCGACGAGCAGCAGTCCCAGGCCTGAGGAGGTCGCCATGCTCATCCGGATCCTGGGCGAGGGGCAGTTCGAGGTCCCCGACAGCGAGCTCGCAGAGATCAACCACCTCGACGGGGAGCTCGAGAAGGCGTTGCGCTCCCCGCAGGACGACGTCCGCGCGGCACTCGATGCGCTCCTGGGCAAGGTGCGCTCAGTCGGTGTCCGACCGGCCGAGGACGTGTTCGCGGAGTCCGAGGTGATCCTCCCGTTCGCAGACGCGAGCGAGGACGACATCCTCGACATGCTCGGTGATGAGGGGCTCGTCCCCGGCTGAGAGATGCGTATGCATCCGGGCCGGGGAGGAACTACTCCTCGGCCCGGATGCGTTACAGGATAAAGAGCCGTCGACGACCCGCGTCGCCGGCAGACCCAAGGGATGAGGTAGCGGTGGCCACGACTCGCTATGCGAGCGACCGCGGGCTCACCTCGCGCATGCTGGGCACGATGTTCGGGCTCGGCCTGCTCTATGTCGCGGTCGTCGCCGTCTTCATCTGGCTGGGCGCCTCGGCGTTCTTCGTCCTGCTGATCGCCGGCGGGATGCTGTTCTTCCAGTGGTTCCTCTCCGACACGGTGGCGCTCTCCGCGATGCGTGCCCACGTGGTGACTCCCGAGGAGGCACCACAGCTGCACGCCGTCGTCGACCGGATCTGTGCGCTGGCCGACATGGAGAAGCCGCGCATCGCCGTGGCCGATACCGACATCCCCAACGCCTTCGCCACCGGCCGCTCGCCGTCACGCTCGGTCGTCTGCGTCACGACCGGTCTCATCAGCCGTCTGGACACGGCGGAGCTCGAGGGCGTGCTGTCCCACGAGCTCTCCCACGTCGCCCACCGCGACGTCATGGTCATGACGGTCGCCTCCTTCGCCGGTGTCGTCGCCGGTCTCCTCACCCGTATGTGGATGTGGGGCGGACTCGGACGCCGCGACAACCGCGACCAGAACGCGGCGTTGATGCTGCTCGGGATCATGGTCGTGAGCGCCCTGATCTATGTCATCTCCTTCCTGCTGACGCGCGCTCTCTCCCGCTACCGCGAGCTCTCCGCCGACCGCAGCGCCGCCCTCCTCACCGGCAACCCGTCGGCTCTGGCGACGGCACTGCAGAAGGTGTCCGGCGACATCGCAGCCATCCCGGACCGCGACCTGCGCAAGATCGAGGCGGTCTCGGCGTTCGCGTTCGCACCGGCCCTCACGAGCACGGCGTCGATCTCGCGCCTGTTCCTCACCCACCCGCCGCTCGAGCAGCGCCTCGAGCAGCTGGCGAAGATCGCGACCCAGCTCGGCCAGCGCTGATCGGTGCGATAGCCGCCGTCGCCGCTGACCTCGGACTAGGGTCCCCGACGTGGTCGACCTCCCGTGCCGCCCCGTCCTCCTCGCCGCCGCGCTCGCCCGCCGCGGCGCCCGTGTCGTCGTCGTGGGCGGTACCGCGCGGTGGCTGCGCCACGGCGGACGCCGACCTCTCGACCTCGACGTGTGCGTGCGGCCTGACGCCGTTGCCGGTCTCGTGAGCGCCCTCGAGGGTCTGGGCGCGACGGCGACGGGGGTGTTGTTGCTGCGCAGCCTGGACGTGCGGGTCGACACGCCTTGGGGGCCGCTCGACGTCTTCGTCGCTGACGTACCCGCGTCGAGTTCCGTTGCGGTGCAGGGGATCGCCGTCGACGTCGAGGTGCTCGCATGAGCGGACGTACCGGTCTCGGGCTGCTCGAGGTCGCGATCCTCGAAGCGGTCGAGAGTGCCGGTGGGGGAGCCGGGCAGCCCTACCGTCGGACGTCGGACGTGCTCGTGCTGCTCGAGGACGTCCACGGGGTAGGACCTCGCCATGCCTACCCGTTGGTGGTCGACCTCGCGGTTCCGTGGCTCCGGCACCTGCCGCTGCTGGACGGCTACGGCAACCTCGGGAGCCGGCACGGCGACCAGTCGGCAGAGGCGAAGTACACCGAGATCCGGCTCTCGCCGACCGGCGCGCTGGCACTGGCGGCGGAGCGTGGCGAGGTCGGACCGCTCCCGCTCGACCTGATCGAGGGCACGATGTGGCGTGGGGGCCGGGTGCCGGCGTTCGACCCGCGGCGAGTGCTCGACGCGCTCGCCGCCGGGGCTGCGGAAGCGGGACCGCCCACCACCGCGAGCGGCGGTCGGGTAGGAGGCGAGATCGACGTCCTCCTTGCCGGTGGCGAGGCGAGGCTCCGTTTCGTCTGCACCATCATCGAAGAGCCAGGGATCCTGGTGATCACTGAGGTTCCCCTCTGCGCGCCTACCGACCAGGTCGTGCAGTTCGTGGCCGCTCGTGCGTCCCGTCACGAGCGGTTGCCTCTCGGCCACCTCGACCGCGGGGATCTGCCTGCGCTGCCGTCCGCGCCCGTGATCCACATCTCCGACGATTCGACCGGAGCGGGGATCCGCATCGTGTGCCGCCTCGCCCCCGACGCCGACGCGGTGGAGGCGCGACGGTGGCTGACGGCGATCTGGCCGGTGACCGTCGAGGCTGACTGCAGGCTCCCCGCACCGATGCCTGACCGGCTTCGGACGTGGCACGGCGGCGACGGCTCCGGTGTCGCTGCCTTGGCCGCGATGTCCTCCGGTCGATGACCGCTGCTGGCGCGAGCGGACGCAGGGGTTCGGTCGGGAGGTGTGCCGTTCCCTGTCCGAGGATCTGGGCATGGAGCGGAAGCCTTACTCTCCCTTGACCTTTCTGGGTGGCAGTGTATCGGAGGTGTCCGTCACCATTGCCACATGTGTTCGGCGCTGCCATCGGGTCCCGGCAGCCGGGGTGTGCTCCTCGCGCACCTGGTCGCCCGGTTCGACGCAGCAGCGGCGGCCCTGGCTGCCGAGCTCGCGAAGGGTTCGTTGCCGGACATCTCCGCGGCAGCGTTGCCTGAGCTGACGGCTGCGGTGCACCGGTCTACCGACCTCGGCGAGACGTGCGCGCGATCTGGCCGGGACTTTCGCCCCACCGGACCGACAACGCCAGCCCTGACCGAGGGGCCAACCGCGCGCATGACGACAGACCGACTCGCCCCCGAGCCCGGTCCTGGCCACGCGCACCCAGGTGCCACCGGCGCGCGCGTCGTGCCGATGAGGCAAGGTGGGGGAGTGGGACTCTTCGACTCGATCCTCGGGCGCACCAAGCCTGTCAAGCCCGACCTCGACCAGCTCTTCGGCCTGCCGTCGGCCGCCATCACGCTGGAGGCGTCACTTGGGTTCCGCTCGACCGGCCGGGGATCGGTGGCCTTCCGTGCACCCGAGGGGCGCGCGTTCGCCGACGTCCAGGCCGACGTCCAGGCGCTGCTCGACGCCGGCAGCGGCCCCAAGGTCGACGTCGCCGTCGACCCCTTCGGCTACACCTGGCTCGTCTGCCGCACCGACCCGCCGGACCTCGCCGCGCTCGTCACCGACCTGCACGCGGTGAACTCCACGCTGGCCGACTCCGGCTTCGGACCCACCCTGCTCTGCTCGCTGGCTTCCTTCACCGACGGCATCCGGACCCTGGGGCTCGTCTACCTGTTCAAGCAGGGAACGTTCTACCCGTTCGCCCCGGCAGTCGGAACGGGGACGACGATCGAGGGTGCCGCTCCGCAGCGCCGCGACAACCTGCTGGAGATCCAGGTGCGCGACCTGCTCAAGGACGATCTGCGGGTCGAGCCGGAGACCTCGCGCTGGTTCGCCGTCTGGGGTGCCCCCGGCCTCTAGGCCAGCGGGGACAAGCGCTACCGAGCGCGGTCAGTCCTTGGGGGCGGCGCCGACGCCGGGCAGTGCGAGCATGCGGTCGAGGGCGATGCGCGCCCAGTGCGCGATGTCCGGATCGACCTCGATGCGGTTGACGACGCGGCCCTCGACGAGGTTCTCCAGCGTCCACACCAGGTGCGGCAGGTCGATGCGGTTCATCGTCGAGCAGAAGCAGACGGTCTTGTCGAGGAACACGACCTGCTTGTCGGGATGCGCCAGGGCCAGTCGGCGGACGAGGTTGAGCTCTGTGCCGATCGCCCACGCGCTGCCGGACGGGGCGGCCTCGAGGGTCTTGATGATGTACTCCGTCGACCCGACATAGTCGGCGGCGAGCACGACGTCGTGACGGCACTCCGGGTGCACGAGGACGTTGACACCCGGCACCCGCTCGCGTACGTCGGCGACGGTGTCGGCGGTGAAGCGGCCGTGCACGGAGCAGTGGCCCTTCCACAGGATCACCTTCGCGGTGCGCAGCTGCTCGGGGGTCAGTCCACCGCCGGGCTTGAAGGGGTCGAAGAGCACGCAGTCCTCGAGGGACAGCCCGAGGTCGAGCACAGCGGTGTTGCGACCGAGGTGCTGGTCGGGGAGGAAGAGCACCTTCTCGCCCTGCTCGAACGCCCACTCCAGTGCCCGCTGCGCGTTGGACGACGTGCACACTGCGCCGCCGTGGCGGCCGGTGAACGCCTTGATCGCGGCGGTCGAGTTCATGTAGGTGATCGGGATCGTGACCTCGCCGATCCCGGCGTCGACGAGCACGTCCCAGGCGTCCTCGACCTGACCGATCGCGGCCATGTCGGCCATCGAGCAGCCGGCGGCGAGGTCCGGGAGGATCACGGCCTGGTCCGAGCCGGTGAGGATGTCCGCGCTCTCGGCCATGAAGTGGACGCCGCAGAACACCACGAACTCGGCGTCGGGCCGGCCTGCGGCGTCCCGGGCGAGCTTGAAGCTGTCGCCGGTGACGTCGGCGAACTCGATGACCTCGTCGCGCTGGTAGTGGTGGCCCAGGACGAAAACGCGGTCGCCGAGCGCGGCCTTCGCCGCGCGGGCGCGCTCGACGAGGCCCGGGTCGCTGGCGGCCGGCAGGTCGCCGGGGCACTCGACGCCGACCTCGGAGTCGGGGTCGGCGCCGCGGCCGAGCAGGAGGAGGGCGAGTGGCGTCGGGCTCGGGTCGACGAAGCTCTCGGTCGTCATAGGGCGATCATTCCACGACGCCGGGGATGCGCCGCCCGGCGGCCCGACCGGGGCAGGGACTAGCGTCCTCGACCGTGCGAGTCCTCATCGCCCCGGACAAGTTCGCGGGCACCCTCACCGCCGTCGAGGCGTCCGCGGCCATGGCCGAGGGCTGGCGTCGTACGGCGCCGCTCGACGAGCTCGTCGAGGTTCCGCTGGCCGACGGGGGTCCCGGCTTCCTCGACGTGCTGCGGGCGAGCCTCGGCGGGTCGCTGCTCCGGGTCGAGGTGACCGGCCCGCTCGGTGCCCCCGTCACCGCAGGCGTCCTGCTGGTCGAAGGGACCGCGTACGTCGAGAGCGCCCAGGCCTGCGGCCTCCACCTCCTCGAGGAGACCCGTCGTGACCCGCGCGTGACGACGTCTCGCGGCGTCGGCGAGCTGCTCGCCCGCGCGATCGAGGCGGGCGCCCATCGCATCGTCGTGGGGCTCGGTGGCTCCGGGACCAACGACGCCGGCGCCGGGCTCCTTGCGGCCCTGGGAGTCACGGCGACCGACATCGACGGTCACGACGTCACAGACGTCCTGTCGCGCGGGGGTGCCGGGCTGCGCCGGGTCGCCCACCTCGACCTCTGTCCGGCGCTCGAAGCCGTGGCCGATGTGGAGATCGTCGCCGCGACCGACGTCGACAACCCGCTGCTCGGACTTCGCGGCGCCACCAACGGTTTCGGGCCGCAGAAGGGTGCCGACCAGGCAGCCGTGATGGAGCTCGAGGGGTCGCTGGAGTCCTTCGCGACGGTGGTGGGGCGTCGTAGCGACGGCAGGGACCCCGCCGTCGCCCTCGGGGCCGGAGCCGCCGGCGGGCTCGGCTACGCGCTCCTGCACCTCGGCGCGACGCGGGTGCCCGGGATCGCCACCGTCCTGGAGGTCCTCGGCCTGACGGCGCGCATCGCCGCGAGCGACCTCGTGGTCACAGGTGAGGGGGCGTTCGACTGGCAGAGCCTGCGCGGCAAGGTCGTGTCCGGCGTCGCCGAGGCCGCCCTCGCCCAGGGTCGCGCGTGCGTCGTGCTGGCCGGTCGCGTCGACGTCGGACGCCGGGAGTACGCCGCAAGCGGAGTCAGTGGCGCCTACTCGGTCCTCGAGGACCTGCGCGACCGCGGCCGGCCGGCCGCGCACGCCTTCGTGGACCCGGCGGCCCGGCTCGCCGACGTCGCCGAGCGTGCCGCCCGGACCTGGTCGCGCTGACCCACGGCCGGCGGCCGGGTCAGGACACCGTGACGAGGGGCACGCCGAGGGGCCGATGCGGTCGGAGCCGTGGCACCATGGTCGCGGGACGGCACCGGCCGGGCGGGAATACACCCCCACCGCGCGACGGTTGTCACCCACGGACCTGATCGACACGCCTGCACGGGAGGACACCCGCATGACCGCCGATGTCACCATCGAGACCTCGTCACCTGTCACCGACGGCATCCTTCTCTCGGACGCCGCGTCCGAGAAGGTCGCCGCGCTGCTCGAGTCCGAGGGTCGTGACGACCTCGCCCTGCGCGTCGCCGTCCAGCCCGGTGGCTGCTCGGGACTTCGCTACCAGCTCTTCTTCGACGACCGCTCGCTCGACGGTGACGTCGTCAAGGAGTTCGGCTCGGTCAAGGTCGTCACCGACCGCATGAGCGCCCCGTACCTCGGCGGTGCCAGCATCGACTTCGTCGACACCATCGAGAAGCAGGGCTTCACGATCGACAACCCCAACGCCACGGGCTCGTGCGCCTGCGGCGACTCCTTCAGCTGACCCCTGGTCAGCCGCACGTCACGAAGGGCCGCACCCCCACGGGTGCGGCCCTTCGTCGTGCGCGGCGCTGTTCGTCGTCGGCGGTCCCCGCAGCCTCGGTCCCCCTCAGCTCATCGGGATCTTCAGGCCGCTGGCCGCGTCGAGGATCGTGCGCTTGTCCCAGGGCGCGGCGAGAGCCACCGCGACGGTGACCTCCTTGGCGATCGCCGCGCATCCCTTGGGCGGGCCGCTCTGCGGCAGCGTCGAGACGCTCACGGTGATCGTCGTCGACGTCTCTTCGGCGTGACCGGCGTAGACGTCGCAGATGCCGCCCCAGAAGGTGAGCAGCAGCGTGCTGCCGTCCTTGCCGAGCGCGACGGACGTGACCCGCTGGATGGCGGGGTCCGGCGGCGGGACGGGAGTGCCCGGCTCGCCCGAGGACCCGCCTCCGCCCGTCCCGGGAGCCGGGGTCGGCGCCGCACCAGGTCCGCCGGGCGCCGCCGACGCCGGGTTGTCCCCGCCCGAGGGGGTGGGGTCGGCGAGGTAGGCGTCCTGGACGGCGATCACGGCGATCGGCGGGTTCGGGGTGCTGAGGATGAACAGCCACGCGGGGACGAGGATCGGCGTGCCGCCGTCGTAGGACAGCTGCAGGCCGAGCGATGCGCCGGTAATCGGCTGCGGGCCGATGCCGGGACAGACCGCGCCCTCGGCGCACGCCATCGCGATCTCGGGGCGTGGCATGGAGCGAAGCCGGTCGAGCGCCTGTGCGGCCGTGATGATCGGGTAGGACGGGCCGGTGACCGGCGTCGCGAGCACGCCCGTCGCGCCGAGCACGCCCACGGTGCCGACCTCGATCGTCGTCGTGGCGCCGACGGTCGTGCGGCCGTCCACCAGCGGATCGACCGAGACCGTCCTGGTGTCGCCGTAGGCGCCGAGCACGGCGGCTCGGGTCTCCGGGAGCCCCACGGCGACGAGCACCGGCCGCGCGGCCGCCATCGCCTCCTGGTCGGTGATCGTGCCGGTAGCGGAAGGGCAGGTCGAGGTGGTCGTCCCACTCACCTTCGGGCAGAGAACGACCGGCGAGGAGGCCGAGCCGGCCGCGGGCGCGCTCGCGGTACCGGCGGGAACCGGCGCGATCGCACACCCGACCGACGTCGTGGCACTGCCGGCGTTATCGAGGTCGACCCAGTACGACGGGCAGTCCGAGGTCCCGCGGGCGAACGACCACGCGGTCCCGCCGTCGTGGACACGGACCGTCCCGAGGGACGACGTGACCTCCCACCCGTGCGCGTGGCGCTTCGGCGTGCCGTCGACGCCCAGGTCCGCCGCGAGGGTCCGAACGTCGCTCTCGGAGACCGCCGTATCGAGGAAGCGGTAGACCGCGGCCGATCCCGGCGACGACGGGAGCGTGCCCGTGAGCGGGTAGGGATCGGTGCTCGCACCCGGTGCCGCGGCGTCGGCGGCGCGGGCGGAGCCGGCACCGATGTGGAGCAGGGGAAGGTCCGTCCCACCGGCACCGGCTCCACCGGCCACCTGGGTGCCGCAGCCGGCGAGAGCCAGCGCCGCGACGAGGCCGCCGACCGCGACGAGTGCGGCGCTGTGGCGCGTCGGGCCGGTTCCTGTGCTCGTGATCGTCGTCATCTCAGATCCCCTGATTCTCACGAACTGCCCACGAACGGTCCCCATGCTGGTTCCGACGCCGAGGACGCCCCGCCGGTTCCGTCGTCGCCGGATAAGGTCTGCACCGGTCAGCATGCTCCGATCACGGCCTTCTCAGGAGAAGAGACAACACGTGCGCGTCTGCGTCACCGGGTCGATCGCGACCGACCACCTCATGACCTTCCCGGGCAAGTTCGCCGACTCCCTCGTCGCGGACAAGCTCGACCGGATCTCGCTGTCGTTCCTCGTCGACGACCTCGACGTCCGACGTGGCGGGGTCGCAGCCAACATCGCCTTCGGCATGGCGGTGCTCGGCCTCAACCCGATCCTCGTCGGGTCTGTTGGCCAGGACTTCGCCGACTACCGCTCGTGGCTGGCGCGCCACGGCGTCGACACGCATTCGGTCCGAGTCTCCGAGGTCCGCCACACCGCGCGCTTCGTCTGCACGACCGACTCCGAGCAGTGCCAGATCGCGTCGTTCTACCCGGGCGCGATGACCGAGGCCCGCGAGATCGAGCTCGGTCCGATCGGCGAGCGCGTCGGCGGCATCGACCTCGTCCTGGTCGGGGCGAACGACCCCGAGGCGATGACCCGCCACACCGACGAGTGCCGGTTCCGCGGCATCCCGTTCGTGGCCGACCCCAGCCAACAGCTCGCCTGGCTCGACGGCGAGGGCATCAAGCAGCTCGTCGACGGTGCGGCGTACCTGTTCAGCAACGACTACGAGGCCGGCCTCATCGAGCAGAAGACCGGCTGGTCGCACGAGGACGTGCTCTCCAGGGTCGGCGTCCGGGTCACGACCCTGGGCAAGCACGGAGCCCGGGTCGAGGTCGCCGGTCAGGACCCGGTCGAGGTGACCTGCCCGCCGGAGGACCTCAAGGCCGACCCCACCGGCGTCGGGGACGCGTTCCGCGGCGGCTTCCTCGCCGGGCTCTCCTGGGGCCTGTCCCACGAGCGGTGCGCCCAGATCGGGTCGCTCCTGGCCACCTACGTCATCGAGACGGTCGGCACGCAGGAGTATGACCTCGCACAGCAGCACTTCCTCTCGCGCTTCACCGCCACCTACGGTGCCGACGCGGCGGCCGAGGTCGCCGCGCACATCCGCTGCCCCCGGCCCTGATCCGCTCCACTGATCCCGTGGCACCCGTCGAGCCGCCGGCGACCCCCTGGGTGCTTCCGGAGCCGTCCCTGGAGGAACCGGGCGTCGAGCTCCTCGGCATCGGCGCCGACCTCGCCCCCGGCACGCTGCTCGCGGCGTACCGCACAGGTCTGTTCCCCATGCCCGTCCAGCGCCGAGGTCCCGTGGGCTGGTGGTCCCCGGATCCTCGCGGCGTCCTTCCGCTGGCTGGCCTGCGTGTGACCACGTCGCTGCGGAAGTCGTGCCGTCGCTACATCACGACCGTCGACACCGCGTTCGCCGACGTCGTCGCCGCGTGCGGCGACCCCCGCCGCCCGGACGGGTGGATCACGCCGGCGGTGCTCGAGGCCTACGCCGAGCTGCACCGCCTCGGCTGGGCGCACTCCGTCGAGACCCGCACCGCCGACGGCGACCTCGTCGGAGGGCTGTACGGCGTCGAGATCGGCGGCCTGTTCGCGGGGGAGTCGATGTTCAGTCGTGCGACCGACGCCTCGAAGGCGGCCCTTGTCGCACTCGCCCAGCGACTGCGCGACGCGTCGGCCGCCGAGGGCTCGGACCCGGCGCGTCGGCTCCTCGACGTCCAATGGCGCACCGACCACCTCGCCTCGCTCGGCGTCGTCGAGGTGTCGCGCGTGCGCTACCTGCAGCTGCTGTCCGATGCACTGCTTCTCGCCCCCGCGTTCTGAGCGTCCGCCGCGCCTCAGCGGCTGACGAGGTAGGCGCGGCCGTCCCCGTCGTCCGGCTCCCCGACCCAGGACAGCGTGCGGCCGCGGATCGCGCACCAGGCCGGGACGTCGGTCTCGGCGCCAGGGTCGTCCGACAGCAGCAGCACCCGGGTCGGCGCCGGATCGGCCGTGAAGGCCCGAGCCAGGGCGATCACAGGAAGAGGGCACACGCGTCCGCGCTCATCGAGCAGGACGTCATGGGCGGGCAGAGCGCTCGACCCGGTCACAGGCCATCTGCCCCGAGACCGGACCGGACCCGAGCCACGATGCCGGGCAGCACGTCGAGGAAGCGGTCGACGTCGGCGTCGCGCACGCCGTTGGGCAGCGAGATCCGTAGGTTGCCGTGCGTCAGGGCGCCCATGGCAGCGAGGACGTGGGAGGGCTGGAGGGAGTCCGCGACGCACGACGAGCCCGACGACACCGCGAACCCGGCACGGTCGAGGTCCGCGAGCAGCGCCTCGCCCTCGACATAGAGACAGGAGAAGGTGACGACGTGAGGCAGGCGGTCGACGGGATCGCCGAGGACGACGACGTCGGGCACGATCAGCGCCACCCGGGCCCGGATCCGGTCGACGAGCACGGACAGGCGGGCCGACTCGGTGACGCGGTCGCGCTCCACGGCCTCGAGGGCGCTTGCTGCCGCGACGACCGCGGGCACGTCGACGAAGCCGGGCACCCGGCCATTCTCCAGTGCGCCCGCCGGAGACGGCGAGCGCCACCGCACGCCGGTACGCACCGCAAGGACGCCGACTCCGGCCGGGCCGCCCCACTTGTGCGCGCTGGCCGTCAGCACCGACCACGCGCCGGGCGCCGGCTCGCGACCGATCGACTGGGCGGCGTCGACGAGCAGCGGCACGTCCTCGAGCAGATCGGACACCGCACCCAGGGGCTGTCGGGTGCCGACCTCGTGGTTGGCGCTCTGGACGGCGACGAGAGCCACGCCGCCCTCGGCGAGGAGGCTCCGCAGCCGCTCGAGCGAGACCCGCCCGAGGGCGTCGACCTCGATCGTGAGCGCATCGCCGCTGACTGCTGCTGTCGCGGCGTGGAGAACGCTCGAGTGCTCCACGGCGGAGGCGAGGACGCGGTGTCCGGCGCGCTCACGGCCGCGCACGAGGCCAGCCACGGCCAGCTGGACGGCCTGGGTCCCCGAGGTGGTGAAGGAGACCTCGTCGGGGCGAGCGCCGAGGACGGCTGCGACGGACTCCCGGGCCGCATCGAGCAGCATCCGGGCGCGCCGGGCGTCGTGGTAGCGCCGCGACGGGTCGGCCCAGCCGTGGTCGAGGGCGGCGATCAACGCCTGCCGAGCAGCAGGGTGCAGTGGCTCTGTCGACGCGGCGTCGAGGTAGCCGGGGGGCGGAGCGGGCCGGTCGGTGGCGCCGGCCCGGCGGGGCGTGGCCGAGTCCGCGACGGAGCTGTCCGCGAGCGTGCCCGGCGTCGGCCCGGGGGAGCCGTCGACGGCGGGACCGGGCCCGTTCCCGGGGTCGGCTGGACCGGTGTTCCTCGGGTGCGCCACGACCCGACGTTAATGCCCCACCCCAACAGGTCGTACGGGGGTCGCTGCGCTACTCTCACCCAGTACGTCCGACCCCCGCTCCGCGGGCGTGGTTGCCGCTTCCCAGCGGTGGGCCGACGCGCGGGAGCGCCGATCCTGTGAGGAAGGCGACCTGTGGGCTCGACCCGCTCTCCGCGACCCTCAAGGGCACGCCTCGTCGCCATGACGTCCGGGGCTGCCCTCGTTCTGCTCGGCACCGCCGGCTGCTCCGCCGACAACCAGTGGGGCCGCATCGGCTACCCCGCCCCCGTCACCGAGCAGGGTTCGACGCTCCTGTCGTTCTGGCAGAACTCCTGGATCGCGGCCTTCGCCGTCGGCGTCCTCACCTGGGCGCTCATCATCTGGGCGATCGTGGCCTACCGGAAGAAGGCCAACGCCGGCGCCCCGCTGCAGACGCGCTACAACGCGCCGCTCGAGATCCTCTACACGATCGTCCCGGCCGTCATGATCGCCGCGCTGTTCATCGTCACAGCGCGCGACCAGGCCGAGCTCACCAAGCTCACCGACAACCCGAACCAGAACACGGTTGGCGTCGTCGGGTTCAAGTGGAACTGGGGCTTCAACTACACCAAGGACGGCGCGTTCGAGACCGGCACGCCGGCCAAGCCCGCAGAGCTCTGGCTGCCGGTCAACGAGCGGGTGCGTTTCCAGCTCACCTCGCCCGATGTGATCCACTCGTTCTGGGTTCCGCAGTTCCTCTTCAAGATGGACGTCGTCCCCGGTCGGCAGAACCAGTTCGAGCTCACGCCGAACAAGGTCGGGGTCTTCGCCGGCAAGTGCGCCGAGCTTTGCGGCACCTACCACTCGCAGATGCTCTTCTCCGTCCACGTGGTGTCGCGCGAGGACTACAACGCCCACATCGCCTCCCTCAAGGCCGCCGGCCAGACGGGTCAGCTCCAGACCGGCCGGATCGTCACCTCGGGCGACGCCGGTGGCAACACCGGCCGCATCACCACAGGAGCTGGATCATGACGCTGCTGAACGACCGACCGGTCGTCTCCGCACCCGACCCCGACGGCATGACGTCGCCGGTGTCCGGCCGTCGCAAGTTCGGCCGCACGCTGGTCAGGTGGATCACCTCCACCGACCACAAGGTGATCGGGTACATGTACCTCATCACCACGTTCTTCTTCTTCCTCTTCGGCGGCGTCATGGCGATCATGATCCGCGCCGAGCTCGCCCAGCCCGGCCTGCAGTTCTTCAGCCAGGAGCAGTACAACCAGCTCTTCACGATGCACGGCTCGATCATGCTGCTGCTGTTCGCGACGCCGCTGTTCGCCGGGTTCGCCAACGTCATCATGCCGCTGCAGATCGGCTCGCCCGACGTCGCGTTCCCGCGCCTGAACATGTTCGCCTTCTGGCTGTTCTTCTTCGGCGGCGTGATCGTCTGCATCGGCTTCCTCACCCCCGGCGGTGCGGCGTCCTTCGGCTGGTTCGCCTACTCGCCGCTGTCGAACGCGATCAACTCGCCGAACATCGGTTCCGACCTGTGGATCATGGGTTTCACCGTCGGTGGCCTCGGTTCGATCCTCGGAGCGGTCAACTTCATCACGACGATCTTCTGCATGCGCGCGCCCGGCATGACGATGTTCCGGATGCCGATCTTCACCTGGAACGTCCTGCTCACCAGCGTCCTGGTCCTCATGGCGTTCCCGGTCCTCGCCGCCGCATTCGTGGTGCTCGAGTCCGACCGCAAGTTCGGCACGGTGGTGTTCGACGCCAACAACGGCGGCGCCATCCTGTGGCAGCACCTGTTCTGGTTCTTCGGGCACCCTGAGGTCTACATCCTCGCGCTGCCGTTCTTCGGCATCGCCAGCGAGATCCTCCCGGTGTTCAGTCGCAAACCGATCTTCGGCTACAAAGGCCTCGTGTTCGCGACCATCGCGATCGCCGCCCTGTCGGTGGCGGTGTGGGCGCACCACATGTATGTCACTGGCGCGGTCAACCTGCCGTTCTTCTCGTTCATGACGATGCTGATCGCGGTGCCCACCGGCGTGAAGTTCTTCAACTGGATCGGCACGATGTGGCGGGGGCAGGTCACCTTCGAGACGCCCATGCTGTGGACTCTCGGGTTCCTCGTGACCTTCCTCTTCGGCGGGCTCACCGGCATCCTGCTCTCCGCGCCGCCCGTGGACTTCCAGGTGTCGGACTCCTACTTCGTGGTGGCGCACTTCCACTACGTCGTCTTCGGCACCGTCGTGTTCATGATGTTCGGTGGCTTCTACTTCTGGTGGCCCAAGTGGACCGGCCGGATGCTCAACGAGCGCCTCGGCAAGATCCACTTCTGGCTGCTGTTCGTCGGCTTCCACATGACGTTCCTCGTGCAGCACTGGCTCGGTGCCGAGGGCATGCCCCGTCGCTACGCGGACTACCTCCCCTCCGACGGGTTCACCTCGCTCAACGTCGTGAGCACCATCGGGTCGATCATCCTCGCGTCGTCCACGCTGCCGTTCCTGTACAACGTCTACACGACGTGGAAGAACGCGCCGCTGGTCACCGTCGACGACCCGTGGGGCTGGGGCTGCTCGCTCGAGTGGGCGACATCCTGCCCGCCACCGCGGCACAACTTCGTCAGCATCCCGCCGATCCGCTCGGAGCGTCCGGCGTTCGACCTGCACCACCCCGACCTGGTCGACCTCGCAACCCAGAAGCGCACCGCTGTGCTCGACGAGCTCGTGGGCAGCTCGGTCGCTCCCTCCTCGGCCAAGGACGGCGCGTCGTGAAGATCGAAGGCTTCCTCTTCGCTGGCGGCGCCGCGTTCTACGCCGTCGTGGCGACCGTCTACTGGTTCATGACCCAGGAGATCGTCGGGTCGACCGCGCTCGCCCTGACCGGCGCCCTGTCGTTCCTGATCGGCTTCTACCTGCTCTTCACCTCCCGCCGCGTCGGAGTGCGGCCCGAGGACGACCCCACGGCCGACATCGAGGACGCCGATCCCGACTACGGCTTCTTCAGCCCTCACTCCTGGTGGCCTCTCGCCGTCGGCATCTGCGTGGCTGTGACCGTGCTCGGCCTGGTGTTCGCGGTGTGGCTGCTGATCCTCGGGGTGGGTCTGCTCATGGCAGCCCTCGTCGGCTTCATGTTCGAGTACTACCGGGGGCCCTTCGCCGACGTGTGAGGCCCGGAGGCCCGGAGTGCCCGGGGCGCCGGGGAGGTAGCTCGGGCCTCGGTGAGCCGGGAGGTGGCTGGGGCGTCACCCCGGTGGTGGCGCAGGAGTGGCTCAACTGTCACTCAACTGTCACTCATGCGGACTGTACTCCGGGCCTGGACGTGCCGACACTGCCTGAGGTAGACGTCGGCGAGGCAGGGAACGGGGGCGATCCACGTGGCACCGAGACATCGCGTCCTGGTGGCGTGCGCTCTGGTGGCCGCTGGCTCGCTGGTCCTGAGCGGTTGCTCGATCGGAGAGCTCGGCGTCCACGCCGGCAGCGTCCGAGCGGTGTCCTCGGCGTCGATCAAGATCACTCCTCGGGCATCGGCAAAGCCCATCGCTCCGTCCACCCCCGTCATCGTCACGGTGTCAGCCGGCCGTCTCACCGGCGTCGTCGTGAAGGGACCGTCCGGTGCCCTGCCGGGTGCACTGTCGGTGGACGGCCGCACCTGGACCTCCAGTGCCGGCATCCTCGACTACGACGCTGCCTACGTCGTGCAGGCGACCGCGGTCGACCGTACCGGCCTGCCGACAGACCTCGGCCAGACGATCCGCACCGTGGCGCCCTCGAAGTTCCTCGGGCTCAGCGTCACTCCGGCGCCCGGTGTCACCGTCGGGGTCGGGATGCCGGTCCGCGTCCAGCTCGACCACAAGTTCAGGTCGACCCCGTCCAAGGCCGATGTCGAGAAGCTGCTCAGCGTCACCGCGGACGGCGCGCCCGTGGTGGGGGGGTGGCGCTGGATGACCGACGACGTGCTGGTCTACCGCCCCAAGGCCTACTGGCCGGGCAACGCGGCGATCAGGGTCACGGCCGCGCTGAAGGGCGTGCGGTTCGGCACCGGGCTCTGGGGCAGGGCCACCACCTCCAGCACGTTCCACACCGGTCCGGCGATGGTGTCCTACGTCGACATGAAGACCGACCTGCTCACCGTCACACGTGAGGGCAAGAAGGTCCGAGTCATCCCGATCACGACGGGCAAGACAGGATTCGAGACCCGCTCGGGCGTCAAGGTGATCATGGGCAAGGAGCGCACCAGGATCATGGACGCGGCCACCGGAGGGACCGTCACGACCGATCCTGAGTACTACCGGCTCGAGGTCGAGTACGCCATGCGCCTCACCTACTCCGGAGAGTTCCTCCACGCGGCCCCGTGGTCGGTCGCCCACCAGGGCCACAGCAACGTCTCCCACGGCTGCACCGGGATGAGCACCTCGAACGCCGCCTGGCTCTACGCCAACTCCGAGATCGGCGACGTCGTCGTCTACACCGGGAGCAACCGGGCGATGAACGGCGGCAACGGCATCACGGTGTGGAACGTGTCCTGGGCGCGCTGGCAGCAGTACTCCGCACTGAGCTGATCCTGGCCGGATCCCGTCACGGTCGCCGGGCCCGATCGTCGCAACGACGGGAGCGCTCCCGTCTTCCCACACGCGGGGCCGCGACACCACGGTCAGAAGAGGACGTCGCGATGAGTCCTCGGGCCAGCGGGATCAGTCGTCATCGAAGGGGTCGAGCAGGGCGCCGACGGGGCCGAAGTACCAGCGCACCGTGCGCCGCAGCGCGCACCTCCCGCGGTGCCCGAGCGCGACCTGGACGACGCCGACGACGACCCACCACAGGCCGAGGACCGCCACGATCACGGCGTGCGCCGACGGGAGCAGCCACCAGGCCACCGCGATGAGCACTCCCAGGACGACGGCACCGAGCCAGGCCGACGAGCGCGCCGGTACCAGGCCGAGCTCGGGGTGGTCGGCGGGGGAGAGGCGGTCGGGGTGCCCGTCGCGGCAGCCGCTGATCAGGGGCGGCGGGTCCCAGCTCACGAGGCCACTGTGCCCCCTCTGCGGCCTGATCCGCACTGCGACGCGCGACGGCCCCGCGGTTGGTGAGGGATCTGCGGGGCCGTCGTCGTGCTGGGGGCGCGGGCGAGCAGCTGCGGACCGATCAGTCGGTGAGGACGGAGGGGACGTCCTTGCCCGCCTCGTCGAGCTCCTCGAGCTCGTGGTCGTGAAGCTCGTGCGCGTGGTGCTCGGCGGCCGCAATCTCCGCAGCGGTCGGGGTGGCGACGTTGTCGCCGAAGTAGAACGCCGACCACTTCGCCCGACGGCGCCTGGCCCGAAGCTTCGGGGTCACCACACCGTTGGCGTCGGTCTCCGGGGGAGCCTCGATCGCCGGGATGTCGACCTTGGACAAGATGACCGCCTTCTCCTCATCGGAGATCGGCGTGTGGATCTCGATGAACTCGCCGTGGGGCAGCCGCAGGATCTGGCCGCTCTCGCGGCCGTGGAGCAGCAGCTCGCGGTCGCGGCGCTGCAGGCCGAGACAGAACCGGCGAGTGGCGAGGAACGCCAGCGGCGGCAGCACGAAGACGCCGATGCGGGTGAACCAGGTGATGAGGTTGAACGGGATCGTCGTGGCCTGGGCGATGATGTCGTTGGCGCCGTTGATGACCAGGACGCCGTAGAACGTGATCGTCATGACGCCGATCGACGTGCGGGTCGCGGCATTGCGCGGGCGGTCGAGCAGGTGGTGCTCGCTCTTGTCACCGGTGACCCAGGACTCGATGAACGGGTAGGCCAGGAGCAGCGACGTCAGGATTCCGGGCATCACCAGTCCGGGCAGGAGCACGTTCCAGCTGATCGTGTGGCCCCAGATGATGCTCTCCCAGTTGGGGAACGCGCGCAGGGCGCCATCGAGGAAGCCGATGTACCAGTCCGGCTGCGAACCGGCCGTCACCTGGTCGGGGACGTAGGGACCGTAGGCCCAGATCGGGTTGATCGTGACGAGCGCCGCGATGAGCGTCGTGACGCCGAAGACGACGAAGAAGAAGCCGCCGGCCTTCGCGGTGTAGACGGGGAAGAGCGGGAAGCCCACGACGTTGGTGTTGGTGCGTCCGGCGCCGGGGTACTGCGTGTGCTTGTGGTAGAAGATCAGCACCAGGTGGATGCCCACGAGGGCGAGCAGGATGCCCGGTACCAGCAGCACGTGGAAGGTGTACAGGCGCGGGATGAAGTCGCTGCCCGGGAACTGCCCGCCGAAGATGAAGAACATGAGGTAGGTGCCGACGATCGGCACGGCTTCGACGATGCCGGCCACGATGCGCACCCCGACGCCTGAGAGCAGGTCGTCCGGAAGCGAGTAGCCGGCGAAGCCCTCGAGCAGGCCGATGAGGATCATCGAGCCGCCGATGACCCAGTTGAACTCGCGCGGCTTGCGGAACGCCCCGGTGAAGAAGATCCGGAACATGTGCACCAGCATCGCGGCCATGAAGAACAGCGCGGCCCAGTGGTGGATCTGTCGGATGAGCAGGCCGCCGCGGACGTCGAAGCTGATCCCGAGCGCGGAGGAGTAGGCCTCCGACATCGAGATGCCGTCGAGAGGCGCGTACGAGCCGCGGTAGATGACCTCGGTCATCGACGGCTTGAAGAAGATGGTCAGGTAGACGCCGGTGAGCAGCAGCACCAGGAAGGAGTACAGCGCGATCTCGCCCAGCATGAACGACCAGTGGTCGGGGAAGATCTTGCGCAGGTTCTTCTTGAGCAGGCTCGAGATCGGGGCACGCTCGTCGACGTAGCCGATCACGCCGCCGGCTGCCTTCACGGTGGCGCTCATCCACGCTCCCAGAAGCTCGGGCCGACAGGTTCCTGGAAGTCGCTCTGCGCCACCAGGTACCCCTCGGAGTCGATGGTGATCGGCAGCTGCGGCATCCGCCGGTTGGCGGGGCCGAAGATGACCTTGCCCGAGTCGGAGAGGTCGAACGTCGACTGGTGGCACGGGCAGAGCAGGGAGTGCTGGCGCTGCTGGTAGAGGGCGATCGGGCAGCCCACGTGGGTGCAGATCTTGGAGAACGCCAGGATGCCCTGGTAGCTCCAGGTCTGGCCGCTGGGTGCCTGCTCGCTCTTGATCTCCGAGGGGCGCATGCGCACGAGGATGATGGAGGCCTTGGCGCGTGCGTTCTGCGTGCCCTCCTCCTCCTGGATCTTGTCGAGGTCCTCCGGGGAGGCGGACACCAGCGTGCCGACCGCGAGGTCCTGGGGCTTGAGCTTCTGGCCGGTCACGTCGACGACGATGCGGCTGCCCTGGCGCCAGATCGTGTGACGCAGGGAGTCGCCCGGCAGCGGGCCCATGTCCTTGAGCACGACGATCAGCGGGATCGGGAAGAGGGCGAGCGCGCCGATGAGCGTGCGCCGCACGATCTTCCGCTCGACGAAGCCGGACTCCGCGACACCGGTCTGGAAGGCCGCGAGCGCCTCGTCCTTGTCCTCCTGGGGAGATCCGAGGGGGTGGCGCTCGTCCACGACCTCCTCGTCGGACATCAGCTTCTTGGCCCACTGGATCGCACCGAGGCCGATGAGCAGGACCGCGAGGCCGAACGTCGTGCCGAGCGCGAGGTTGGACGTCTGCACGACGCCGATCGGACCGAGGTCGATGAAGCTCGACGTCGGGATGGCGACGTAGGCGACGACGAAGCCGATCGTGCAGGCCGCCGACAGCAGGAACATCGCGGCGACCTGACGCTCGGTACGACGTGCCGCTGCAGGGTCGGTGTCGGTGATGCGGTGACGGTGCGCGGGGAGCGGGAACGCCGGTTCGTCGCCGTGCGCGTCGCTCGCCAGGGCGATGTCGGTTCCGTGGTCGCTGCTCATCGCACCTTCGCCCCGATCCACACGGCCGCGAGCAGGAGCGCGCCGATGCCTGCCGTCCAGATGAAGACGCCCTCGGTCACAGGGCCGTAGGACCCCAGTGCCAGGCCACCGGGGGCCTTCGCGTCCTGGAGACTGGCGATGTATTTGATGATTGCCTGCTTCTTGGCCTGCGGGAGGGTGGCTTCGGTGAAGTTCGGCATGTTCTGGGGTCCGGTGAGCATGGCCTCATAGATCTCGCGGGGCGTCGCGTTCATGAGCGTCGGCGCCCACCTGCCGTCGGAGAGAGCACCGCCCTTGCCGGCGAAGTTGTGGCACTGGGCGCAGTTGGTGCGGAAGAGGAGACCGCCCTCGGCGAGGTTGGCGTCGGTGGTGCTGATGTCGGAGTCGGAGGGGATCGCCGGACCGACTCCGAGGGACTGCACATAGGCGGCGAGCTGCCGCACCTGCTCCTCGTCGTAGACCGGGGTCTTCCGCGGCGCCTGGATGGCCGGGCCGGCCATCGGCATGCGCCCGGTGGTGACCTGGAAGTCGACCGCCGCGGCGCCCACGCCGATCAGGCCGGGGCCGCTCGAGGTGCCCTGGGCTGCGAGGCCGTGGCAGGTCGCGCAGCCCTCGAGGAAGAGCTGGTGCCCTGCCTCGACCTGGGTCTGCGACGCGACCTGCGTGGATGCGGCCTCGGCGGAGTCAGTGACGGCGGCGTACCCGACGCCGGTCGCCACGAGGGACGCGAGGAGGACGACCAGGCCGGTGGCCTTGTGCCGTCGTACTGAGGTGCTGGTCACGAGTGAGCCTTCACGTGTCGGTGCGGGGGCTGTGATCTGGAGGCAGGGCGTCACTTGAGCGGGTGGGGCTGGTCAGGAGGTGCTACTTGATGAGGTAGATCATCGTGAACAGGCCGATCCAGACGACGTCGACGAAGTGCCAGTAGTAGGAGACGACGATCGCCGTGGTGGCCTGACGGTGGGTGAACCGGCGCGCTGCGTAGGTGCGTCCGAGCACGAACAGGAACGCGATGAGGCCACCCGTGACGTGCATGCCGTGGAAGCCGGTCGTGAGGTAGAACACCGAGCCGAACGCCGACGACGAGAGGGTGACGCCCTCCTTGACCAGCTGGGCGTACTCCGTGACCTGACCGGCGACGAACACCGAGCCCATGATGAAGGTGATGATGAAGAACATCCGCAGCCTGCGGACATCGCCACGCTCGGCCGCGAACACGCCGAGCTGGCAGGTGACCGAGGACAGCACCAGGATGATCGTGTTCGCTGCCGCGAAGGGGACGTTGAGCTTCTCGGTGTACTCCGACCAGGTCGCCTGGTTGACGGCTCTCATCGTGAAGTACATGGCGAAGAGTGCTGCGAAGAACATCAGCTCGCTTGCGAGCCACACGATGGTGCCCACGGACACCATGTTCGGCCGGTTCGCCGGTGCGTGCGCTGGAGCGTTCTCGATCACGGTTGCGGTCGCCACGCGGGCGATTGTGTCAGGTTCGGGACCTTCCGGCCTCCCCACCCCCCGAGTCGGTGTCGTGTCGTGCCGCGGACCGCTCCGACCAGGCACGATGGGCCGCCTCCCGCGGACAGTGAAGGGATCCGGGACCGGTCTCACCGGCCCGTCCGGGTCGCCCGTGAGGCACCGGCCCGTCCCGATCGCCGTGAGGCAGTGGGCTGTCCCGATCGCCGTGAGGCAGTGGGCTGTCGGTGCCGTGCCCGGGCGGCGTTGCGGCGGTACCCGGATACGATGCCCGCATGAGTACTGACGCGTCCGAGCGCACCGTCACCGTCCTCGTCTACAGCGACGACGCCACCGTGCGTGCCACGGTGCGCGCCGCGCTCGGACGGCGTCCGGCCGCCGACCTCCCGATGGTCGAGTACCTCGAGTTCGCGACCGAGCCCGCGCTGATCCGCCGCCTCGACCAGGGTGGGATCGACCTCGCCGTCCTCGACGGCGAAGCGGTCCCCTCGGGCGGCATGGGGATCTGCAAGCGGATGAAGACCGAGATCCACGGTGCCCCGCCGGTCCTGCTGCTCACCGGGCGCCCGCAGGACGCCTGGCTGGCGACGTGGTCGGAGGCGGAGGCGGTCGTGCCGCACCCGATCGACCCGGTGCTGCTGGCACAGGCTGCCGCGTCCCTCCTGCGCCCGCGCCTGGCCGTCACCGGCGGCTGACCCGTCGGACGGGCGCGACCACCCGTCCGGGCAATCAGCCCGGCGGAGTACTCCTGCGTCCCCCGACGGGGGGCTGGCTAGGGTTCCAGCCGTGACCTCCGTGCCTGCCACCCCCGCCCTACCCTCCGTGTCCGACACGAGCGGCCCGAGCGAGCGCACGTGGCCCGATCTCACCGCCGCGCTCCTGCGCCGGGAGGACCTCGACACCAGCGACGCCGCCTGGGCGATGGACCGGGTCATGTCCGGTGACGCGAGCCCCGTCGCACTGGCCGGGTTCCTGGTGGCGCTGCGGGCCAAGGGCGAGACGCCCGATGAGGTCACCGGGCTGGTCGAGGCGATGCTCGCCCACGCTGTCCCGGTCGACCTCCCGTCCGGGATCGGCCCCACGGTCGACACCTGCGGAACGGGTGGCGACCGGTCGAACACCGTCAACATCTCGACGATGTCTGCCGTCGTCGTCGCGGCAGCGGGAGCCCCCGTGGTCAAGCACGGGAACCGCGCCGCGAGCTCCGCCGCCGGGTCGGCAGACGTCCTGGAGGCACTCGGTGTCGCCGTCGACCTACCGCCGTCTGCCGTGGGCGACTGCCTCGCCGAGGCAGGCATCGTGTTCTGCTTCGCGCCGTTGTTCCACCCCGGGATGAGGCATGCCGCGGTCGCGCGCCGCGAACTCGGTGTCGGCACGGTGTTCAACGTGCTCGGCCCGCTGGCCAACCCGGCGCGCCCCGACGCCCAGCTGGTCGGGTCGGCCGACCCCCGCCTCGCGCCGGTCATGGCGCAGACCCTGCTCGCTCGCGGCACCCGGGCCATCGTGGTGCGAGGACAGGACGGGCTCGACGAGATCTCCACGCACGCACCCACCCGCGTGTGGGACGCCACGGGCCAGGGGGTGCTCGAGTCGCTGGTCGACGCGATCGACCTCGGCGTCCCGCGGTCGGAGCCGGGCGCCTTGGCGGGCCAGGACGCCGCGTTCAACGCCGCCGTGGCTCGGGCGGTGATCTCGGGGGAGCGGTCCGACCGCCTCGACCCCGTGCGCGACGCCGTCGCGCTCGCGGCGGCCGGCGCGCTCGTGGCGCACGACGCGGCTCGGGGGGTCGTGGCGACGTCGTCGATCGGGGATCGCATCGCTGCGGCTCTCCCGCGAGCCCTGGAGGCGATCGACTCCGGTGCCGCCGGAGCCCTGCTGGAGCGCTGGATCGTCGTGTCGTCGCGGCTCGCCGGCCGTTGACGGGGTCGGGTCAGCGGGGGGTCGGGATCGGCCCGGGGGTCGGGGTCAGTCCAGGCCGATGGCGAAGGCGCTCTCGAGGTCGTGGCGGCTGTAGGTGCGGAACGCGATGTGCGTCTCGGTGGTCAGGATTCCCGGCACCTTCGCGATGCCATCGGTGACGACCGCGCTGATGCCGTCGAGGTCGCGGACCCGGACGAGCGCGACGAGGTCGAGGTCGCCGGTGACGGAGTAGACCTCGCTCACCCCGTCGAGGGCGGCAATCGTCTCGGCGACGCTGTTGACGGCGTCGATGTCGGTGCGGAGGAAGACGAGGGCGGTCACCATGGCAGCCACCCTAGGGCGCCGGGCCCTCACAGGGGCGGCCGACCGCGGGTGAGCAGGACCGCGCTCAGCCCGCAGGACGCAGCGAGCGCTCGACGGACGGGAGCCGGACGACGTCGGCCCGCCCGGCCGCCTGCAACCGGGCCAGCAGGCCACCGGCGCCGAACGCGGGCAGCGACCAGGCGACGGGCTGTGACCCGGGCACGAGCCGGACAGCGTCGGACTCCAGCCAGCGCAGCACGCGGGTCGTCTCCTCGATGAGTGCCGCCGGCACCGGACCGGCCGCCGGGGTCACCTGCTCGCTGGTGGCCAGCAGTGCGTCGACGGTGGGACGAGGGTCGACGCCGGGAGCCACGCTCGCGGCACCCGCGAGCCTCCCGTGACGGACGACGTGGACCTCCCACCCGCGCTCGGTGGTGGCCCGGGCGGCGATGAGCTCGGGCATCGCGGCCAGCGCGGCGATCTCCTGCGCGCGGGCGGCACCCCGTGCGAACGTCTCGAGACGGTCGCGCCAGAGGGCGGCCTCCTCAAACCGGAGCTCGGCTGACAACGTTCGCAGCCGTTCGAGGAGGGCCGCCTCGACCTCGCGCACGTCGTCGAGCAGGGCGTGCCTGGCGGCCGTGGCGATGGGGGCGTAGCCCGCCACGTCGACGGCGCCCACGCACGGAGCTGGACAGCGACCCATCTCGGCGAGCACACAGGCCGACGTGGCGCGGGTCGCGGAGATGCGGTCGGTGCAGGTGCGCAGGCCGATCGCGGACTGGAGGGCCTCGACCGCCTCCTGGGCGGACCTCCGCGATCCGAAGGGCCCGAGATAGGCGGCACCGGAGCCGGTGTCGTCGCGGACCTGGCGGACGACGGAGAGCCGGGGGAACGCCTCGACGGTGAGCTTGACCCAGACGGCCCGCTCGGGGTTGCGGCTGCGGCGGTTGTAGCGGGGCGCGAGCTCGGCGATGAGGCGGAGCTCGCGCACCTCGGCCTCGAGCGGCGTGGCGCAGGGGATGGCATCGACGCGCACCGCGATCCCGACCATCTCGGCCATCCGCGTACGGGTCTCCGACGCGGTGAAGTAGGAGCGCACCCGCGAGCGGATCCGCTGGGACTTGCCGACGTAGAGCGCACGGTCCTGGTCGTCACGGAACACATAGACGCCGGGGGAGTCCGGGAGCCCCTCGGCGAGGTGTCGCTTGCGGCGCTGGGCCGGTGTGACCCGCGAGGTGTAGGTGGCGAGCTCCTCGAGGGAGTGGACGCCGAGGGGGCCGACCCGGCCGATCAGCCCGTGCAGGACGTCGACGGTGGCGCGGGCGTCGGACAGGGCGCGATGGTTCGGGGTGGTGCCGGCGTGGAAGTGCCGTGCCAGGGTGCCGAGCTTGCAGTTGGGGACCTCGTCGCGGAGCAGGACGGCGCGTGCCAGCCGGGCCGTGTCGACGACGGTGTGGTCGGGCCAGGCGCGACCGAGCCGGGCGCAGGCCCCCTTCAGGAAGGAGATGTCGTAGGGCGCGTTGTGGGCGACCAGCACCGCGCCGACCGCGAACTCGAGGAACGCCGGCACCGCGGCACCGAGCACGGGAGCGTCGAGGAGCATGGCGTCGGTGATGCCGGTGAGGACGGCGATGAACGCCGGGACGGGGATCCCGGGCTGGACGAGGGTCTGGAACTCCCCGATGATCTCGCCGCCGCGGACCTTGACGGCGCCGATCTCGGTGATGCCGGCATCGACCGGTGAGCCACCCGTGGTCTCGAGGTCGACGACGACGAACGTGACCTCGGCGAGCGGCGTCCCGAGGTCGTCGAACGTGGGCTCCGCGACGTGGCGCCGGGCGAGGTGCTCGGGCTCGACCCGCAACGTCGCGGCCGGCTGCCGGAGCGCGGCGCGGCGCGGCGGCGGGCGGACGCGGTCGGGTGCCGTGGCCGGCACAAGGTCCGCCGGCTGGGCTGCGGGAGGGACGGTCGGGCTCACGTCGGCGACGGTAGGCGGGGGGTACGACGGTGCGGCGCAGGCGCGCCGCCGTAGGGTCGTCCTGCGAATCCGTGACCGAGGGGATGACGACCGTGACCGTGCCATTGCCCGACGCCGACTCCCGCTGGCGCTGCGGGAGCTGCGGCAACCTGACCCGGTTCGACGTCGTGCGGTCCAGCCGCGTGCGGGAGTTCTGGCACCTCGCCCTCGGTGGTGAGCCCGCGATCGAGGAGACCGAGGTCCTGCTCGACTCCGTCGAGTCGGTGTCCTGCCGCTGGTGCGGCGCCGAGGGTGCCCTCATCGAGATCGTTTCCCGGCCCGAGTCCGGCGGTCCCAGCGACGACCCCACCGGGGCCTGAGCCGCCATGACCGCGGCGAGACCGCTCCCGCTCGACGACGTCCGCGTCCTGGACCTCACCCGGCTGCTCCCCGGCGCCTACGCCACCTCCCTGCTCGTCGGGCTCGGCGCCGACGTGCTCAAGGTGGAGGACCCTCGGGGCGGCGACGGCCTTCGGGCCATGCCGCCCTACACCTCCACCGGCGAGTCCGGGGTGTTCGTCGCGCTGTGTCGCGGCAAGCGGTCCCTCGCCCTCGATCTGAAGAACGACGAGGGCCGTGCCGTCCTCCTCGAGCTCGTCGCGGCGTCCCACGTCCTCATCGACTCCTACCGGCCGGCCGTGCTCGACCGGCTCGGCCTCGGCGGCGACGTGCTGGCTCGAGCCAACCCCGACCTCGTCCACGTGTCCATGACCGCCTACGGCGACGGCGCCCGGTCGATGCTCCCCGGCCACGACCTCAATGTCGAAGGGCACGCCGGTGTGCTCGGTCTCGCGCGCGGAGCGGACGGGGCACCCGGCATGCCTGCCCTGCCGTTCGCCGACATGTCCACGGGGCTGCAGGCGGCGCTCGCCGTCGTGAGCGGGCTTCGACTCGCCGAACACCATGCGGGAGAAGGATTTCGGGCCGACGTCACGATGCTCGACTCTGTTCTGTCGCTCACCGCCGTGTCGCAGGGCGTGGTGATCGCCACGGGGGAGGCGCCACCCACGCCGGACGCGCTGACAGGTGGCCTCGCCTGCTACGGCATCTACCGGTGCGGCGACGGGCTCGAGCTCGCCTGCGGCGCCCTGGAGCCCAAGTTCTTCGGTCGGGTCGCGGAGCTCGTCGGTGACCCGACCCTCGCCGCAGCCCAGTACGACATCACCGGCCAGGACGCGCTGCGCGGGCGGCTCACGACGCTGTTCGCGTCGCGTCCGCGCGAGGAGTGGCTCGACCTGCTGGAGGACGACCAGACCTGCGTGACGCCCGTGCGCACCGCGGCAGAGGCGCTGGCCGATCCGGACCTCCGCTCGCGGGGCGTGGTTGTCGACGTCGCGCTCTCTGACGGCTCGCTCGTACGGGCCGGGCGCCCCGTCGCCTGGATCACCGCCGACTCGTCGGGGGAGTCCCCGCTCTCGGCCCCGGCGCTGGGGGCCGACACCGATTCCGTGCTGCGCGCCTTGGGCCGTGACCCGGGCGATGTCCGGGCTGCCGGCGCCGTGGGCTGAGCTCGGCTGAGCGGAGTGTTCCCGGCGTCGCCCCCTCCCGACGCCCGGGGTGGGTACTGCAGGAGCGTGGCGACTGTCGGACCTCACCCCTAACGTCGTCGGCAGGTGGTCCGGGGAGGTCCCGGGCCCGTGTCCCGATCCGAGGTGCGCTGTGATCGTCGACTGCGATACGTGTGTGGCACGTGGTCCCGCGTGCGGTGACTGCGTCGTCACGTTCCTGCTCGGCCCTCCCGATATCTGGGCGTCGGAGGGGCTCCCGCACGTCGAGGTCGCCGCGCTCGCGGTCCTCGCCGACTCCGGGCTGGTGCCGCCGCTACGGCTGGTCCAGGCCGGCTCCACCCCCGGCGGCGCGGCCACCGGGCGACCCGGCACCCGGCGCGCCGCCGGGTGAGGGACCCCACCGGGTTGTGAGGACGGTCACAGTTAGGTCACGCCCTGGTGACGCGAGGATGTCGGCAGGTCGACCACCGGGCGCCGTAACCCCTGATAGGGTCCTGCCAGGTGTTCGCGAGGCGCTGTCAACCGACGGCAACGAGCACCCCGCCGAGTTCGAGAAGTCACCCGATCCTGGGTGGTGCAATCGGAGCCGGGGACCCACTTCCCCTGGGGCGAATCGGTGGTTGACGAACGGCGAACCTGCCGCTCGGACACCGCCGTAGGGCGATCTTCCCGCCCGAGCCCGTCAGCTCACCTGGTAGGCGGTACGGGAGAAGGAGGCCGCCCTCGTGGCGACCAGTTCTGACGCGCTCACGCGCATGCGCGGAGCCCGCCTGGCTCGTGTCCTGGGACCGTTCGCCGTCCTCGCCATGGTCATCAGTGGCCTCGGCGTGGCTGGATCGACTGCCACGGCTGCGCCCACCAAGACCATCCAGCAGGTCGAGGCGGAGGTCCTGGCCCTCCAGCAGGACGCCGCCAACGCGGCCGAAGAGTGGAACGCTGCCCGCGGGCGCCAGGCCGACATCGCCACCAAGATCAGCTCGCTGCGGGTGCGCATCGCCGCCGCCGAGCTGACCTACGGCAAGGTCTCCGGTGCCGTCGATGCGATGGCGCGTGCCGCCTACGCCAGCGGTGGTATCGACCCCAGCCTGCAGGCACTGTTGGCCGATAACCCCCAGTCCTTCCTGGACCAGACCGCCGCGCTCGACCAGGTGGCCCGTTCCCAGGGCACGTCCCTGCGGCGCACCCAGACAGCGCGCCTCCTCCTGGCCCAGCTGCAGGTTCAGCTGACGCAGGAGCAGGCAGCCGCCCAGGTCGCCTCTCACGACGCCGCCAACCAGAAGCAGGCCGTCGCCGACAAGCTCGCCGCCGCGCAGGCCCTGCTCTCCTCCCTGAAGGCCGACGAGCGCAGGAAGCTCGAGGCGCTGGCCGCGGCCCGGCGGGCCGCTTCGGTCAAGGCGGCTCAGGAGGCCGCTGCCGCGGCGACCCGCGCCCAGAACGCCGCCAGGCTCGCCCGCACGGGGTCCAGCAGCCACTCGTCCTCCTCGGACAACGGCAACGGCGGCAGCAACGCCGGCAGCGGTAACGGCGGTGGTGGCAACGGTGGCAACGGATCCCCATCGAGCCGTGCCCGGATCGCCGTCGCCTACGCGCTGTCGAAGGTCGGCCACCGCTATGTCGCTGGAGCCTCCGGTCCCGGATCCTTCGACTGCTCCGGGCTGACCATGGCCGCCTGGCGTGCGGCGGGCGTCTCGCTGCCGCACTACTCCTACTCCCAGTATGGCGTCACCCGCCACATCAGCCGCAGCGAGCTGCGGCCGGGCGACCTCCTGTTCTACTTCGGCGGGTCGGCCCACCACGTCTCGATGTACATCGGCGGCGGCATGATGGTCAGTGCGTCCAACCCGGGTGCCGGCGTCGAGATCATCGCGGCGTTCGGTCCCTGGTACGGCGAGCGCTACTCCGGCGCGGGCCGCGTCGTCTGACTCGCCCCCCGGGGGAGGCGCGTGCGGCGGACTGGCCGCAGAAGCACCGTCAGGGCCCGACGGCACCTACGGTGTCTCCTGTGACGTCGACAGGGGAGACGGGGCGCACACCTGACGGTGGTGTGGAGCCCGACCCGGCGCTGTCGCAGGCCCGTCCCTGGGCGCCGGTCGACGCGGCCCTCGGAGAGGCCGGACACCCGATCCACTGGGTGTCGTCCTCGACCGGGTCGATCGCGGCCTCGGCGTCATCGACGCGTCATCGACGTGCGCTCGTCGTCGTGGGGGCGGTGACGGCCTCGGCACTGCTGGTGGCAACCGTCGTGGCGGTGCCGCGTCTCGCCCGGACCGGCGTCGCCCATCGTGCTCTTGCCGGTGACCTGACCGCCTCCTCGCCCACCCGGACCTCCTCGGCGTCGGGCGGGTCGGCCGAGCTCACCGACGCGGTGGCGCGGGAGGCGGCCATCACCGCGGTGCTCGTCGCCCGTGGGGACGCCGTGACCCGCCACGACCCGGCGGGATGGCGCCGGACCCAGATCCCCGCCGCCAAGGTGCCGTCGTTCTCCCGGCTCTCCGTGCTGCCGTTCACCCAGTGGGTCTATGCCATCAGCTCCTTGTCGCCGGGGAACGACATCAACGTCGTTGACCTCGACCTGCGGGTCGCTTCCCGCCTCGATGTCGACACCGAGGACGCGATCGTCCAGGAGCGCATGTCCATGACCCACACTGCTGCCGGCTGGCGGGTCACCGCGGAGTACACCCAGGGCGGACGGGCCCAACCGTGGGACCTCGGGACGTTGACCCTCGTCCGAGGGACCCGCAGCCTGGTCATCGGGATCGACACGCGTACCTCGGTGCTGCGCGAGTACGCCGACATCGCCGACGCCGTGACACCCGACGTCACCGCGGTCTGGGGCAGCGACTGGAGCAGGCGGCCGGTGCTCGTGGTCCCGCACACGGTGGCGCAGCTCGGTCACGCCCTCGACCGCAGCGCTGCCTCGCTCACCGGCTTCGCGGCCGTGACGACCGGTGAGTTCGGCGACCTCGCGGTGCCGCACGCCGCGCAACGGGTCTGGACGAACACTCCGGGGATGGCCTCGATGTCGTCGTTCGGGCGCGAGATCGTGGTGCGGCACGAGATCACCCACGTCGCCACGGCCGCTCCGGGTTCGCCGGAGACGCCGTTGTGGCTCGAGGAGGGCTTCGCGGAGTACGTCGGTTACCGCGGCAGCGGTGTCCCGCTCGGCGAGGCGCTGTCCGAGCTCGTGACCGCCGAGCGTGCCGGCAAGGCCTTCCGCCACCTGCCGACCCAGGCCCAGTTCGACGGCGACCAGGTCGACATCGCCTACGAGTCCGCCCATCTCGCCTGCCAGCTCATCGCGGAGAAGTACGGCCAGAAGGCGCTGGTGAGGTTCTACCGGCTCACCGTCGCGGGCACCCACGACGAGCGGGGCAACGTCGATGCTGCCCTGCGCAAGGTCACCGGCCAGGGGATCGCCGCATTCGAGGCCGCCTGGCGCGACCGTGTCCACGCCCTCGCCTCCTGAGCTGTCGTGATGACGGACTCGGCTGCTCTTCCCGTGGTCGTCGTGGGGACCTTGCTCCTCCTCGCCCTGGTGCTGCGCTGGGTGCCCGCGCAGCCCGTCCCGCCGGTGTCGCCGACCGACCTCGACCGCGACTTCACCCCCGAGGAGCAGCAGCGCGAACGGCGCTTCCGGCGTCGCGTACGGGCGTGGGGCCTGGCCGGGACAGCCCTCGACGTGCTCGTGCCCACGGCCCTGGTCGTGTCCGGCGTGCTGGTGACCGACGCCGTGCCCGGGCCGTGGTGGGTCGGGGTCGTGGTTGTCACGTCCGTCGTGCTGCTGGCCTCGCGCCTCGTGACGCTGCCGGGTGCCGTCGTCGTCCGCCGTGTGTCGCTCGAGTACAGCCTCGCCGCGGGCCCGTGGCGCCGTTGGCTCCGCGACGTCGTCGTCGGGTTCGTGCTGGCCTGGTCGCTGGGGTGCCTGGCGATGTGCGGCTGGGTCGGTGCGATCCGCCTGTGGCCGCACGCCTGGTGGATGCCGGTCGGTGCCGTCGCCGGGCTTCTCGTGCTCGTGCTGTCCTTCCTCGTCCCCGTCGTGATCGAGCCGCTGTTCGCACGATTCACTCCGATGGCCGAGAGCCCCTTGCGGTCAAGGCTTCTCGAGCTTGCCGCCCACGACGGCCTCGTTGTCGGGGATGTGCTCGTGACTGACGCCTCGACGCGGACGACGGCGCTCAACGCGTACGTCTCCGGCCTGGGCGCCACCCGTCGCGTGGTGGTCCACGACACGCTCCTCGGCCGGGGGCGCGACGACGACGTGCGAGCGGTCGTCGCGCACGAGCTCGGTCACGTGGTCGCCCACGACGTCCGCACGGGCACCGTGCTCGGAGCAGGTGGAGCGGTCGTCGTCGTGGCGGCCGCCTCCGTCGTGCTGTCGTGGGAACCCGTCCTGCGACTCGCGCACCTCAGCGGCTCGGGCGAGCCGGCGGTAGCCGGGCTCCTGCTCGCCGCGGGCGCCTGGGCCAGTCTGCTCGGAGCGCCGATCCAGAGCGCGGTGTCCAGACGGGTCGAGCGGCGGGCAGACCAGCACTGTCTCGAGCTCACCGGTGATCCCGGCACGGTCGCTGCGATGCACCGGTCCCTCGCCGTCACCAACCTCGCGTCGTTGCGTCCCCCGAGGCTCCTCCAGCTGTGGTTCGGTTCCCACCCGACCTCGCCGGAGCGGATCGCCGCTGCCCGGGCGTGGGCCTCGTCGCACGGGTCCCCGGTGCCGGCCGACCTCGTCGGCGACGCCACCTGACCGGGCCCGACCGCGTCCGCCGGATCGTGCTCCGGTGTCAGCCCGGCCCGGCCGGCCAGCCGGCGGCACCCGGGACACGCAGCAGCACGTAGTCGCCCTCGCGTGCCACGACGACCCAGCCGCGCTGCGCCACCAGGACGCCGCTGAGCGCCTCGTCGGTGCGCATCAGGGCGCTGGTCGGCGCCAGCTCGTCGATCACCGCCTCCCACCCGGGCTGGGCGGCCATCGCCTTCTGGTAACGGGAGATGTAGTCACCGCCGTAGCGGTCGGCGCGACCATCGACGGCGACCTGTACGTGGCCGGGGCCGCCGCCGAACCACAGCAGAGGCCCGGCGATGTTGTAGCCGTTGAGAACGCGCTGGGGGGACGGGGACTGCCGCAGCGTCGCGATCAGGTGCTGCGGGAGGGCCGGGTCGACGACAGGGGTCTGGATGGCCGCGATGACCAGCGCCAGGGTCGCACCGGTGGCGGCGAATGCGAAGGCCAGGCTCCGTAGCGCGGCCGGCTCCCGGGTCGGATCGGGGACACCCATAGCGCGCGCCAGCGAGCCGGTCACGACGGCGGCGAGCAGGAGCAACGACGGCGTCAGGTTGCGCCAGGCCGTCAGCCCGAGCAGCAGCAGGGCCAGGACGATCAGAACCTCTCCACGGCTCGGACGCACCCGACCCCGCGACCAGGAGACGACGACGATGACGACGAGCAGGAGGAACGGGATCGCCGCGAGGTCCCAGGGCTGCACCCGCTGCCACTCCTGGATCGCCGAGGCGCTGCCGGCGAACCGCGGTGCCGTCGCGACGTTGGCCACCCCGGACGGCGAGACGCAGGCGGCGAGAACCGTGCCGGACGCGAGGAGGAGGGACCGCCAGGCCGCGCCGTCGCGGCGCCCATGGTCGACCAGGCGCGCGAGGGACGCCAGCCCCAAAGACAGCGGCAGCAGCACCCAGCCGCCGTGGAAGTTCGCCCACCCGACCGTGAGCGGCAGGACGAGCCACCAGTGCGGCAGCCGGCCGGAGCGCCAGAGCCGCTCCAGCCAGAGGCCGACGAGCGGTGCCAGCACGAAGGTGAGCTGCTGGCTGCGCTCCTGGGAGAACAGTGCCGCCATGAGCGCGCCGATGGTGAACATGGCGACGCCGGCGCGCGGAGGTCGGCGCCAGAGCGTCGCCACGGCGAGCACGGCCAGCACGGCGACGTAGGAGGCCGTCCGGTACACCAGCAACGCGTCGAGCCCGCCCCACGACTGGAGACGCGCGAACAGCACCTCGGCGAGCCACTGGGTGCTGACCCACGTGTCGGGGACCGTGGCGAACGACCAGCCACGACCGGCCTCGGCAATCGGTGTGCCGGAGAGGATGTCGCGCCCGACAAGCAGGTGCCAGTAGAGGTCGATGTCACGGGTCGGCCCGAGGGCCACCCGGACCGGCAGCAGCAGCGCGACGACGCCGGCGAGCAGGAGCCAGGGCACCGGACGACCGGCGTCCCCGACGACCGGTGTGGCGGGCGGGCTCATGTCAGGGTCGTCAGCATCGGGGCGGACGGCGCTGCCGTGGTCCACGGCGGGCGGGGCGACCGCGCGGCTCGTGGGCTCAGCAGGCAGAGGAGCCCGCCGCGGACTGCCAGGCGGTGCAGGTGGACTGGAACTTGCTGTGGGTCAGCTGACCGAGGGTGAAGACGACCGCGACGACCACCGCGGCGATCGCCACGACGATGAGGCTGTACTCCACGGCCGAGGCCCCGGTGTCCTTGCGAAGTCGTGCCCGAAGACGGTTCATCCTGGCCTCAGCTCGTGGTGGTGTCCGCTGGTTCGATGCTCCCAGCCCGTGACTACGCAGAGATCGCCCACCCGGTCCGCCCGCCTCAGCCGAACGGTGGAGGGGTGCCTCCGGCCGAGCGGGACGCCGGCGGGTCGGACGCGTCCGGACCGGGCGAGCGGGAGGAGATCGTCCCCGAACGCGCGAAAGGGGTCTCCGGGAAGACCCCGGTGACCCCTTTCGGGTGGTGCGGTGCTGGCGTCAGCAGCTGGTGCTGGAGGCCGTGATGCAGGAGTTGGTCTTCGAGAAGGCGCCCTTGACGGTGGTGCCGAGCAGGAAGACGACACCGACGACGACGGCGGCGATGGCGGCGACGAGCAGGCCGTACTCCACGGCCGAGGCGCCCTCGTCGTGACGGAGAGCGGTGCGGATACGAGTGATCATGGGAGTGCCCCTCCAGATACGAATGTCCCCCGATCTTTCGGGGCACGCCCTAAGAATGGCAGCGGAGAGTGACGGCGTGATCGGACGTCAAGCTGGACTGAGGTCGACCGTTCGGTTGATCCCCGCTCCGCGACGACCGTGCGGAGCGCTCGTTACATACCCGCTTCGTCGCGTTTGAGCAGGCCGAGCTTGAGCGCCGTCATCAGCGCCTGGGCCCGGTTGCCGGCCCCGAGCTTCTCGTAGAGCTTGCTGATGTGGGTCTTGGTCGTCGACTCGCTGATGAAGAGCTGCCGGCTGATCTGGGCGACGCCGAGGCCGTCGGCGAGCAGGCCGAGGACCTCCTTCTCCCGCGGGCTGAGCTGGGGACCGGTGGGCGAGAGCTTGCGCTTCATCGCCTCGTTGAGGTCGTTCGCGGTGAAGGAGCGCGGGGAGCTCGAGGCGTGCCGGGCCGCCGCGACGACGTCCTCGGACGGCGCGTTCTTCGGCACGAACGCCGAGGCGCCGGCCTCGAGAGCCTCGAAGAGCTGGTCGTCACCGGCGTACATCGTGAGGATGACGATCCCGATCTCGGCGTTGTCGCTGCGGACCTTGCGGCAGGCCTCGAGGCCGTTGCCGTCCGGCAGCCGGACGTCGAGAATCACGACGTCGGGGTTGAGGAGGCTGAGCAGGCGTCGGGCGTCGGCCAGGGAACCGGCCTCGCCGACCACCTCGAAGTCGCCGTCGCGTTCGAAGGCCCGTCGTAGGCCCTGTCGGATCAGCTCGTGATCGTCGACGAGGAGCACGCTGATCGTCACCGTCGTCCACCCCCTTCACCTGGTTGGCCGAGTTGATCATGCCATGTCGGCCACGGTGTGGTGTGGCTCATCCGTTACGGCCGCTCGGGAGCCCTGCCGAGGCGGCGTCCCGCCCGCCCGAACCCGAGGCCCCGAGGGTGACCTCGACGACCGTTCCGCCGCCGACCCGGTTGCGCACGGTGAAGGAGGCGCCGAGCCGCGAGGTGCGCTCGCGCATGATCTCGAGGCCGAAGGAGTCACTCCGCGCCGAGCCCATGCCCTGGCCGTCGTCGGCGATGCGCAGGAAAGCCCGGGGCGGGTCGACGCGGCAGGTCACCCACAGGTTGCGCGCCCGAGCGTGCTTGCGGGCGTTGGTGATCGCCTCCTGGGCCACGCGCAGGAGCTCGGTCTCGGCCTCGATCGGGAGGCGGTAGGCGGACTCGTCGAGCACGAGGTGGACGGTGAGCCCGGAGCCGGTGCCGACGGAGCGGACGTAGCCGGTCAGGGCCGCCCCGAGCCCGGATGCCGGCTGGACGTCGGTGCGCAGGTCGAAGATCGAGAGCCGCAGCTCGCTGACGATGCGGGTCAGCTCATGGCGCAGGGTGGCGAGGTCGGCCTTGGAGTCGGGATCGGTGGCGCGAGCGCTGAGGTCGTCGACGACATAGCCGAGCGAGGCGACCTCCTGGGCCACCCCGTCGTGGATCTCCCGGGCGAGGCGTCGGCGCTCCTCGACCGTGGCGAGGGCCCGGACCTCGCTGAAGAGCTGACCGGTGTCGATGCGCAGGGCGGCGTCGTCGGCGAGGGACTGGGCTCGCCCGAGGTGGCGCGCCGACCAGGGTCCCCCGTCGCGCTCGACCCCGATGAGCCCGACGCGCCGGTCTCCGAGGCGGAGCGCGAGCACGGCCGAGTGGCCGTGGCCCGGGTCGCTGAAGGTCCCGGTCTGCTGGACGACCTGGCCGCTCTGCCAGACCTTCCCCCAGATCCCCTCCGCGGCGTTCGGGACCCAGTCGACGTGGTCGGTACCGGCGTACGCGAGGGGCATGAGCACCCCGCCCTCGGCACTGCCGTAGAGCGCCGCGCGATCGAAGCCGAGGTCCTCACGCATGGTGGTGAGGACCTGCTGGGCCAGCGCGACCTCGTCGAGGCCGGTGGGGAGGGCCCGGGCGACGTCGCGCAGCCTCGTGAGCAGCCGGTGGGCGGCCACATAGGTGGAGTTGACCTGGCCCTCGCGCGTGGCCACCGATCGTGCCCACGACCCCACCAGCCCGGTGGCCAGCCCGAGGCCGATCCACTCGGCGATCAGTGTCACCTCGGTCCGGGAGCTGAGGTCGCCGGCGCGCATCCGGCCCATGATCAGGACGAGCAGGGAGACCAGCGTCGTGAGGGAGGAGACGAGGGCTCCCGACAGGAGACCGCCCGCGAGCGGGGGGACGACGAGATAGGGGAGCAGCGGCTCGGGGAGCGGTGTGGTGAGCCCGATCACGGCCGACGCCACGATCGCCTCGACGAGCGGCCGGAGCCGGCTGACGCGCGAGGCCGGCAGCGGGACGCTCATCACGACGGCCAGGGCCGTGAGGATCATCAGGTCGACCCGCGGGACGTCGCGCTCGGCGAGGAGGCTCAGCAGGGCACACAGCGCCAGGACGCCGAAGCGCACCACGACGACGATCGCCTCGGCCGGGTCGAGGGACCCGCGGAGGCGGAAGAAGGTGCTGGAACCGCTCACGAGGGACGACGGTCGCACACGAGGTGCACCGGGCGCACGTCACGATGGCCCCGGGCGTTTCGCGCGGAGGGATCCGGGCGTCCCAGCCTGCGCAGGTGCCGGATACCTGGGCGTTCTTCTGGTTGCATGAGCCCATGATCGACGATGGAACGTCCTCCTTCCGACTGTCCCGGCTCTCCGACGTGCTGGCGGAGACCGACTCCCGCCTGCGCCAGGGCGAGGCGGCCACGATGCGCCCGTGGAGCACGGGGTTCGAGCCGCTCGACGGCTACCTCTCCGGCGGGCTGCGCCCCGGCGAGCTGACCCTGCTCGGCGGGCCTCAGGGCCTGGGCAAGACGACGTTCGCCCTGCAGGTGGCGCGTCATGTGCTCTCCGGCGGGCACTCCGTGCTCTACGTGTCCTACGAGCACGACTCCCTCAACATCCTCGAGCGGTTGCTGGCCGCGGAGGCCGGCGAGCGTGCCGGCCGCGACGCCGTGCCGCTGCGAGCGGTCCGCGCGCTGGTCGAGGGCGACGGCACCGCGTCCTCGCTCACCGACAAGCTCGCCGACACGCCGGGCGGGGCCGAGGCCCTGGCGTCGATCACCGCCGACCTCCACCGGCTGCACGTGCTTCGGGGCGGCGTCCACACGTCGGTCGCCCACATCGCGGCAGCGGCGGCGAGCATCGCCGAGCAGGAGGGCCGCCACCCGCTCGTCGTCGTCGACTACGTGCAGAAGGTCGCGACGGAGGTCGCGACCTACGACGAGGAGGCGCGGATGGCTCGCGTCGCGGGTGAGCTCAAGGACCTCGCGCTGACCACCGGATCACCGGTCTTCGCCATCTCGGCCAGCGACGCCGTCGGCATCGCCGACGGGAAGCGGTTGCGGACCCAGCACCTCCGCGGTGCCTCGGCTCTCGCCTACGAGGCCGACTCGGTGCTGGTGCTCAACGACAAGTTCGACGTCGTGGCACGGCACCACCTCGTGTACGGGGCAGCCAACGCCGAGCGGTTCCGCAACTTCGCGGTGCTGACCATCGAGAAGAACCGCGGCGGCATGGCCGACGTCGACATGGAGTTCCGCAAGCGGTTCGACCAGGCCCGCTACGAGCGCAGGGGCGCGCTCGTAGCCGAGCAGCTCGTCGACACGCGCGTGTTCACCGAGTAGCAGCCGCGCATCCCGACGGCGTCCAGACGCAGGCTCACAGGCCCGAGAACGACGTCATGATCTGGATCGCTGCCGGTCCGAGGATCACGATGAACAGCGAGGGCAGGATGCAGAAGATCAGCGGGAAGAGGATCTTGACCGGCACCTTCTGCGCCGTCTCCTCAGCCCTCTGGGAGCGGCGGATCCGCATCTCGCGGGACTGGATGCGCAGCACGTTGGCGATCGGGATGCCGAAGCTGTCCGCCTGAACCATCGCGGTGATGAAGCCGCGGAGGTCACCGACGTCGCTGCGGTCGGCCAGGGCGCGGAGCGCGTCCGCGCGGCCCGTGCCGAGCTGCATCTCCTGCAGCACGCGGAAGAACTCCTCCGCGAGCGGGCCGGTCGTGTTGCGGGCCACTTGGGACAGGGCCGCGTCGAAGCCGAGGCCGGACTCCACCGAGATCACGAGGAGGTCGAGGGCGTCGGGCAGCTCGCGCTGGATCTGCTCGGACCTGGTGTAGGCGGTCTGGTAGAGGATCATGTTGGGCAGGTAGAGCCCCAGGACGGCCAGACCGATCCCGAAGACGATCGCCCACAAGATGTTGCCGAACAGCAGCGGGACGAGCACGCCGGTGACCGCGCCGATCAGGAACCCGAGCATCTTGAACGCGAGGATGCGGTCGGTGTCCCAGCCCTGCGGGTTGCCCGCGAGGTCGAGCTTGCGGCGCAGCCGGGCCGACTGGTCGCTCGGGGTGAAGCGGCGCCCGAGCGAGGTGAGGCGCCCGAAGAACGGTCCGGTGACCCGCTCGTTGAACGGCCGGTCGAGCTCTCGTCGCATCGGGTCGGGCGCGGCCCGGATGGCCTCGACCGCCTGGAGCGAGCGCGCGACGCCCGTCCGCTCGTTGCTGGCGAACGCGGCGCTGATGACGCCGACGATCCCGAGGAACACAGCGGCGAGACCGGCGTAGAGATACAGGTTCTGCATGGCGGTCAGACCTCCACCGTAACGACCTTGCGGAGCCAGAAGCTGCCGCCGATCAGGAGGACCACACCGACGACGATCATGACGATCCCGATCGGTGAGGTGATGAGGACGCTGATGTACTCCGGACGAACCAGCACGAGGTAGGTGACGAACAGGAGCGGCAGCGCGCCGAGGATGATCGCGGAGAGCCGTCCCTCGGCGGAGAGCACCGACACCTGCCGGCGCAGCCGTTCGCGCTCGCGCATCGTGGCAGCGACGTTGGTGAGGACCTCGGCGAGGTTGCCACCGACCTCGCGCTGGATCCGGATGGCCATGACCACCCAGGCGAAGTCGACGGAGTCCATGCGGCGCGCGGCAGTGTCGAGAGCGTCCTCCATCGGCACACCGAGGCGGGCCTCCACCAAGGCACGGTTGAGCTCGGCGGCCATCGGCCCGTCGGACTCGCGCACGACGGTGTCGACCGCCTGGGGCAGGGAGTACCCGGCGGCGAGGGACCCGGCGATCAGCTGCAGGGTGTCGGGCAGCTGCTGGGCGAAGCGCGACTTGCGGCGCGTCTCCTTGAACGCGAGGTAGACGTAGGGGACGGTCAACCCCAGGACCAGCCCGAGGATCGTCGCCAGCGGGCTGAACCCGGAGAGAAGGGTCAGTACCAGGGCCGTGCCGATCGCGATGCCGACGTGGATGATCATCCACTCGGCGGGGCGCAGCGGGACGCCGGCCGCCTCGAGCTTCGCGCCGAGGCCGGTGTCGAGGTCTCCGCGCTGGACGACGCGGCCGGCCAGCTCGACAGCTGACCGTGCGACCTGGCTCTGGCCCAGGGCGCCCGAGGTCGGGACCGCGGGCGCTGCGGACTCGTTGCGCGAGGTGAGGGAGTAGCGCGAGAGCCGACGCCGGACGCGGCCGGTCGTCTGGTTCTCGCGGTCGGTGGAGAGGAAGGCGACAGCGAGCAGGCCGAAGAGGCCAACCGCGACAGCACCGACGGCGACGGGGAGGAACCACGACCGGGTGGTGATCCCGGGTGTCGTCGACGCGACCGGCTGCGGGCCGTAGGAGGCGGGGGCGTCGGTGGGGCCGCCCGTCGGGGCAGCGGGGAGGAACACCGCGGCGTCAGCCCCGATGATCTGGGCACCCGCCTTCGCGCCCACCACGACGGTCTTGGTCGTGCCGGCGACGCTGGCCGGCACGGTGACGTCGATGACGACCTGGCTGGCCTGGGCCTGGGCCGCGGCCGCGAACGACGACGTCAGTGTCGACGCCTGGTCGGTGAGCACGGTCTTGCCGTTGCCGGCTCGGGTGATGAGGCTCAGCGTGGTGGACTCCGCGGTGGTCGCAGCCAGCGACACGGCGTCGACGAGCACCTTCGAGGACGTGACGCTGGTGATCGCCGCTGCGGCTCCGACCGTGCTGCCCTCGTCCTTCCCGTCGGAGATGATCAGCTGGTTGCGGACACCGGTGGTGCCCAGGGTGCGGTCGGCCAGGATCACGGCGTCGTAGAGGCGGGTGCTGCCGGTGGCCGTGAGGCCGCTGACAGTTCGCGCGACCGCACGGTGATCGAGGGTGGGTTCCACGACGACCTGCGCGGTGTCGCCGAAGGTGACCAGCCCGACCTTGATGTCATCGGGCACGGCGGCGAGGTAGGTGGTAGCAGCCTGCTTCGCGGCGGCGAGGCGCACGACGCCGTCTGCCGTCTTTCCGGCCGCCATGCTCCCGCTGACGTCCATGACGAGAAGCGTCGTGCGGGTCGGCGCGTTCGCGGAGCCGGTGATCGGAGTCGCCGTCGAGGGCACGGCCTGGCCGTCGATCGTGACCTGGACCGACGCCGGGTCGATGGAGTCCTTGGCGCTGAGGCCGGTGGCGCCGAAGACGACCGACAGGTGTCCGTCGGGCTGAGCCGACGAGCCGACCCACTGCCCCGACACGTCGGTCGCGGCGAATGCCGGCGACGCCGAGAGTCCGACGACGGCGAGCGCCGCGACACCCGCCCCCACGCGTGCCACCGCCCGGGTGGACCACCTGCCGTGCACGGTCAGCCCCCGAACTTCTCGAAGGCGAAGATCGTGGTGTCGACGTAGACGCCGCCGGCCGCGAGCTTGTCGAGGAACTTCGGGCGGAGTCCGGTGGAGCGCAGGTGCCCCAGCGGCTCGCCGCTCTCGCCGTAGCCGGCGGCGTAGTCGAACAGGAAGATGTCCTGGAGGGTGATGACGTCACCCTCCATCCCGACGACCTCGGTCACGTGGGTGATCCGGCGCGAGCCGTCGCGGAAGCGCGACTGGTGCACGATGAGGTCGAAGGCCCCGGACACCTGCTCGCGGATCGCCTTGAGCGGCAGGTCGGCCCCGGCCATCAGCACCATGGTCTCGACGCGCGCGAGCGTGTCGCGGGGGCTGTTGGAGTGGGCCGTGCAGATCGAGCCGTCATGGCCGGTGTTCATGGCCTGCAGCATGTCCAGGGCTGCGGCGTCGCGAACCTCTCCGACGACGATGCGGTCGGGCCGCATGCGCAGGGAGTTGCGGACGAGATCGCGGATCTTGACCTCGCCCTTGCCCTCGATGTTCGGGGGACGCGACTCGAGGCGTACGACGTGCTCCTGGTGCAGCTGGAGCTCGGCGGCGTCCTCGATCGTGATGATGCGCTCCTCGTCGGGGATGAACGAGGAGAGCACGTTGAGCGTGGTGGTCTTCCCGGCGCCGGTGCCGCCGGAGACCATGATGTTGAGCCGACCGCGCACGCACTGGGCGAGGAACTCGACGACGGTCGTGGTGACCGAGCCGAAGGACACGAGGTCCTCCGCCTCATAGGCGTCGGTGGCAAACTTGCGGATCGTGAGCGTCGGGCCGTCGATGGCGAGCGGGGGGACGATCGCGTTGACCCGGCTCCCGTCGGGAAGGCGGGCATCGACCATGGGGGAGGCCTCGTCGACGCGGCGGCCGACGCGCGCCACGATCTTGTCGATCGTGCGACGCAGGTGGGCGTCGTCGTTGAAGCGACCGTCGACGGGGTAGAGCTTGCCGGCACGCTCGACGTAGATCGTCGTGGGGCCGTTGACCATGACCTCGGTGACCTCGGGGTCGCGGAGGTAGGGCTCGAGCGGCCCGTAGCCGAGGATGTCGTCGGCGATCTCCTGGGCGAGGCGGGCGCGGTCGGTGACGGTGAGGGGTGTCTCCTCGTGGGAGAGCACCTCCTGCAGGGTGACTCGCACCTTGGACTCGAGCTCGTCCTCGGTCAGGCGCGAGTCGTAGAGCTGCGGGCCGAGGCTCTCCAGCAGGCTTGCGTGCACGGTGCGCTTGAGCTCCGCGAACGGGTCGGCCGCGACGGAGCGGCGACCGCGCGTCGCCGTGGGGTCGGTGGCCGACTCCGGTGCGGTGCCCGAACGTCCGCGTCGGGCCTGTGCCAGGCGGTCTGCGAGGCTCACGGTCTACCTCCTCCACCGGCGCGTGGTGCGCCGATCGGTTCGCATCTGCGCCGGGATGGCGTCGTCGTTCGTGGTGACGGTGACGAACTCGTCGATGAACTTCTTGATGGCCTGGCTCACGGGGCTCTTCGGGTCGTCGGAGACGATCGCGACGCCGCGGTTGGTCGAGGCAGGGACGTCGCGGCTCGACGGGATCTGGGCGACGATCGGTGCCTTGAGGGTCTTCTCGACCTCCGACAGTGCCAGCCCGACCTTGGAGTCCGAGCGGTTCAGCACGATCTTGCACCGGTCCCGCGGGTAGCCGATGAGCTCGAGGGTCTCGAGGGTCAGCTTGAGGTTCTTCAAGGCCGGGATGTCGAGCGTGGCCATCAGGGCGACGACGTCGCTGCGGTCGAAGGCGGCGAGCACGTTGTCGTCGAGGGCCGGCGGCGTGTCGACCACGACGTAGTCGAACTCGTCGCGCAGCAGGTCCAGGATCCGCACCACCAAGGAGGTGTCGATGCCGTCGGCGGCGCTGGGCTCCATCGGTGCGACGAGCGCCTGCAGGCCGGAGCGGTGCGTGGTCAGCAGGGACATGAGGGCGGGGCCGTCGAGGTCCTCGCCGAGCGGCACGGCGTCGGCGATCGTGTGCGTCGGGAACAGCTGCAGGGCGATCGCGACGTCGCCGAAGCTGAGGTCGAGGTCCACGAGCGCGACCGTGCCCTTGCCCGAGTCGGCGATGGCCGAGGCCAGGTTGGTGGCCAGGGTGGTCTTGCCGCACCCGCCCTTGGCCGAGAACACCGTGACCACGCGGGCCCGGCGGACCGGGTTCTCCCGGCCCTCGGGGGTCTCCACCTGCTCGCGCAGCCGTGCCGCGATCTCGCGCTGGCGCCGGACCGCGGTGGCCAGGCCGGCGAGGTCGCGCTCCTGCACCACCTCGCGGACGCCGGCCCGGAGAGCGTCGGACAGGATCGCGGTGTCGATCCGCCGTCGGATCATCACTACGCCCATGCTCGGACGGCGCAGGCGCATGTCCTCCGCGAGGGCGAACACGTCGAGCTGGTCGACGCTCGGGCCGAGGACGACGCAGTCCTCGAACAGGTTGAGGTCGAGGTGGGACTTCAGCGCGTCGAGGCCGGGGAGGACGGCTGCCTCCGGACCCAGCGCAGCCTTGATCGACTCGGCGCCGATGGGGTCGAACTCAACGATCGCGGTCATGGGTGCTGGTGTCCTTGTCCTCGTGCCGGCGTGCGGTGGACGGTACCGACGGCTACTTGAACAGGTTCGGGGTCGAGATGCCAAGGTCGTTGGGCACGACCTTGGAGTTCTTGTCCATCAGCCCGAAGTACAGGCCGTTGAACTTGGCGTTCGGCGTGATGCCCGAGGCGTAGATGATCTTCTCGGCCTGCTGCTGGGTCACGGCGAGGGTCAGGATGGCCGTCGGGATCTGCTCGGTGTTGGTCGTGCCGGACGTCGTGTCCGACGTCGTTCCGGACGTCTTGGCGACGACGGTGGTGGGTCCGACGGCGATCACCAGGACGTTCGCGAGCAAGGCCCGAACGCCGGCCACCGGCGGGTTGGGCGCCGCGGTGCCGGTGGTCGGGACGCTCACGTCGCCGTAGGTGAAGATCGCGACGTTCGAACCCGGGGAGACGAAGCCGGCGACGCGCTGAGGGTCCCCGAGCTGGACCGAGAGGGCGATCATTCCGGGCGGGAGGGAGAGGCCGGAGGTCTGGGCGACGGCACCCCACTGCTGGGCGATGATCTGCTGCCCGGGGAAGACCGGCACGAGGGCGACGAGCCCGGAGATCGGGGCGACGTCGGCGATGGCTCCGTCGACGAGGTTCGCCTTCGGCACCTCCTGCTCCTCGAACGCGCCGCTGGAGGAGGCTGCCGTGCCGGTGGTACCGATCTCGATCTTGGTCTTCGCCACGAGAACCTTGTAGAGGGTCTGACCCTGCTGGGCCGCGTTCTGCGCGTTCTGGGCGTAGAGGAACACCAGGACCGTGCCCAGGGCGGCCACGACCAGCGCGGCGATGAGTAGGAGAGTGCGACGACCCATGAGGACCTCTGGCGTTTGCGACCGCGACGGGCGCGGTCCGGCGGGCACCGGATCCGCCGGACCGGGCCAGAATGCCGTCCGTGATCGGGTGCGATCACGGACGCCACGCCGGTGCGATGCCTGCGAGGAAGTCCCCGGTGGGAGCTGACACCTACCGGCAGCTCCGCAACGTACGGTAGCGGGCAGTCACCAAAAAGGAATGGCTGCGAGCGTGGATGAGACGTTCGGTGCGGGGACTCATCCGTTCGGTTGACGGAGCGTGACCAAAGCGTCCGCCGTCCGGTGGCGCAGGGTGACCCGGGACGGACACGCGCCGGGGCGGTCAGCCGGTGGCCACGGTCGCGACGACGACGGCTCGCGTCGCGGGCTGCGACCACAGGCGGCGGGTGTGCGACCACGAGCGGGCGGCCCAGGCGAGCAGGCCGATGGTGAACGCCAAGGGGACCTCCCAGGAGTCGCCGAAGGTCGAGATCGAGAACACGAGCCCGACGAGGGTCGTGATCCCGGCGAGCCGCGCGGAGTACAGGGCCATCGTGCCCGGGGGTGCGGGCGTGTCGCGCGGCCCCCGCAGCTCGGCCCGGTGCGGGCGGGTGACCGAGAGCCGCAGGCAGGTCGCCACGACGAGCGCGGTGCAGGACAGGGACGCTCCGACGGCGCAGAGCAGGTCCTGCGCCGTCGGGGCGGCGCTGGCGCGCGCCGAGGCCCCGAGCAGGACGAGCAGCACCGCACCGCCGACCACCTCGGTCACCACCCGGGCCTTGCTGCGCAGCACGAGAGCGGGGTCGTGGGGCATGGTCGACACCCAGATGGCGCCGGAGCCGTCGAGGGAGAGCGCGTTGACGCCGAAGAGCAGCGCGGCGCCCGAGGACACCAGGGGTGGGAGCAGCGCGATCGAGGACCACGGCAGGCTCGCCAGCGCCGCCGCCCCGACCGGGAGGATGGCCAGGACGAGCAGCCCCCGCCGCAGTGGCGCCGAGCGCCAGACCGAAGCGCGGTCGACCTGCAGGAGTGCCCGCGCCTCGTCGCGGGGTGGCGTCCGACGGCCGATCGGCCGGGTGAGCGGGCCGTCGATGCCGAGGTCACCAGGACGGCGCAGCGCCCATTGGGCGGTCCAGACGGTCGTGGCGTAGCCCACGACGGCGGCAAGGAGCAGCCCGAGCGTGATCGGCGCGAAGCCGATGAGGTCCAGGCGGGCGGCGCGGGCCTGGGCGGCGACGACCCGGACGGTCGGCAGGGAGTCGAGCACCGCGGTCCCCCGGTCGGTGGCGATGACCCAGCCCACGACGCAGGCGGCGAGAGCCAGGAGGCTCCAGGTCGTGCGCCGGCCGCGCCGCGTCCGGCGCACACCGACCAGCGCCCAGCTCACGGTGTGGCCGATGGTGGTGCACGCCGCGAGGAAGACGACCAGGACGCCGAGGGGGAGGCCCGGGCCGCCCGGGCCGCGGACGGCGTACGCCGTGGCCATCACCAGCAGCAGCACCTGGAAGAACCACGCGATGTTGAGGGGGGAGAGCAGGAACGCGATCCGGACGAGCGTGGGGACGCGGACCGGGTAGGCCACGAGCTCGGCCTCGGGAATGAGCTCGGTGCCTCCACCGGCACCGAGCGGTGCGACGATCGAGAACAGTGCGAACGCGATCATCGCCGAGGGGAGCAGCACGGCGACCTCGCCGGTGCGGTCGGTGGGGGCCGACGCCACCAGGTCGGCCGAGCCCGACCCGTCTGCGACCGGTCCCAGCGGGATCGTCGCACCGGCGGCGATGCCTAGGACGAGGAGCACCAGGCACAGGATGGCGACAACGGTCAGAGCGATGCGGACCCGCCTCGAGCGCACCATCCGCCACCGCAGTGACATGAGGGCTCCGACCTGGCCGCTGCGCCGACGGCTCACGTCAGCAGCTCCCGGTAGCGGGCGGCCCCCTCGGGCCCGGACAGCTCGGCCACCGGCGAGGCCGCCACCACCTGGCCGCCGCGCAGCACCACCGCCTCGTCGCAGGCCGCGACGGCCAGGTCGAGCAGGTGGGTGGACACCAGGACGGCGGCACCGCGCAGCCGGGCCCGCCGCACCTCCTCGAGCGTCGCCTCGACGCCGAGCGGGTCGACGCCGTCGAACGGCTCGTCGAGCAGGAGCACCGCGGGCTCGTGGAAGGCGGCGAGGAGCACCGAGAGCCGTCGCCCCATGCCGTGGGAGAAGCCGGAGGTGACGCGGTCGACTGCGGCGGCGAGGTCGAAGCGTTCGAGGAGGTCGCGCGCCCGCTCCTCCCAGCCGTCGGGCATCGCGCGCAGGCTCGCCGCCAGCTGAAGGTGCTCCCAGGGCGTGGCGCGCGGGATCAGACCTCCGACATCGGGGCAGTAGCCGACGACCTCGCGGGCCTTTCGGGGCTCAGCCGCAGCATCGATCCCCCCTACCCACACCGTGCCCGCCGACGGGGGCAGGACCCCGCCCAGGACGCGCAGCGTCGTGGACTTGCCCGCCCCGTTGCGGCCGACCAGGGCGACGGAGCCACCCGCGGGGACCCGCAGGTCGAGATGGTCCACGGCGTTCACGGTGCCGAACGTGACGACGAGACCACGCACGTCGACAGGAGTGGCCGACCGGCCGGGAGCGGGGTTCACAACGAGCAAGTCTGCCGTGCCCGTGGCGGTCGGGCGCGCCAGACTCGAGTGCGGAGCGCCCCGTCGGACCGAACGGGTGACGCGCGGTCAGCCGTAGAGCGCGTCGACGTCGGGCGCGAACTCCTCGAGGACGACCGACCGACGCAGCTTCATCGAGGGCGTGAGCTGGCCGCCGTCCTCCGTCCAGTCGACCGCCAGGACCCGGAACCGGCGGATCGACTCGGCCTTCGAGACGGCCTTGTTCGCCTCGTCGACCGCAGTCTGGATCGTCGCGACGAGGTCGGGGTCCTGAGCGAGGTCGGCCACCGAGGCGTCGGCGTCCTTGCCGTTCTGGGACTTCCACGCCGGGAAGGAGTCGAGGTCGACGGTGACGAGCGCGGCGATGTAGGGCTTCGCGTCTCCGACGACCATGCACTGGCTGATCAGCCAGTGACCGCGCAGGCGGTCCTCGAGCACGGCCGGTGCGACGTTCTTCCCGCCGGCCGTCACCAGGATCTCCTTCTTGCGACCGGTGATCGAGAGGTAGCCCTCGGAGTCGAGGGCGCCGAGGTCGCCGGTGTGGAACCAACCGTCCGCCTCGAGCACCTCGGCTGTCGCCTGCGGGTTCGCCCAGTAGCCGACGAAGATGTGCGGGCCGGCGAGCAGGATCTCGCCGTCCTCGGCGACCCGGACCGCGGCACCGGGGAACGGTCGCCCGACGCTGCCGATCCGCAGGAGCCCCGGTCGGTTGACGGTCGTGGCGCCCGCGGTCTCGGTCAGGCCGTAACCCTCGAGGATGACGAGCCCGATCCCGCGGAAGAAATGGCCGAGCCGGGCTCCGAGGGGAGCGCCGCCCGACACCGCCCACGCGACCCGTCCGCCCATCGCGTCCCGCAGCTTGGAGTAGACCAGGCGGTCGAACACCGCGTGCTGCACACGCAGGAGCAAGCCCGGGCCACCGGAGTCGAGTGCTGTGCTGTAGGCGATCGCCGTCGCGGCGGCCCGGTCGAAGATGGCGCCCTTGCCGCCTGCGATGGCCTTCTGCTGCGAGCCGTTGAAGATCTTCTCGAAGACCCGTGGCACCGCGAGGAGGAACGTCGGACGGAACTCCGCGAGGTCCTCGAGCAGGTTCGTGACGTCGGCGGTGTGGCCCATCCGGACACCGGACTGGAGGCAGGCGATCTCGATGATGCGTCCGAACACGTGGGCCAGCGGCAGGAACAGCAGAGTCGAGGAGTCGGCGGCGAAGATCTCCGGCGTCGAGGCGACGACGTTCTCGGCCTCGAAGGCGAAGTTGCGGTGGGTGAGCTCGCAGCCCTTGGGCCGGCCGGTCGTGCCCGAGGTGTAGATGATCGTCGCGAGGTCCGTGGCCTCGACAGACGTCCGGCGGGTCTCGAGCTCCTCGTCGGTGACCGACCTGCCCGCCTCGGTGAGCCGCGTGAGGTCGCCGCGGTCGATGACGTAGACGTGGGTCTCGGCGGGGAGGCGCCCGGCGACCTCGCCGTGCAGCGCGGCGAGCTTCTCGCTCTCCAGGACGACCGCGACGGCGCCCGAGTCGGCCAGGATCCACTCGATCTGCTCCGGTGAGCTCGTCTCATAGATCGGCACGGTGACCGCGCCCGCGAACCAGATCGCGTAGTCACATACGGTCCACTCGTACCGGGTGCGCGACATCAGGCCCACCCGGTCGCCGACGCCGACTCCCGCAGCGAGGAAGCCCTTGGCGACCCCGGTGACGTCCGCGAGAAACTCCTTCGCGGTGACATCGCGCCAAGCACCCCCCTCGCGCCGCGCGAGGAGGACCCGGTCGGGCGTCCTGATCGCGTGGCGCACGACGTCGTCGGACAGGCGCTCGGACCCGGGGACGGGGACGAGGACCGGCTCGTGGATCTCGCGCATGCTGGGCTCCTGGAAGGTCACGGACGTCCCGCCACCGTAGGCGTGCGGGGACGCGAGGTGCGACACGACCGGGCTGCGAGTCGCGCGACGTGCCAGGATCCCGGCGTGGCGGCAGTGGACCTCGTGGACGAGACGTTCGTCGTCGCCGACCGCGCCACGCTCGCCGCGATCGTGGCGGACCCCCTCCGCTGGCGCGAGTGGTGGCCGGACCTCACGCTCACGGTCTTCATGGACCGAGGCCTCGACGGGGTCCGCTGGTCGGCCTCGGGAGCCTGGGCCGGGTCCCTCGAGATCTGGCTGGAGGCAGTCGGGGACGGGGTCCTGGTGCACCACTACGCCCGGCTCGACCCGGTCGACCGGCGCACGGGCGAGCGTCGCCCGCTCCCCGGCGACGCCTCGGGCTGGCGGCGGGCCGCACGCGCCCGGGCCCGCCGCGCGCAGGCGTGGAAACGGGTGGTCTGGGCGCTCAAGGACGAGCTCGAGTCGGGCCGGGCGGTCGGGACGCCGAGACCCTCCCGGCCGGAGTGGACCGCCGCGGCCGGCACCTCGGGGCCGTCGGAGCCCGGCCCGGCGGGGTAGCGGGTCAAGGCGGCCGTCGGACGTGCCGATGACCCTGACGTGCCGATCCAGACACGGTGTCCCTCCTGCACCGCCGCGGTGCCCTCCAACGCGGCCTGGTGCTCGCTGTGCCACGCCGACCTCCGCCCCCGCCGCGATCCGGTCCGCCTGGCGGCGACGGTCGTCCCGGGCGGCTCTTCCCCGTCCGCGTCGGCCTCGTTCGCCTCGCCTTCATCCATGACCTCGTCTGCCTCGTTGACGCATGCCCCCGACACCTCGGGCGCGGAGGAGGCCCAGGCGACGATGCTGCTCGACGACCCGCGACCGACCGGCCGCCACAGCAGCGATCCGGCGTTCTCCCGCCCCGAGGTCGAGGCCGCAGCACTGGCGCCGGCGTTGCCCGCCGCGCCCGCCCAGGTCCGCTCGGCGGTGCCCCGCGGACGTCACGCGGCGGGCCGGGCATCGGCGCCGTCCGCGGCGCCGGTCGAGGGGATCGAGCTTCCGGCCGACGGTCAGGCGACGCCGGAGGAGGTCGAGGCGCTGGCCGCGCAGATGCTCAGCCGGCTGGCGATCCACGACCCCCGTCCGCACGTGTTCGACCCGGCCGAGATGCCCGGCGGCAAGTGGGGTTTCGCTGCCGCCTGCACCCTCGGCATCGTTGTCGTGCTGGCCGTGTTCGGGGCGCTCATCGGGCTGGTCGCCAACCGCTGAGCCGTCGCGGGAGCGTCACTCGCGTGGGCGACCCTCGTGACGCGCGCTCGGACCGGACCCCGTTTAGGGTCAGAGTCGTGCGGGTCCATGTCATCAGCGACGTCCACGGGAGCACGGACGCCCTCGCGCGGTCCGCGGACGGCGCGGACGCGCTGATCTGCCTCGGCGACCTCGTGCTCTACCTCGACTACGACGACGCCTCGCAGGGGATCTTCGCCGAGCTCTTCGGGGCAGCGAACACGACGCGATTCATCGAGCTGCGCACCCAGGGCCGGTTCGCGGAGGCCCGCGCCTGGACCGCCGGTCTCTGGGACGACGTCGTCCTGCGCGAGGGCTTCGACCGCCCGGCGCTGATGGAGGCGAAGGTCCGTGAGCAGTACTCGCAGCTCTTCGCCGCGATGCCGACGCCGGCGTACCTCACCTACGGGAACGTCGACATCCCGCGGTACTGGCCCGACTACCTACGTCCGGGCCACACCGTGCTCGACGGCCAGATCACCGACATCGGGGGCCTCCGGTTCGGCTTCGTCGGTGGCGGCCTCGTCAGTCCGATGAACACGCCGTATGAGATCGACGAGGAGGCGTTCGCCGCGAAGGTCGCGGCCCTCGGCGAGGTCGACGTGCTCTGCGCCCACATCCCGCCGGCCGTGCCCGAGCTCTGCTACGACGTCGTCGCCCGCCGCTTCGAGTACGGCAGCACCGCGATCCTGGAGCACGTCCGCGTCACTCAGCCGCGCATGGTCCTGTTCGGCCACGTTCACCAGCCGCTCGTCGACCGCGTACGGATCGGTCGGACCGAGTGCGTCAACGTGGGGCACTTCCGCGGCGGCCGGGCCCCGTTCCGCCTCGACTGGTGACGCCGCCGGACGCGTGCAGCGGGTAAGGTCCGGCGCATGGCCGATCGGACCGAGTCGAGCATCCTCATCATCGCCACGCCGCAGCAGGTGATGGACGTCATCGCCGACCTCGCGAGCTATCCCGAGTGGAGCGACGGCGTCAAGACCGTCGAGGTGCTCGCGGAGTACGAGGACGGACGACCCGCCGACGCCAGGTTCGTCGTCGACGCCGGTGCCATCAAGGACACCTACTCCCTCGAGTACGACTGGGACGACGTCCGCTCCGTCACCTGGAAGCTCACCGAGGGACAGATGCTCAAGGGCCTCGACGGCACCTACGCCCTGACCGACAACGGCGACGGCAGCACGACCGTCGTCTACCAGCTCGCGGTGGACGTGAGCATCCCGATGATCGGGCTCATCAAGCGCAAGGCGGAGAAGGTCATCGTCGACACGGCGCTGCGCGGCCTCAAGGAGCGCGTCGAGGGCTGAGCCCGGCTCCGACCAGCTGCTGGCTGGTCCCGCTCGTCCCCCGGTCGGACTGCCGATAGGTTTCCCCTGTGCGAGTGCTGCTGGTTGCGGGCAAGGGCGGGGTCGGCAAGACGACACTTGCCGCGGCGTCGGCCCTGGCCGCTGCCCGTGACGGCGCCCGGACCCTGCTCGTGAGCACCGATCCCGCCCACTCCCTCACCGATGTCCTCGGCCTCACCGGCGCGACAGGACGCACCTCCGAGTGGCGCGCCGCGCGCGAGCCGCTGCGGGTGCGGGACGCCCCCGGGGAGCTCGACGTCCTCCAGATCGACACACGCGCGCGCATGGACTCCGCGTGGACCACGCTGCGCGGCACCGTCGAGGGGCTGCTCAGCGGCGCGGGCGTCGACCCACTCGTCGCCGAGGAGATCGCGGCCGTACCCGGTGTCGACGACGTGCTCGGCCTCCTCGAGGTCGGCAGGTACGTCGGTGACCACGACGTCCTCGTCATCGACTGCGCACCGACGGCGGAGACCCTGCGGCTCCTGGCCCTGCCCGAGGCCGTCGACCGGCTCGTCACGCGCGGCTTCCCGATGGAGCGCCGCCTGGCGCGCCTGCTGGGATCGAGCGGCATGTCGTCCTCGACCGTCGACGCCCTCGACGCCCTCGACCGGGTCTCGCGCGACCTCATGATGGTTCGCGCCCTCCTCACCGGCCCGCATGCCGCCGTCCGGCTCGTCACGACGCCGGAGCGCATCGTGCTTGCTGAGACCCATCGGGCCCGCACCACGCTCGCGATGCTCGGCCATCACATCGACGGAGTCGTCGTGAACCGCGTGGCGGTGGGGGAGGAGTGGCCCGAGGCGCTCACGACCCGCCACCGCGACGGCCTCATCGCCGCGCGCGACCGGTTCGCCGACCTGCCGGTTCGGTTCGCGCCGTATGCCTCCGTCGAGCCGGTCGGCGTCGATGCCCTTCTCGTCCTCGCCGACGTCGTGCTCGCCGGCTCGGACGCGATCGATCTCGGGTCGGTGCGAGCCCCGACCGAGGTCGGCACCGACGGTGACCAGTGGTACCTCGACGTCGCCGTCCCAGGAGCTGAACCCGACGACGTCGACATCGCCGTCACCGACGACGGCGACCTCGTCATCGACCTCGGCCCGCATCGCCGAGTCATCACGCTGCCCTCGGCCCTCCGCCGCTGCGAGGTCGCCGGGGCCACACTCGACCTCACCGACACCGGACAGGTGGTACGCGTGCACTTCGACCGCAGCGAAGCACTGGGCCGATGGTCGACCGGCACGACGTCGTGACCGGCGGTGATCCCCGCGCGGGGCAGGAGACCGCCCGCCTCGTCTCGGCGGCCCAGGACTGGCTCCGGACGTCGGCACCGCACCTCGCGCCGGTGGGGCCCGACGGCGTGCCCTGCTCGTGCCCCTTGTGCCGCGTGGTGACCGGGCTCCGCGAGGCCGACCCCGACACCGTCGGCCGGTGGGTCGACTCCGCGGTCGCGGCGTTCGGAGCGGTCGCGACCCAGGCCGCCGACCTCGCGCCCTCGCGCGACCCGTCCGGGAAGGCACGCCGCGACAGCGCCGAGGAGGCGGGCCTGCGTGCGACGGGTCAGACACCGATCCCCGACGACGAGAACGAGATCGACGACGTGGCCCACCTGGCTGACGTGGCCGACGTGGAGGAGCTCGGCGACGGCGACGCGGTAGCAGGGCAGGATGAGCCGCGTCCTCGCGGCGTGCGTCGGATCCCTCTCGGGGGCGACGACGGTCGGTCCGCCCGATGATCTCGGGGCGGCCCGGCGACGTCGCGCCGACGTGCACCGCACGATCCGAAGCCCGGGTGGACGATGTCCGCCGCGCCATCTGGAGGCAGGACGCATGACCGTCACGATCGGGGTCGACATCGGTGGGACGAAGATCGCCGGCGGCCTCGTCGACGCCGAGGGCCGCGTCCTGGCCCGGGCCCGACGCAAGACCCCCGCACGGTCCTCGGGCGGGATCATCGACGCCATCGTCGGGGTGGTGCTGGACCTCATGGGCGCCGCGCGCGAAGGGGACCTCGGTCTCCCCGAGGCCGTCGGTCTCGGCGCGGCCGGCCTGATCGACGAGACGCGGTCGATCGTGCGGTTCGCCCCCAACCTCGACTGGTCGGAGGAGCCGCTGGGCTCCCAGGTCTCCGCGGGCTGCGGGCTGCCCGTCGTCGTGGAGAACGACGCCAACGCGGCGGCCTGGGGCGAGTTCCGCTTCGGGGCCGGTCGTGGCTCCCACACCCTCGTCGCCGTCACCGTCGGCACCGGCATCGGCGGCGGGATCATCCACCGCGACCAGCTCGTGCGCGGTTCCTTCGGCATGGCCGCGGAGTTCGGGCACCTCGTGCGCGTCCCGGAGGGTCGGCTCTGCGGGTGCGGCAAGCGCGGCTGCTGGGAGCAGTACGCCAGCGGCAACGCGCTGCTCCGCGAGACCCGGGAGCTCGCAGCGGAGCGCCGCAAGGAGGCCCATGTCCTCCTCGACCTTGGTGACGGCACCCCGGAGGGTGTCACCGGCCAGCACGTGACGGCGGCGGCACGCGAGGGCGACCCGGTCGCGCTGGAGGCCTTCGCCCGGATCGGCGCGTGGCTCGGCACCGGTCTCGCCGACGTCGCCGCGTTGCTCGACCCGGCGATGTTCATCATCGGCGGGGGAGTGTCCGAGGCCGGGGAGCTGCTCCTGGCCCCGGCGCGCGCCGCTTTCGAGACGTCGCTGGTGGCGCGGGAGAACCGGCCCGTCGCCGCGGTGGTCGCCGCGTCGCTCGGGAACGACGCCGGCCTCGTGGGCGCGGCGGACCTCGCGCGGGATCTCACCGTCTGAGCGCGCGGCATCACTCTCGGTGCACGCCGGGGGCCGCTGCGGGCTATGACGGCGGTGCACTCCACCGAAAGGCTGATGTCGAGCCGTCCCCAGGTACGGCCCCTCACGGGTGTGCTCGGTGACACTATGGCGTCGGCGACGGGCCTGGCCGTCGTGCGTGAGGCGGTGGAACTCGATGAGATCGTGCGACCGACCCCTGGTTGCGGCGCCCTGGCGCCCGTCCCTGCGTGGCGAGGACACCGGCGCTGCCGCCGTCGAGTTCGCCCTCGTCTCCCTTCTCCTGTTCACCCTGGTCTTCGGCATCATCGAGTTCTCCCTCCTCATGCGGGACAACGTCGCCGTGAGTTCCTCGGTGCGCACCGCCGCGCGGGTGGCGTCTGCCGAGGCCGGCAGCGGGCCGGCCAGCTGTCCCACCACACCGTCCCCGCCGCCACCGTGCAGTCCGACCAGTGCGCCGAAGCTCGCGCAGGACGCGGCCGACGCGATCCAGCGAGCGGGCACCGCGATGCCCAAGGGGAACATCGACGAGCTGTGGATCTACAAGGCGAACGCCCAGGGGCTGCCCCCCGGGTCCACGACGACGATCGCCGCGGCAGCATGCGGATCCAACTGCGTGAAGTACATCTGGGTCGATGCGAACAACCGCTTCCAGTACGCCAGCGGCACCTGGACCTCGACGACGATCAACGCGTGCGTCGGATCCTCTGATGCGGTCGGCGTCATCCTGAAGGCCACGCACAAGTACCTGTTCGGCATGTTCGGCACGACCCAGGCGATGGCCGACCGGGCAGTGATGCAGTTCGAGCCGTTGCCGAACGCCGTGTGCAACGGCAACGACCCGGCATCCGGGGGTCACCCGTGAACCGCCCGTCCCGTGGGCTCCTTGCCCGGGTTCGAGAGTCCGACGCGACCGATGCCGGAGCGATCGCGGTCCTCGTGGCGGTCCTCTCGCCCGTCCTCCTCATGTTCGCCGCCTTCGCCGTCGACGTGGCGCGGTGGTACGTCGAGGGTGAGCGGGTCCAGAAGGTTGCCGACGCAGCCGCGAACGCCGGTGTCGTCTTCATGCCGCAGGACTTCATCACCGCCCAGGCAACGGCCCTCGCGATCGCCGCGAAGAACGGCTACGCCCCCAGCAGCAAGGTGACCATCACCGTCACGCCGGGCGCACGTCCCTCCCAGCTGAAGGTGACGGTGTCCAGCAGCGTCGCGAACTCCTTCGCGAGCATCGTCGGCATCCCACGTACGACCATCACGAGGACCGCGGTGAGCGACTACGCCGGTCCCGTCCCCATGGGAAGTCCGTGCAATCTCTTCGGGAACGAGCCGCTCGGGCCCTCGGAGATCACCCAGGGCGCCGCCGCCAACTGCACCTTCGGCAGCACGCCGAACTTCTGGGCCAACATCGCCGGACCGCAGACGAGCAAGGAGAACGGCGACCGCTACGCGACGCAGGGCTGCTCGTCGTCCGCGAACAGCTACTGCCTCGGTGCCGGGCAGACCGACAACTGCGACCACTACGGCTCCTCGAGCTGCCAGAGCAGTGCGGTCGTCGGAAAGAAGGTCTACTACTTCCGGGTCCGGGTCGCGCCGGGCGCCGGGTCGGTCGACCTCCAGGTGTATGACCCCGCCTTCATCAACGTGGGCGACCACTGCGAGAAGAACCTGCCGAAGAGCGCCTTCGCCAGCGACACTCCGAACCCCTCCGTCACCGATGCCAAGACCCGCTATGCGTTCGGCGACCCGACGACCACTCCTGCCGGCACCGGCAAGTTCTGCACCGGCGACAACCAGTTCGGCTTCAGCACCACCCTGCCGACCACCACGTACGCCGTGCTTGCCCCCACCGACACGGGTGATCCGGCCAACTCCACCCCCATCGGCACCTGCTCTCCGAGGCAGTTCCGCGGCCTCGACGTCGACCTCAGCAAGTACCTCGTGGCCACGACGACGGAAGGCAAGACGGTCGACGGTGTCTACGCCCAGCAGAACTTCCGGCGGTGGATCTCGCTGAACTGCTCGATCAACGCTCCGGCGTCCGGGCTCGCGGACTACTACGTCGAGGTGCGGACGAACCTCAAGCAGGGCGCCGTCAGCAACTCACGGATGGCCGACCCCAGCGACGACTCCGGAGTCACCGGCTCGGGCCACAACCGGTTCGCGATCCGCGCGGTCACGACCGGCAACCGGGATCAGGTGTCGGTGGCTGCCTACGAGCGGATGCCGATCTACGCGAACTTCAAGTCCGGCGCCTCGACGAAGTTCTACCTCGCCCGTGTCCCCACTGCCGGTGCCGGCAAGCTCCTGCGCGTGCAGTTCTTCGACACCGGCGACTCGACAGACACCGGGACGATCACCATCACCGCGCCGTCGGACAACACCGGGTCGACCCCGATCACCTGCTACGACCGGGGTTTCCTGCCCAACCTCAGCGCGACGGCGACGACGCTCCCGGCCTGCACCCTGACCAACGTCAACGCCACCACCGGGTACCAGGGAAAGGTCAAGGAGGTCGACGTCCAGGTTCCGAACAACTACTACTGCAGTGACCTGTCCTCCATCGGCTGCTGGTTCACCGTGTCCTACAGCTACGGCACGACGACCTCGGGCGGCTCGGTCGCCGACACCACGACCTGGTCGGCGTTCCTCGACGGAGACCCCGTGCGGCTGGTCCAGTAGGGGCACTGTCGTTCGCAGGTCACAGGACTGCGCCGTCGTCCCAGCCGTCGTCGTGCGGCGGACGGTCGCGCATCCGGGCGATGAGCGTGGCGAAGCCGCCGAGGAATGCCCCCAGGGCGAGCACGACGACCCACCCCTGCAGCGGGATGTTCAGCAGCGCGGCCACCACGATGAGGGCCGGGCCGCCCAGCAGCGCCGCCCACGCGAGCCGGGTCACCCGGTCGGACTCTGGGAGAGGCGGCGGTGGCTCGGGGACGAAGTGCCCGTCGGGGTCCTCCACCGGTGCGGGCGGCACCGGGTCGGTGCCCGAGCGCAGCAGCCGGGAGGAGAGCGGGGGACGACCACCGGTGTCCGCCGCGGGCTCCGGGGGCGCCACGTCGTCGGAGGCGTCCTCCAGCACCGACCAGCGGGGGACAGGGTCCTCCGTGGCGGTGTCGAAGCCCGCGACGATGTCGGCGAAGAGGGAGTCGACCTCGTCCTCGGGCAGGTCCTCGTGGCGCCGCAGATAGCGGGCCGCCTCCTCCGCGTCGCTACGCCGGGCCGCATCGGCGTGGAAGTCCGCGCGCAGGGCGGGCAGGGCCCGACCCACGACAGCCCGCGCCAGCACGAGGTGACCCTGGTCGACGTGGACGCGATCGGTGGGCCGGGTCGGAGGGGGAGTGTCGCGTGCCGGTCCGCGGTCGCCGGCGAGCGGCTCGGCCACGGCCGTGACTCCGGCGACGCGCAGCAGCTCGAGGACGTGATCGGCCACGGGCGGGTCGACGTCGACCAGCGCGACATAGCGGGATGCCGGCGGCAGCCCGTTGTCACGTCCGGTCGGTGTCGTCATGGCTCCAGTGTCACGCCCCCGGCGTCCGCCGCGCGAGCCGGTGCACGAACTCGAGGCTCGTGTCGAGCACGAGTCTCGCGTCGTTGTCGCGCGTGGCCACGTGATAGCTGTCCTCGAGCCACAGCTCGGTCCTGTCGGGGCTGGAGACGTGGGTGAGGACCCACGCCGCATTGCTCGGCTCGACGACGTGGTCCTCGCGCGAGTGCAGGACCAGGAGAGGCGCGGACACCCGGGCGATGTCGGCCTTGATCGTGCCCCAGGCGCGGTGCAGCGAGTCGAAGCTCCGCAGCGGCAGCCGGTCGTAGGCTCCCTCCTGCTGGCCCGGCATCTTGATGTCGTCGGCGAAGCTGGGGATCGCCCTGATGATGTGCTTGAGCACCGGGAGCAGCACGAGCCGTCGATCCTCGGTGTGCACGGCCGGGTTGACCAGCACGAGGCCGGCCATCTCGTCGGGACGTCGCTCGGCCAGCCGCAGCGCCAGCGACCCGCCCATCCCGAGGCCCATGACGACCACCGTGTCGCATCTGTCCCGCAGCGAGCTGAACGTGCGGTCCACCTCGGCGTACCAGTCCTCCCAGCGGGTGACGGCCATGTCCTGCCACTGCGTGCCGTGCCCGGGGAGCCGTGGCAGCTCCACGGTGAGACCGGCAGCTGCGAGGTGCTCGGCCCAGGGCAGGACCGACCTCGGGGAGGAGGTGAGGCCGTGCAGCACGAGTGCGCCGACGGGCCCGCCGTCGTGGGAGAACGGGTCGGCTCCGGGGCGGAGACGCACTGCGGGGCTCCTGATCGTCGCGGCCGCGAGGGTGGCCCGGATCGTGGCACCGCGGTGGCCACGTGGGGTCAGGAGGACCAGCACCGGGCGTCGTGGCGCCCGGTCGGACATCCTGGGTTCACGCTACCGGCCGCGTCGCGTTGCCCGCCGGGGTTGGCGCGCCGTACTGTCGGCGGCACCACGAGCGTGAGGGGAGGCGGTGAGCCAGTGTTCTACTGGATGTGCAAGTACATCCTGATCGGCCCCTGGCTCAAGCTGCTGTTCCGGCCCCAGGTCGACGGGCTCGAGAACCTGCCCACCCACGGTGCTGCGATCCTGGCGAGCAACCACCTGTCCTTCTCCGACTCGGTGTTCCTCCCGCTCGTCTGCCGGCGCCGGATCATCTTCCTCGCGAAGAGCGACTACTTCACGACGCCGGGGTTCAAGGGCTGGCTGACGAAGCTGTTCATGTCGGGCACCGGGCAGGTGGCGGTCGACCGTTCCGGTGGCCGGGCGTCGGAGGCCGCGCTGGACACGGGGCTGCGGATCCTGGCCGACGGCGATCTCCTCGGGATCTACCCCGAGGGCACCCGCTCCGGCGACGGTCGCCTCTACCGGGGCAAGACCGGTGTTGCCCGGATGGCCCTCGAGGCCGGCGTTCCGGTGATCCCCTGCGCCATGGTCAACACCCACCTGATCCAGCCACCCGGGCGCGTACGCCCGAAGATCATGCGGGTGAAGATCTCGATCGGCGCCCCGCTGGACTTCTCCCGCTACGCCGGCATGTCCGGTGACCGCTTCGTCCTTCGGTCGATGACCGACGAGATCATGTACGAGCTCATGGCGCTCTCGGGCCAGGAGTACGTCGACATGTACGCCGCGAAGGCCAAGTCGCTCTCGGCCGACGACGCCCTCGTGACCGAGTCCCCCGAGCCCGGCGAGCTCAGGGCCGCACCCGCGGCCTGACCGGCGCTGTGCTGGCTTTGGCTCTCAGCCACTGCCTGCGGACCGCTACGCCGTGGCTCCCGACGCCCGCACGGACGCCAGGATCTCCGCGATCAGCTCGTCCTGGGCCTTGAGGTGCGCCTGGATCGCGATCGCCTCGACGAGGACGGCCGACGCGTCGTCGTAGGTCGCCTGCGCCCGGGCGTCGGCGGCGTTGGCCTGCACGTTCTGGCCGACGATGATGATCGGCAGGAGCACGAGCTGAAGGAACGTCTGGGCGATCCACGCCACGACGATGATGCGGTCACCGGTCGCAAGCGCCGACGGCGCGCTGACGAGCGCCAGCAGCGTGAAGAGGTACGCCGTCCACATCGTCCCCACGATCACGGTGATCCGCAGGCCGAACCGCGCGTTGAAACGGCCGATCGGCCCGGGACCGTGGAGGGCCGCGCGCGCGGCGGCGACGGTCGGCGGACCGGTCTCGGCGCGCTTCTGGGCGTGCGGGTGACGGACGTAGTCGAAGAGGTCGGACATGCCCGTCAGCGTGGCACGGGGGTCACTCGGGCCGGCGCCGCCGCACCGTGGCGGCCTTGGCCGATACGGGGGCTAGACGGTCGCCCAGGACTTCGAGCGCTCGACCGCGACCCGCCACCTGCGGTGCGCCCGCTCGTCGCGCGGCCGCGGCTCGAACCTCGCGTCCCGGTGCACGATCGAGGCGATCTCCTGCGCTGAGGCCCAGACACCGGTCGCCAGCCCCGCGAGGAACGCCGCCCCGAGTCCCGTGGTCTCCAGCACGGCCGCACGGACGACCGGTGCCTGGAGCGCATCGGCCTGCAGCTGGCACAGGAAGCCGTTCGCGGAGGCACCCCCGTCGACGGCGAGCTCGGGCAGGGCGACCTCGCCCTCGTGGACCATGAGCTCGACGACGTCCTGCACCTCGAACGCGATCGCCTCCAGGGTGGCGCGAACGAGGTGGGCGCGGGTCGTGCCTCGGGTGATCCCGAGGATGGTGCCGCGAGCGTGGGGGTCCCAGTCGGGGGCTCCGAGGCCGGTCAGGGCGGGTACGAAGACGACGCCGCCGGAGTCCGGGACGGACTGCGCCAGCGCCTCGGTCTCGGCCGCGTCGTCGATGATCTGCAGCCCGTCGCGCAGCCATTGCACCGCCGCCCCGGTGACGAACACGGCCCCCTCGAGGGCGTAGGTGAGCCGGCCGTCGGGATGCTGCCAGGCGACGGTCGTGAGCAGGCCGGTCGAGGACGTGACCGGTCGGTCGCCGGTGTTGACCAGGACGAAGGAGCCCGTGCCGTAGGTGCACTTGCTCGACCCTGGGGTGAAGCAGGCCTGGCCGAACAACGCCGCCTGCTGGTCACCGGCGATGCCCGCGATGGGCAGGTCGAGGCCGTCGAAGACGGACGGGTCGGTGCGGCCGACGACGCCGTAGGACGCGACCACCTCGGGCAGCGCGTCGAGCGGGACGCCGAAGATGGTGCAGAGCTCCTGGCTCCAGGCACCCTCGTGGATGTCGTAGAGGAGAGTGCGGGAGGCATTCGAGGCATCGGTGACGTGGTGCAGCCCGCGGGTGAGCCGTGCGACGAGGTAGGAGTCGACGGTGCCGATCGCGACCCGGCCGTTGACGACCTGCGCCCACACGTGCGGCTCGTTCGTCGCGATCCAGCTCAGCTTGGTTGCCGAGAAGTAGGGGTCGAGGCGCAGGCCCGTGAGCGCGGCGATGCGCGGCTCGTGGCCGTCGCCGCGCAGCTGGTCGCACAGCCCTGCCGTTCGCCGGTCCTGCCAGACGATCGCGCGTCTGGGCGACCCGAGGGTCTCGCGGTCCCAGAGCACGACGGTCTCGCGCTGGTTGGTGATGCCGACGGCGGTGGGCCGGTCGCCGTCGGGACCGAGGGCGGCGAGCGCGGCGCGGACGGCGGTGAGGGCTGCCGCCCAGATGTCGCGCGGCTCGTGCTCCACCCATCCCTCGGAGGGGTAGTGCTGGGGGAACTCCGCGTACCCGCGAGCGGTCACGGTGGCGTCGGCGGACACGACGAGGGCGGTCACGCCCGTGGTTCCGGCGTCGATGGCCAGGACGCTCATGGTGGTCCTCCGGTTGATCGCGGTGCGCGTGCGGCCGACGCGGCGAAGGTGCCCCGTCGGCCGGTGCCGTCGCCGTCCCGGAGGACGGCCTCAGCTCGCGACGCTAGCGCGCTCGATGGCGCGGCGCAGCCATCCTGGGGAGTCACCGTGACCGGTCAGACACGTCCGGATGCGGGGCGGGAGTGCGTCGCCCCCATCGGGTGCGGTTGGATGGGGGAGCCGGCCATGACAGCGCTGTCATGACCCTCACCGTTCCCCTGGCATGAGGAGAAACATGCGCGTCGGAGTGCTGACAGGCGGCGGAGACTGTCCCGGTCTCAACGCCGTCATCCGGGCCGTCGTCCGCAAGGGCGTCACCGAGTACGGCTATGAGTTCCTGGGCTTCCGCGACGGCTGGAAGGGCCCGCTCGAGGGGCTCACCACACCGCTCGGTATCCCCGAGGTCCGTGGCATCCTGCCCCGGGGGGGCACGATCCTGGGATCGAGCCGGACCAACCCGATGAAGATCGACGGCGGCGTGGACGCCATCAAGGCCAACCTCGCCGAGCTCGGCGTCGATGCCCTCATCGCGATCGGCGGCGAGGACACCCTCGGGGTGGCGACCGAGCTCCACGACCGCGACGTCCCGGTCGTCGGCGTCCCCAAGACGATCGACAACGACCTCTCCGCGACCGACTACACCTTCGGCTTCGACACCGCGGTCAACATCGCGTCCGAGGCCATCGACCGCCTGCACACGACCGCCGAGTCGCACCACCGCGTCCTCGTCGTCGAGGTCATGGGGCGTCACGCGGGCTGGATCGCCCTGCACGCAGGCCTGTCCGGCGGCGCCAACGGGATCCTCATCCCTGAGGTGGCGTTCGACCTCGACGAGGTCGCCGGGTGGGTGGAGTCGCGGTTCCGGACCAACTACGCGCCGATCATCGTCGTGAGCGAGGGCGCGCTGCCCGCCGACGGCGCCCTCATCACCAAGGACCAGTCGCTCGACGCGTTCGGGCACGTACGCCTCACCGGCATCGGCGACTGGCTCGCGTCGGCGCTCGAGGACCGCACCGGTCAGGAGGCCCGCGCCTCGGTGCTCGGGCACATCCAGCGCGGCGGTACCCCGACCGCGTTCGACCGCGTGCTCGCCACCCGGTTCGGTCTGCAGGCCATCGACTCGATCCACGACCAGGAGTACGGCGTCATGGTCGCGCTGCGGGGCACCGACATCGTGCGCGTCCCGCTCATCGACGCCACCGGTGTCCTCAAGACCGTGCCTCGTGAGCGCTACGACGAGGTCCGTACGTTCTTCGGATAGCCGACCACCGAGGTCCGGCTGATCGTCGCGACGGGGTCCCGCGCGAGCGGGGCCCCGTCGACGCCTACCGGCGCGGTCCCGGGCCCGTCCGGACCGTAGGCTGGCGCCCATGATGGACGTCACGACCTGGCCCGACCTCCCGGCGGCCCACCAGCCCGTGTGGCCCGACCCGGTCGCGCTCGCGGCCGCGGTCGCCGAGCTCCGAGCCCTGCCGCCGTTGGTGTTCGCGGCCGAGTGCGACACCCTCACCGAACGTCTCGCGGCCGCCTCGCGCGGGCAGACCTTCGTGCTGATGGGTGGTGACTGCGCCGAGACCTTCGACAGCGCCACTGCGGAGGCGATCCGGGCCAAGCTCAAGACAGTCCTGCAGATGGCGATCGTCCTCACCTACGGCGCGAGCCTGCCGGTGGTGAAGATCGGCCGGATGGCCGGGCAGTACTTCAAGCCGCGCAGCAACCCGGTCGAGTCGCGCGAGGGCACCGTGATGACGTCGTACTACGGCGACGGCGTCAACGCGCTGCCGTTCCTCGCGCCGGGTCGTGTCCCTGACCCGCGCCGGCTCCTGCACAGCTACCACACCGCCAGCTCGACCTTGAACCTCGTGCGGGCGTTCACCCAGGGCGGCTACGCCGACCTGCGCCAGGTGCACGCATGGAACCAGGACTTCGTGGCCGAGACGCCCGCGGGCAACCGCTACGAGCAGGTCGCCGGCGAGATCGACCGTGCGCTCGCGTTCATGGCGGCCTGCGGCGCGGACCCGGAGGAGTTCCGGCGCGTCGAGTTCTACGCCGGGCACGAAGCCCTGGTGCTCGACTATGAGAAGGCGCTGACGCGCGTCGACTCGCGCACCGGCAACCTCTATGACCTCTCGGGCCACTTCGTGTGGGTCGGGGAGCGCACCCGGCAGCTCGACGGTGCTCACATCGACTTCGCCTCGCGCATCGCCAACCCGGTCGGCGTCAAGCTCGGCCCGACGACCACGCCCGAGCAGGCCGTCGAGATTGCCGCCCGGCTCAACCCCGAGCAGGTTCCGGGCCGTCTGACCTTCATCACGCGGATGGGTGCCGGCACCGTCCGCGAGGCGCTGCCCCCCATCGTGGAGAAGGTCACCGCGAGCGGGCATCCGGTGGTGTGGGTGTGCGACCCGATGCACGGCAACACCCGCGAGGCCGCGTCCGGCCACAAGACCCGGTCCTACAGCGACGTCGCCGATGAGGTGCTCGGGTTCTTCCAGGTGCACAAGCGACTCGGCACCGTGCCCGGTGGCATCCACATCGAGCTCACCGGCGACGACGTCACCGAGTGCGTCGGCGGCACGGAGGGCGTCACCGAGGACCAGATCGGCGACCGGTACGAGACCGCGTGCGACCCGCGCCTGAACCGGGTGCAGTCCCTCGAGCTCGCCTTCGACGTCGCCGACTGGCTGCTCGACCGGCCCCGCCACACCTGAGCCCCACCGTTCCACGGCGGGATGCCGACCACCTCGACCTGTCTCGTTCACGCGTGCGGAACGCCCAGCGGACCGTCGGGGCCAGGTCCACCATGGTGTTCACGCCGCCGCGTCCTAGCGGGCCGCAGTGCGTGAGGGCGAACGGGACGAGGCAGCCGGACACTGCCTCGCCGTTGACGTTCGGGACGTCGAGGGAGGTGTCGTCGCCGCCGCTGATGGGCAGCGAGGACCCGGTGTCGTCGGCATACCCGACCCGTTCGGCGAGGTCGACTGCCGCTGCGCGGTCACGGAACTCGAGGTTGCCCACGAGATTGCTCGAGCTTGCCGCACGGGGAGTGGAACGCGAGCTGCGCGGACCCGGACCCCACGGAGTCCATCGACCCTTCCCCGGTCATCGGCGCGCACGCCGACAGGGCGACTGCCCCGCTGCGAGGACGACGCCGACGAGCTCTCATGGTCGAGTCCTGTCAACGGCGGGCTTGCTCGTCGCGACCGTTGGGACGCGGACGCGGCGCCACAGGCCCGATACGCCGTTCGGCCCGAGGCTGGGGAAGACGTGAGCCAGGGGAGAGAGCGGCTGAGGCCGTGCGTCCTCGGCGAGAGATGCCAAGGTGCCACGTCGATGTTGCGGCGGTGTCCGATTCCCGCTAGAGCGATGGCCGGGACGTAGGAGAGACTCGCTGCGTGACCACCACTGCCGAGCCCCGCGCCGGGATCCTCGCGCCTGCCGGGCTCGACGTCGATGCGGCCTACGCGGCGCTCTCGAGCCGGGACCGCCGCTTCGACGGGCGGCTGTGGTTCGGCGTCACGAGCACCGGGGTCTACTGCCGGCCGGTGTGTCCTGCGCAGACGCCCCGGCAGGCCAACGTGCGGTTCTTCGCCTCGCCCGCAGCGGCGGTGAGCTCGGGGTTCCGGGCGTGCAAGCGGTGCCGTCCTGACTCCGCCCCTGGCTCGCGCCACTGGGACCACCGTGGTGATCTCGTCGGTCGCGCTCTCCGCCTCATCGCCGATGGCGCGATCGACGACGGAGGCGTCGCCGGGCTGGCCCGCAGGCTGCACGTGAGCGAGCGCCACCTGCACCGCACGCTCGTCGTCGAGGTCGGAGCTGGACCGCTCCACCTCGCGGTGAGCCGTCGCGCCCAGACCGCTCGTCTGCTCATCGAGCAGACGTCGCTGCCGTTGTCGGAGGTCGCCTTCGCCGCCGGCTTCTCCAGCATCCGGCAGTTCAACGACTTGATGCGGCGGGAGTTCGGTGCCGCACCGTCGCAGCTGCGTCGTTCCCCCTCGGCGCCGGTGGAGGCCGCCGACCCGGCTCTCGTGCTGCGCCTGCGGCTGCGGCCGCCCTACGACGCGGCCTCGGTGGGAGAGCACCTCGCGGCACGAGCCGTCGACGGGCTCGAGTCCCACGAGAGCGGCTCGCGAGGCTGGATCCACCGTCGCGTCGTGCCGTTGCCGGTGCGTGCCGCGGTCGTCGCCGTGCAGGTGCAGGGCGATCACGTCGTCGTGCGAAGCGACGCCGATCTGCGCGACACGGCGTCGCTCGTCCATCGCGTACGCCGATGGCTCGACCTCGACGCCGATCCGAAGACGATCGACGACGCGCTCTCGGCCGACCCGGACCTGGCACCGCTCGTGGCCGCGCGCCCGGGCCTGCGGGTGCCCACCACGGTCGACCCGTGGGAGACGCTCGTGCGCGCGATCGTCGGGCAGCAGGTCTCCGTCGCCGGCGCGCGCACGCTGCTCGGGCGTATCGTGCGCGAGTTCGGCAATGGCATACCGGGCGGCTTCACCGCCTTCCCGTCGGCACGTGCGCTCGCCGGGCTCGAGGTCGCCGCGGTCGCCGCGATCGGGATGCCGGGGACCCGGGCGCGGTCCCTTCACTCCGTCGCAGTGGCAGTCGCGGACGGCGCGATCGATCTGCGCACAGGTGATCTCGATGACGTCGGCGACTCGCTGCTCGCCATCGCGGGCATCGGGCCGTGGACCGTCGCATACTCGCGTCTGCGTGCCCTGGGTGACCCCGACGTCTTCCCCGACACCGACCTCGGCCTGCGGCACGCGGCGTCGGCTCTCGGTCTTCCCGGTGACGCACGGTCGCTCGGTCGCCGCGCCCGGGCGTGGAGCCCGTGGCGTTCCTACGCCGCCCAGCATCTGTGGACCGCACCGAAGGAGAAGTCATGAGCACTCCGTTCGAGACCTCGTCCGTGATCGTCCCCGGCGGGCGCGTCGTCGTGGTCGTGGACCCCGATGACGGCGCGGTCGTCGCATCGGGATTCGCCGACCTCGATACGACGCTCGGGTTCCTGAGCGAGGAGGAGCGCGCACGCGGGCACCGCGAGGTGGGCACCACGCCGGTCACGCGCGCCGCCGTGGAAGCGCTGACGGCGTACGCCCACGGGGACCTCACCGCGCTCGACGGTGTCGACGTGCGGCAGCCTGGCGGGGAGTTCACCCAGCGTGCGTGGCAGGAGCTGCGCAAGGTCCGGGCGGGCGGGACCGACTCCTACGCCGGGCTCGCGGCACGCGCGGGAAGCCCGACTGCCGTGCGGGCCGCCGGCCAGGCATGTGCGCGCAACAAGGTCGCCCCGTTCGTGCCGTGCCACCGCATCCTGCGCGCCGACGGCGCCCTCGGCGGATACGCCTACGGGCTGCCCGTGAAGGAGGCGCTCCTCGTGCACGAGGGTGTCCTCCTCGCCTGATAGGAGCTCGGGCGGGGCTCGCCGGTGCGCCTAGGCTTCGCGTCGTGAGCCTCCACGTGGACCTGCGCAGCGACACCGTCACGCGTCCTTCGGCCCAGATGCGCGCCGCCATGGCCGGCGCGGAAGTGGGTGATGACGTCTACGGCGAGGATCCCACCGTGCTCGCCCTCGAGCAGCGCGTCGCGGCCCTCCTCGGCCACGAGGCGGCACTGTTCACCCCGACAGGTTCGCTCGCCAACCAGCTCGCGCTGCGCCTGCTCGTGGCGCCCGGGCAGGAGCTGGTGTGCGACTCCCAGGCCCATGTCGTGCGTGCCGAGCTCGGCGCCGCGGCGACGTTGAGCGCCATCACGACGCGCACGTGGGACGCCCCGCGCGGGCTCCTCGACGTCGACGTCGTGCGCGCACTGGTCCGGCCGGATGCGGGGCCCTACCTGGTGTCGACGGCGGCCATCGCCGTGGAGAACACCCACAACTTCGGTGGCGGCACGGTGCAGCCGCTAGAGCGGCTCGAGCAGCTGCGCGAGCTCGCCGACGAGCACGGCCTCGGCGTCCACCTCGACGGTGCGCGACTGTGGAACGCACACGTCGCCACCGGCGTCCCGCTGCGCGCCTACGGCGCTGTGGCCGACACGGTGTCGGTCTGCCTGTCCAAGGGCCTCGGCGCTCCCGTGGGTTCGTTGCTGGTCGCGAGCGCGGAGCGCGTCGCCGCCGCGCGGGTGTGGCGCAAGCGGTACGGCGCCGGGATGCGGCAGGTCGGGATCCTCGCGGCCGCCGGTCTCTACGCGCTCGACCACAACGTCGAGCGGCTGGCCGACGACCACGCACGAGCCCTGCGTCTGGCCTTCGCGCTCGCGGAGGCCGTCGACGGGATCCTCGAGCCCGAGCACGTCGAGACGAACATCGTCGCACTCGACCTGTCGCTCACCCCATGGAGCGCTGCGGCCCTCGGCGCCGCGGCCCGCGAGCACGACGTCGCCATCTCTGTCCTCGGCCCGGACTTCGTCCGGCTCATGACGCATCTCGACGTCGACGACGACGCCACCACGCACGCCTCCGACGTCCTGGCGCGCCTCCTGCGCTCGACGCCCTGACGCCCTGACGCGGGGACGCGGGAGATCCTCCGCGGCATGAGTCAGGTGCGAGTCACTTTCGGTCACGGGGTTTCGCGACTGCCCGGCGGTGGTCCGCGCCTGCGCGCTCAGGAGTCGTAGGCCGCGAGAGCCGCGGCTGTGGCGACCGTGCGCACGACGACGGGCGACTGGTCCAGCGTGCGGGCGACCGCGACCTGCGCCGCCCCGAGAGCCGCCCAGGCCCGCACGACGTCGCGCGGGGTGGCACGCGGCGGGATGAGATGAGCGACCAGGCGCTCGCGCGGACCCGGCCCCGGACCACCGAGGGATGGGAGGGTGAAGATGCCGGTGTCCGTTGCGAGGATGCCGACGACGTCACGGTGGAGCACGAGCAGTGCGACGATGCGTCGCAGGTAGGCGCGTCGTGCCGCCCTGGTAGCAGGTGTCCCGGACTGGACCTCGCGGCCGAAGTCGAGGAGGGCCGGGGAGACCAGCTCGACGAGCAGCCGCTCCTTCGGGTGGAAGTGGTAGGCCACGGCCGTCTTGGTGAGGCCGATGTCGCTCGCGATGTCGGCCAGCGACGTTTCGACATAGCCACGTTCCATGAACAGTCTGCGAGCCGAGTCGAGGATGCGCGTGCGCGTATCCGTCCTGACTTGCCGGTGCGGTGCCGAGGTCATTGTACGACCGTACAGTACGGGCGTGCAGCGCCACAGCGGCGGCAACGGGGTGACGGGGTGACGGGGTGACGGGGTGACGCTCGGGTGGACCGCGCGCCTGGCCGGGCGTGCGCAGGGCGGCCCCGTCGGCTGATCGGCACCTGGCTCATCATGGCCGTCGTCGTCGGGTTCTCGTCGCGTGAGTGGGTACCGCGACGACCGACGATGTCACCATCCCCGGCGCCGACAGCCAGGCGGCGATCGACGCGTCGCCGCGCGGCGTTCCCGGAGGCGGGGAACCCGTCGCAGCGGTTCGTGGTGCGCTCGCCGTCGTTGGCGTCGGCGGGTGCCACCGCGGCAGACGGTCGCGCGGTCGCCGCGGTCGAGGCCGAGGCCGAGCCGGGGGTCTCCGGGGGTGACGGCACCCCTCGCACGTGACGGCCCGCTCTCCTCCGACTCGGCCACAGGCACGATCAACGTCACTCTCCGCGTCGCGGGCAAGGACAGCACCAAGCCACTGGCCACGCGGCTGCGCCAGGACGTCGAGACGGCCGTCACGGGGACGGACATCGTCGTGAGGCCCCCAGATGCTCTGGCCCAGGTGCTCGACGAGGACAACAACCGCTGCGCGGAGATGGTCGGCCCGCTCGCCGCGCTGGTCATCCTGCTCATCGCCTTCGGCTCGATCACGGCCGCCCTGCTGCCGCTGGGCAGCGCGATGGTGGGCCTGGCAGTCGCGATCCTCGGGCTCGGTCTCCTCGGCCACGCCATCGACATCCCGACGGCAGCGCCCTCGCTCGCCTCGGTGATCGGGCTCGGAGTCGGGATCGACTACTCGCTGGTCGGCTCCAACCGGTTCCAGCGGGCGCTGATCGACGGTCAGGAGCCGGTGCCAGCCGCGACGACGACGGCCGCCACGGCCGGCAGCGACGTACTGTTCGCTGCGTTCTCGGTGATCGCAGCCCTGTCGGGGTTCGCCCTGGTGGGGATTCCGCTGATGCGCAGCCTGGCGATCGCCTCCGGAGTGGCCGTGCTGGTGGCCTGCGCGGCATCCGTGACCCTGCTCCCGGCCTGCCTCGGCCGGGGGTTCGGCCACCGGCTCGCGACACGTCGTCCTGAGTCCCTCGGTGGGGCCGGGGGATGGACCCGGCTCGCGGAGTGGGAGGCGCCGCGCCCGTGGCCGGTCCTGATCGGGTGCATCGTGGTGCTCGGTGCGCTCGCAGCGCCGGCGGTCGACCTGCGGCTCGGCCCGCTCGACGCGGGCGCCGCTCCGTCCTCGACGCTGTCTCGACAGTCCTACGACCAGCTCTCCGACGGGTTCGGTGCAGGATCCAACGGGCCGCTACTCAGCACCGCGACGTTCCCGACAGCACTCTTGGGGGCGGCCGACACGAAGGCTCTCGCCCCGCGAGCCGGGATCGCCGGTGCGGCCGGCGCGTCCGTCGGCTCCCCTTCCCAGGTGTCCGTGGACGGACTGGTCCCCCGCCTCTCAGCGCAGCCGGCCACCGCGCCGTCCGACCCCGCGTCCCGCGACCTCGTCGACCGCCTGCGCGTCGACGCTCTCCCCGCCGCGACGTCGCACGTCGGCGGGCTCACAGCAGGCAAGGGCGACCTGACCGACCGCATCTCGGGTCGGAAGGGGCTCGTGGTGGCGACCTTCGTCCTGGTCGCCACGCTGCTCCCGCTCATCGCCTTCCGTGCGCCGATCGTCGCGATCAAGGCGGCGCTCATGAACCTGCCGTCGGTCGGTGCGGCGGGCGGGATCCTCGTCGCGGTCTTCACGTGGGGGTGGGGCGACGGGCTGCTCGGCCTGCAGGCGCCCGTGCCCATCGAGAGCCACGTGCCCCTGCTCATGTTCGCCGTGCTGTTCGCCCTCTCGACCGACTACGAGGTCGTCCCGCTCACGGCGATTCGAGCGGAGTGGGTTGTCAGCAGCGACGGGCGCCGATCGGTCGCGCTCGCGATGGCGAAGACCGGTCGGGACGTCACCTCCGCGGCGCTGATCATGGTCTGCGTCTTCCTCAGCTTCACCGTCGCCACCGACCCCGTGATCAAAGTGCTCGGCCTCGGCATGGCTGCCGCCGTGGCGGTCGATGCCACGATCGTGCGGGGCCGGCCCGTCCCCTCGGCGATGACGCTGCTCGGACAGTGGAACTGGTGGCTCCCGCCTGGGTCGACCGGGTTCTTCCGCACCTGCACGACGCTGCCCCGTCCGCCGTCGAGCTGCCGGCGTGACCTCCGGGGCCCGAACGGCTCAGCCCATGGCCACGTCGATGAAGGCCGAGATTGTTGCGCTCTTAGCACCGAAGGCCACCTTCATTACACTGAACCTCCGGGGTGGGGGAGCGCTGGGCGGCGGTCCATCATCGGCGTGAGCTGGCGTACTGCGCTGGCCAGCGCCCGCAGGTCACCGTCGACGAGGGCCTGGGGGCCGTCGCAGAGTGCCTGGTCGGGGTGCGGGTGGACGTCGACGATGATGCCGTCGGCTCCGATGGCGATGGCGGCACGCGAGAGCGGCACGACGAGGTCGCGACGTCCACCGGAGTGGGACGGGTCCACCACGATCGGCAGGTGCGAGAGGCCGTGGACGACGGGCACGGCGGAGATGTCGAGAGTGTTGCGGGTGGCCGTCTCGAACGTCCGGATCCCGCGCTCGCACAGGACGATCTCGAGGTTGCCGCGCTGGGCGACGTACTCCGCGGCCATCAGCCACTCCACGATCGTGGAGCTCATGCCGCGCTTGAGCATCACGGGCTTGCCGGCCTCGCCGACGGCCTGGAGGAGCTTGAAGTTCTGGGCGTTGCGCGTCCCGACCTGGAGCATGTCGGCGTAGGAGGCGACGAGCTCGACGTCGGACACGTCGACGACCTCGGTCACGACGGGGAGGCCGGTTGCCTCGCGCACGTCGGCGAGGATCCGCAAGCCCTCCTCGCCGAGGCCCTGGAACGCATACGGCGAGGAGCGCGGCTTGAACGCGCCACCGCGAAGCAGCGTGGCGCCCGCGGCCTGCGCCATCTCCGCGGCCGCCAGGGTCTGCTCCGGCGTCTCGACCGCGCACGGCCCGGCGATGAAGGTGAAGGTGTCCGGGCCGATCGGGACGCGCGACGCACCGACGTAGACCGTCGACATCTCCGGGTGGTGCTGGCGGGACACGAGCTTGAACGGCGTCGAGATGCGCACGACGTCAGCCACGCCCGGCAGGGTCCGCAGGTTGAGCCCGTGGAAGCGGTCGAGGTCGCCGACGAGGCCGACGATCGTGCGCGTGTCACCGCGGCTCACGAACGCCTCACCCCCGGCGTCGGTGACGCGGGTGATGACAGCCTCGATCTCGGCGTCGGTAGCTCCGGGACTCATGACGACGACCATGGGGGATCCGTGCCTCTCGTGCTCGTGCGCCGTCCCGGTGCCCGGGACGACACAAGCCCCGGCCGAGTGCGGCGCGGGGCTCGTGCGGGGGAGGGCGCGTCAGAACCGACGACCCACCCGGGACACCCCGGGCCGGTCGCCGAACAACAGTTCGCTGCGCATGGTCCGAGACTAGCCGCGGCAGTCCACCTGGTGGACGTCGCGTCCACGATGCGGACCCGCCGGCACCCCGCGCGACGGTCCACGGTCACCCCTGGGCACCATGGGTGACCGTGGCGGGGACCAGTGCGGACACGGGCGAGGAAGCCGGGGCGACCCCCGGCCCGCGCGCCACCGTCCCGCCGGGCCAGCGACTCGCCGCCGGATGGCCCGTGCGCCACTACGGCAGCACACCGACCTTCCGGCCGGAGTCGTGGGACCTCCAGGTCCTCGGCGCCACGGCCGACGGCGGCTCGACCCGCTGGACCCACGAGGAGTTCCTGGCCCTGCCCCAGGTCGACGTGGTCGCGGACTTCCACTGCGTCACGAAGTTCTCGATGCTCGACATCACCTGGACCGGTGTCCTGGGCTCGACCGTGGTGCAGGCTGCGCCGCCGGACCCCGAGGTCACTCACGTGCTGATCTGGGCCGACCGCGGCTACAGCGCCAACATCCGGCTGTCCGACCTGCTCGCCCCGGACACCCTTTTCGCGAACAGTCGTGACGGCGTCTCCCTGACCGTCGACCACGGCTGGCCGCTGCGTCTCGTCGTCCCGCACCTCTACGCCTGGAAGGGCCCGAAGTGGGTGCGCGCGCTGGAATACCTGACGAAGGACCGCCGCGGCTTCTGGGAGGAGCGCGGCTACCACAACCTCGGCGACCCCTGGAGCGAGCAGAGGTACACCTACCAGGAGCAGCCCGGCGACGGACCCCCGCCGCGACGCGCCGACCTCCCCGACTGACCGTCCGCGTCCCTCGCGCCCGGACGCCGGTGGGTCAGACGACCTCGATCTCGATCGTGGAGCCCCACGGCTGCTGCGACCCGGCCTTGAGCGACTGACGGATGACCCGCCCGAACGGTGTGAAGCCCACGGGATAGGTCACTGCGACCTTGAACCCCAACGCCTGCAGCTGACGCCGGGCGTCGGCCTCGGGCGTGGTGTAGACGTCGGGCACCGTGACGAGCGGCGGCCCCTTGCTCACCACGAGGGTGACGGTGCCGCCCTTGGGAACTGCTGTGCCGACCTTGGGGGAGGTCGAGATGACGTGGCCGAGAGCCACGGTCTTGCTGTACTGCTGGGTCGTCGTGGCCTTGAGACCGAGCTTGGTGAGGCTCGTGAGGGCCTGGTCGGCGGTCCTGCCGGTGAGGGCAGGCAGCGGCACCGGCGCCGGGCCCTTGGAGATGACCAGGGTCACGGCCTGGCCGCGCTTGAGCTTGACCGCGGCCGCCGGGTTCGTCGAGATGACCGAGCCCGCGGGGACGGTGTCGTCGTAGGCAGACGTCGACGGTCCGGTGACCAGCGAGGCATCGGCCAGTGCCGTCGTGGCATCGGCGACGCTGGATCCGGCGACCTGGGGCACGGCGTAGCGCTCGGGGCCCTTCGACACCACGGCGGTGACCGTGGACCCCTGCTTGGCGTCGGCACCCGGGGCAGGCAGGGTGGAGATGATCTTGCCCGCAGCCACGACCTCACTGAACTCGGCGTTGCTCGCGTCGAGCGTGAGCTGCAGGGGAGTGAGCTTGGCGGAGGCCGACGAGGTGGTGAGCCCGACGACCTTGGGCACCTGGACGACCCGGGCGGCGCCGTAGGCCCACGCGGCACCGGCGACGATCGCGCCGACGGCGAGCAGGGCCACGAGCGGGATCCAGCCACGTCGTCGGCGCCGCCGCGCGACGGAGGTCGGGGGAGCCGGCGTCGTGCCCTTCGGCGAGGGGGTCTCGGCCCGCGCGGTCGGGCCACCAGCGGCAGTCACCATCGGGACCACCAGGGTCGCGGACTGGTCCTCGGTGACGCCGAACGGGCGCGGGGTCGGCAGTGTGCGGCGAGCCGCGCGGACCTCCTCGAGGAAGGACGCAGCGTCGGGATAGCGGTCGTCGGCGTCGCGGGCGGTGGCGCGGGCCACGAGCGCGTCGAGCGAGGGTGGGATGCCGGGGCGCACCGACGACGGCACCGGGACCGCGGCGTTGACATGCTGGTAAGCGACCGCGAGGGGGGTCTCACCGGCGAAGGGGACCGCGCCCGTGACCATCTCATAGAGCAAGATCCCGGCGCCGTAGACGTCGCTGCGGGCATCGGCGATGCCGCGCTCGACCTGCTCGGGGGAGAGGTAGGCCACGGTGCCGATGAGCAGGCCCTGCGTCGCGGCGGTGGACGTCGCGGCCGAGATGGCCCGGGCGAGGCCGAAGTCGGCGACCTTCACCCGGCCGTCGTCGGTGAGCAGGACGTTCTCGGGCTTGACGTCGCGGTGGACGAAACCGGCGTGGTGCGCGGCATCGAGGGCTTGCAGCACCGGGTCGAGGATCGTGAGGGCCTGCTCGGCCGTGAGCCGACCGAACTCGCGCAGGACGTCGCGCACGGTGCGTCCGGGGACGAACTCCATGACGAGGTAGACGAGGTCGCCGTCCTCGCCCTGGTCGTAGACGGCCACGACGTGGGGATCGGTGAGGCGGGCGGCCGACTTGGCCTCGCGGACGAAGCGGGAGACGAAGGCGCTGTCCTCGGCGAGGCCGGGGTGCATGATCTTGACCGCGACGGTGCGGTCGAGGCGGAGGTCGGTGGCCTCGTACACAGTGGCCATGCCGCCGCGCGCGAGCCGGCTCTCGACGCGGTATCGGCCGTCGATGACCCGACCCACGAGGGCGTCGTTCACCCGCGTACCGGCAGAGGTCTCCACAATCGGCGATTGTACGTTCGGCACGCCCACGGGGTTGAACAGCCGCGCCGGGGTTGCCCAACCGTGTCCTCGCGCTGCTGGAGCTCGCCTCCTCCTCCTCCTCCTCCTCCGATGCCGTTGTTGTCGCCGCGTGCCTCCTCGTTCTCGGTCCCGCTGCACCTTGCTGTGCGTCTGGCGTCCCGGTCGGGTCCGGCGGAGGGAAGGGAAACCCGCCGACCGGACCGGGACGCCAGACGCTTGCTCGCGGGTGGCGCTTGGTTGCGTGTGTGGTTCGGTGTGATCTGGGGTCGGTGCTGGTCTTCGTCGGGGTGTGCGGGAGGTCTTGGGCGGCGGGGTGGGTTGTTGGGGGGCAGGATGTGCGGGATGGCGAATGAACGGGCGTCCATCGCCCTCTCCGGCTCTGAGGTCGAGGACCTGCTGCGTTCGGCGCGCACGATGGTGCTTGTGACGAACGGGCCGGACGGCGTCCCGGACCCGGTGCCGATGTGGTTTCTGGTCGATGGGGGCGGGACGGTCTGGATGCGGACGTATGCCAAGAGCCAGAAGGTGCTCAACCTCGGGCGCGACCCGAGGTTTGCTGCGCTCGTGGAGACCGGCGACCGGTATGTGGAGCTGCGCGGCGTCCAGCTGTCGGGCACGGTGACGCTCGTCGAGGACGTGGATGTGGTGTGTGGGGTGTTCGCCGGGCTGATGGTGAAGTACGAGGGGCTCGACCCTGAGGACGTCGACTCCGTCAAGGTCGCCTATCGCGAGCGCGCGCCCAAGCAGCGCGCGATGCGGCTCGATGTGACCAAGGTCGTCTCGTGGGATCACGGCAAGCAGGCCGGGTCATCGGCAACGGTCGAATGACGGTCGCATGAGCCGTCTCGCGTACGTCGGCGTCCTCGTCTTCGTCCTGGTCGGGACGGCGTGGCTGGAGGTGTTGCTGCGGGCCCGGGTCTATGCCCGGTGGCGTCGCCTGCTGGTGGTGCTGGTGCCGGTCGTGGTGGTCTTCTCGACGTGGGACCTCTACGCGATCGCCTGCGGTCACTGGACATTCGACATCACGCGTACGACGGGCGTCGTGTTCCCCGGGGGGCTGCCGCTCGACGAGGTGCTGTTCTTCGTCGTCGTCCCGATCGCCTCCCTGCTGACGCTGGAGGCAGTGCGGGCGGTCACGTGCTGGGAGGTCGGCGACGAGCCGGCGGGCTCGTGCGTGGACGGCGTACGTCGGGACGACTCATGACCTACACGCAGCTCGCGGTGCTCGGCGTCGTTGTTGTTGTCGTGCTCGACTGGTTCGTGTTCCGCACGAGGTTGGTGCGGCGTCGGGCGTTCTGGGCGTCCTACGCGATCGTGGTGTTCTTCCAGCTCGTGACGAACGGCGTGCTGACGGGGCTGAGGATCGTGCGCTACGACGGGTCGGTGATCGTGGGCTCCTCGACGCCTGCGGACTCGGCTCCGGCGTTCCTCGGCGACGGGCGGATCGCGTTCGCGCCGTTCGAGGACCTGCTGTTCGGCTTCGCCCTCGTCGTGCTCACGCAGGTGCTGTGGGTGTGGGCCGGACGTCGCGGGGTGCAGCGCACCCCGTACGCCGGACCACCGCGCATCGCGATGCCCGGTGCGGCCGTCGACCGGCCCGTCCCGGGGTCGGATGCGCAAGGCCGGAGGGCGTAGGCCGCACCGGGGGCGCTGCGCGGTCCTACTGCTGCGGCGCAGGGGAGTGGAGGCCGTGGGGGTGGCCCTCGCCGAACTTCCTGCGGGCTGTTCGCGCCCTGCGCCAGGCCGGGAGAGCCACGGCGAGGCGGCGCCCGGTCGACACCGTGGCGCGCTTGTCGAAGACCTGGTAGTCGATGGCCTCGACGGCGTCGACGATGCCGCAGTAGAGGACCCGGGCCGCCTCGATGCAGGGCTGTGAGGAGGGGTGGAGCATCGCGATCCCTTCGCGCGACGCCTCCTCCAGGCGTCGTACCCGGGCGATCTGGTACTCGAGGGCAGCGCGGATCTCCGGTGTTACGACACGGTTCTCCAGAGCGGACCTGGTGACGCCGAAGCGGGCGAGGTCCTCCTGAGGAAGGTACACACGTCCGCGTTCGAGGTCCTCGCCGACGTCGCGCACGAAGTTCGCGAGCTGGAACGCGACGCCGAGGTCCTGCGCGCGCTCGTAGGCCTCGGGCTGCGTCGGCTCGAGGATCGGCACCATCTGAAGGCCGATCACCGCTGCTGAGCCGTAGACGTAGACGTAGAGGTCGTCATACGTCGCGTACTCGGTGACGGTGAGGTCCATGCGCATCGAGTGCAGGAACGTCTCGAAGTACTCCACCGGGATGTCCCAGCGGCGCACGGTGTCGACGACGGCGCGGCACACCGGGTCGTCGCTGTACCCCCGTCGCAGGTCGGCGAAGAAGCGGTCGCTCCAGGTGGCGAGCCAGTCGGCCTTCTCCTGCTCGGACAGCGTCGAGGCGAGGTCGTCGACGATCTCGTCGGCGTAGCGCGCGAAGCCGTAGAGGGCGTGGACGAAGGGTCGCTTCGCCGGCGGGAGCAGGAGCGTGGCGAGGTAGTAGGTCTTGCCGTGCGCGGCGTTGAGCTCGCGGCAGCGTCCATAGGACGCCCGCATCTGCGGATCGGTGATCCCGGCGCGGTCGAGGTCGCGGCGGCTCATACCCGCGATCCTCGCACCGTTGCGTGCATGTCGCCGCCACGTCGTGGAACGATGTGGCGGTGCTCATCCCTGCCGGGCCTGGTCGCGCGATCATGGCGCTGCTCTGCGTCCTCTCCGTCGCCACGGTTCTCACCGCGTGCGGTACGTCCGCAACGCCCGGGGGAGCGGCTCCCGCCGGTGGGTCGTCGAACGCGCAGGACGTCCGCCCGACGCCCGCGGACGCCGCGTCGCTCGCGCCGGCCTCGGCAGTGTCGGACCTCCGCACCGTCGTCGCCGCCGCGCTGCCGTCGCAGGCCATCGACACGCTGCGGCTCATCGCGAAAAGCGGGCCCTACCCGTTCTCCAAGGACGGCGTCACCTTCTCCAACCGCGAGGGGAGACTTCCCCGGCACTCCTCCGGCTGGTACCAGGAGTACACAGTGATCACACCGGGCTCGAGCGACCGGGGCGCTCGACGGATCGTCGCCGGGCACGACGGCGGCCGGTTCTACACCGACGGCCACTACGCCTCGTTCCACGAGGTCCTCTCGGGAGTGTCGACATGAGTGCCGCGAACCTGGTCAGCCTCCGCGGCGTCCGTCGGTCCGACGAGCCGACCGCGGCTGTCGACGGCTATGAGTCCGAGGCCGAGAGGCTCGGCTGGCGCTGCCTGGTCCTCGACGGCACCGACGTCGAGGACAAGACGGCGTTCCTCGAGGCGTGCGATGAGGCGTTCGCGCTCCCGGAGTGGTTCGGCATGAACTGGGACGCGCTCGAGGAGTGCCTCGCCGACCTCGACCACGAGGGTGCCGACGGCGTCGTCGTCGTCTGGAGCGGCTGGGGCGAGCTCGCCGAGGCAGCGCCGACGGAGTTCGCCGTTGCTCTCGACGTGCTCACGGGCGCGGTGCGGGGCTGGGCGTCCGACGGCGTCCGCGGCGGCCTTGTTCTGCTGGGCGAGGGGCCCGAGATCGAGGTCGAGGAGCTCTGAGGCGGGGATCTGCCGGGTCACGGCCCGGGGGTGGGATCAGGCGTCGGTGGGGGTGACAGCACTCCGTGCGGTCTCGACCCAGGCCCGTCGACCGGCGTACACGACGAACCCGACGAGGGCGCCGTCGCGGATCCCGAGCAGCAGGATTCCCAGCGGGTTGGCCCAGTAGACCTCCGACACCCACAGGTAGAAGATCGGATAGATCACCTGGGTGAGGACGCCGACGGTCAGCAGCAGGACGGCGAAGCGGCGGACTCCGGTGTCGCTGCGCGGGGCGAGCGCGACCATCGCGATCGCGATCGGGGACAGCCAGAGCAGGTACTGCGGGCTGAACACCTTGTTGGTGAGGATGAGCAGTCCGGCAGTCGTGAGCATCAGCCAGCCGACGGTCTCTGCGCCGATGCTGCGGCCCTTGCGCCAGGCTCGCAGCCAGAGGTAGGCCATGGCGAGCACCGCGGCGATGGTGGCGAGGGTGGCGAGGGTCAGCATCACGCGGCCGCCGGGGCCGTGGACCTCCGAGGTGACGTACTTGGTGAACTCGACGGTCCAGGGATGGCGGAACAGGGCCCACCCGGCCATGAGCGGCAGGGCCGGGACCGACTCGATCTGCAGGCCGCGCTGGGACTGCCACTGCAGCGGGGAGGTCAGCCGTTCCAGGCCGCCGATGGCCACCGAGGTGGCCACGATGACCAGGGAGGCGGCGACCGCGGTGGTGATGACCCGGCTTCGGGTCCGCAGGGGGGCCGCGAGGGCAGGCAGGAGCATCGCGGGCCAGAGCTTGAGGGCCGCGCCGGCGGTGACGAGGAGTGCGGCGAGCCGCGGCCGCGTGGCGACGAGGAGCACTGCCGCACCGGCGAGAACTCCTGGCACGAGGTCGAATCGGGTGACGGCCAGCGGCCCCATCATCGGGCCTGCGGCGATCCACAGCGTGACCGCGGCGGTCTGGCGGCCGCCCCCGAACCGGAAGAGCAGCCGCAGGAAAACCAGGTCGATGGCCAGCAGCATGACGACGAACAGCGTCGCGTAGACGATGTGATTGCCGAAGGACACGAGCCACGGGAGGCCGACGAGGACGAGGACGGGCAACGGGTACTCGTGCAGCACGGTCGCGAGACTGCCGGTGTCGCTCAGCCGCTGCAGGTTGTCGCCGTAGTACAGGACGTCGTTGATGATGCCGCTCTCGGGACCGGCCAGCAGAGCCAGCATCACGAGCCGTGAGACGACCCAGCCGATGCCCACCCGGCGGCGCTGGGGGAGGTGTGCCCACCGTGCACCCTCACCGAGCCACCGGTCGAGGTAGCGCGACACGTGGTCGACGAGGTAGGTGACTCCCCGCGTGGTGCTGCCACGGAGGCCGCGCGCGGTGGTCGTCGGCGAGCCGACCGCGGCGACGAGGTCGGAGGACGGCTCCGTGCCGTCGGTCACGACGTCGGGGCCCTCGGGAGTCACGCACTCTCCAGCGAGCGGACGACGAGGCGCTCACCGCGCGCCCGCGCGGGTGCGTCCTCGGGGATGATTCCGTGGGCGACCGGGTCGCCGAACACCAGGGCGCGCTCGCGCGGGGAGACCGAGATCGCGAGCGCGACAGCCGCCAGCGCCGCGAGCATCGCGAGCCCGTCGGACAGGTCGAGCAGGTTGTCGGCCGTGGCGCTGGTCTCGGACAGGCCGTAGAAGGTGAACGCAGCGACACCGAGCAGGGCCCAGCGCAGCTCGCGCGGCGTGACCCCCGACGCTGCGGCGAGGGGGAGCGCCCAGAGGAAGTACCACGGCTGCACGACCGGGCCGAGCGCGACGACGGTGAGCAGCGCGAGCATGGCACCGCGCACGGGTGTCCGGCCCTCGGGCTTGAGCACGAGGAGCGCCACGATCACCACCGCTGCGAGCATGCCGATGACCCGGAACACGGTGATCATCAGGTCGACGTGGTCGCCCAGACGGATCCAGCTCGAGAGCAGGCCGGTGGTCCAGCCGAGAGCCGTGCTGGGTGAGAGCCACGTACGCACCTCGCCCGGCGTGGTGAGGGCACGGATCCACCCGGCGTTGACCCCGACGACGGCAGAGAACACGAGGTAGGACAGGAGCGTGACGACGGTGACCTTGAGCCAGCCGATCACGCGCATGCGGAACGACGAGTGCAGGCCGGCCCACAGGAGCCCGACGAAGGGGAGGGCGAGGAGGCCGATGGGTTTGACCATCGACCCGAGCGCCACGAGCAGCGTGCCGGCGACGTAACGGTTCTCGACGGCGAGGCACAGGCCGGCGACGAGCAGCCCGATCATCAGCGCGTCGTTGTGCACCCCGGCCACGAAGTGCATGAGCACCAACGGATTCATGACGCCGAGCCACAGTGCCTTCGAGCCGTCGATGCCGTGGTGGAACGCCAGCCGCGGCACGTAGTAGGCGAGCAGCCCGACGCCGACCAGGGCGATGAGCCGGAAGGCGACGACGGCGAAGTAGGGGTTGTTGCCGACCAGCGCGGCAACACCGCGAGAGAGTGCGAGGAACAGGGGGCCGTAGGGCGTCGGGGTGTTGGACCACATCGGGTCCACCCCGTCGTTGGCCCACCCGGGGATCGACGCCACGCCGTTGGTGTACGGGTCGACGTCGTTGAGGACGAGCTTTCCCTGCGCGTAGTAGGAGTAGGCGTCCCTGCTGAACAGCGGCGGCATGAACAGCAGCGGTGCGATCCAGAGGGCGAGCACGCCCCAGAGCCGCCGCACGTCGCGGATGTGGCCGGCGAGCACGTCACCACCGACGACGAGCCAGGCCTGCAGGATCAGCGCCCCGCCGAGGATCACCGACGCGTGCGAGACGAACTGGCCCATGCCGGTCGTCTTCATCGTGTGGATCAGGGGGACGTCTGCGAGACCGTCGAGGGGGAGCCACCCGACACCGAGCGCGCCGATCGCCAGGACCGTCGAGCCGATGAGCCCGGGGACGGCGTACTGCAGGGTGAAGGCCAGACCGGAGTCCGATGTGTCCGGTCCGCCGTCGCGAGGGTCGACGGAAGCCACCTGGTCAGGGTACAAGCGATCGCGGGCCAGCACCGACAGTGACGGTCGCCCGGGGAGGTGATTCACGTCGCTCGTGCGCCGAAGTGCCGCGCCCTGCCCGAAAACGACGTATTTGTCAGACGCAGTGTCGGGGCGACCGCAGCCGAGGCCAGCGGCGCCGGTCAGTGGAAGTACGTCGGACGGTAGGTCGGGTCGGGTCCGGTGATGCGCTCGGCCGCCAGTCGGCCGGACACGAGCACCATCGGGACGCCGACGCCGGGCTGGGTCCCCGACCCGGTGAACACGACGTTCTCGCCCCACAGGTTCGACGGGCGGAACGGTCCGGTCTGGGAGAAGGAGTGCGCCGCCGCGAACGGCGCCCCGCGCTCCATCCCGCGGTCGGACCAGTCCAGCGGGGTCGTGAGGTGCTCGAGCTCGATGGAGTCGCCGAAGCCGACGTAGCCGCGCTCCTCGAGGGTGCGCACGACCTCGTCACGGTAACGGGGACCCTCGACCCGCCAGTCGATGTCCGCGTCGAGGTTCGGCGTCGGGAACAAGACGTAGTAGATCTGCTTGCCGTCCGGGGCGAGCGAGGGGTCGGAGTACGTCGGGTTCGTGACCAGGATGCTCGGATCGGTCATGAGCCGCTTCTCGTCGATGAGCTCGCGGAACACGCCGTTCCAGCTGCGACCGAAGTGGATGTTGTGGTGCGCCGTCTTCGTGTAGGTCGCGGTGGATCCGGCCAGCATCAGGAAGCAGGACGGCGAGTAGGTGAGCCTGCGTACCGACCACGGCTCGCGGCCCAGCAGCTCCTTGTAGGCGACCGGCAGGTCGGGGTTGAGGACGACGACGTCGGCCGTGATGCGCTCGCCGTCCGCGGTGTGGACCGCTACCGCGCGGTCGCCCTTGGTCTCCACCCGCGTGACCTCGGTCGAGTAGCGGAACTCGACGCCGTGCTTCTCCGCGGCCGCGGCCATCGCGCGCGGAAGGGCGTGCATGCCGCCCTTGGCGTAGTAGACGCCGGCGACGGAGTCCATGTATCCGATGACCGCGTAGATCGCCATGGCGTCCTGCGGGGAGAGGCCGGCGTACATCGCCTGGAAGCTGAAGAGCCGCTCGGTGCGCGGGTCCTTGAGGTACTGCCGCACCTTCGGCGTGAGCTTGCGGAAACCGCCGATGGCGACGAGCTTGGCGAGGTTCTCGGTCACGAGGTCGAGCGGGGAGTCGATGTTGGTGTCGATGAAGTCGGTCATCTCATAGCGGTAGAGCTTGGAGACGAAGTCGACGTAGCGGCGGTAGCCGGCCGCCTCTGCGGGGGAGATGACCCGCTCGATCTCCTCGGCCATCGCCTCGACGTCGGAGTGCACGTCGAGCTGCGAGCCGTCGGGGTAGAACGCGCGGTAGAGCGGCTCGACCGGCACGAGCTCCAGCCAGTCGTCGAGGTCCTCATCGACGGCGTGGAAGGCGTCGCGGATGAGGTCGGGCATCGTGAGCACGGTGGGGCCGGTGTCGAAGCGGTAGCCCGAGTCCTCGATGAGGCCGGCGCGTCCGCCCGGGAGGGCTTCGCGCTCCAGCACGGTCACTTTGCGTCCCGCACCGGCGAGCCGCAGGGCGCACGAGAGACCCGCGAGGCCGGCACCTACGATCACGACGTCGTCGGTCGGACCCGTGACGGTGCGTGTCGTGCGGCTGAGCAGGCTCATGAATCCAGAGTACGGACCGAAGCCCGACCCGGCCCGTCGAGAACCGGTCGTCCGGAGTCAGACGCTCCGCGAGGTAGCGGCGATCGCGAGGCCGTGCAGCACGTCGCGTGCAGGCTCGGCGATGTGGGGGGAGCCCAACGCCGAGAACGCCTGCGCGGTGAGCGCCTCGATGAGCGCCTCGACGTGGCGCAGGGCGCCGGTCTCGACGATGATCTCGCGAAGCTCGTCGACGCCGGTGGAGTCGAGTGCGGGGTCGCCGAGCCGACGGCGCAGCACCGACGCCTGCGCAGGGGTGGCCGCCTCGGACGCGGTCGCGACGAGGACCGTGCGCTTGCCCTCACGAAGATCGTCGCCAGCCGGCTTCCCGGTCTCGTCGGGATCGCCGAACACGCCGAGCACGTCGTCGCGCAGCTGGAAGGCCTCACCGAGCGGGAGGCCATAGCCGGAGTAGGCGACCACGAGCTCCGTGGGGGCGTCAGCCAGGGCCGCGCCGAGGTGCAGCGGACGCTCGATCGTGTACTTCGCCGATTTGAACCGCACCACGCGCATCGCCCGAGCCGCGGAGCCGCCGCCCTTCGCCTGCTCGAGCAGGTCGAGGTACTGCCCGGCCATCAGCTCGGTGCGCATGAGGTCGTAGATCGGCTTGCCGCGCAGCAGCGAGCGCGGAGGGAGGCCGCACGACATCAGCATCTCGTCGGCCCAGGACAGGCACAGGTCGCCGAGGAGGATGGCGGCACCGACCCCGAAGCCGTCGGGGGACCCCAGCCACTCGTTGCCCCGGTGCAGAGTCGCGAAGCGACGATGTGCCGCCGGCATCCCGCGTCGGGTGTCGCTGCCGTCCATCACGTCGTCGTGGATGAGTGCGCACGCCTGGAGCAGCTCGAGCGCGGTGGCCGCGGTCACGGCGTCCTCGCAGTCGGCCCCGCCGGCCCCGCGCCAGCCCCAGTAGGCGAACGCCGGGCGCAGCCGTTTGCCGCCGCTGAGCAGGTCGGTGATCGCGTCGGACAGGGGGGTGAGATCCGGGCTCACGTGGTCGAGGATCGGCACCTGAGCCGCGAGGAAGTCGTCGAGCCGCTTCTGCACGCGCACCCGGAGGTCCTCGGCGTCGAGCGGCGATCCGGTCGCCCTCGTCACGGTCATGCCGCCAAGGCTAGAGGTGCCGTGTCGGCCCGGCATCCGGGGACCCCGCCCGCCGGGCGAGGGAGGTGCCCAGCATGCGGACCTACGGCGTCCGGCGGGTGGCGGCGCAGCTACCCTCCTGACATGTCCACCTCGCACTCCCGCTCGTCGGCGGGGACGATCGGGGAGCTCCTCGCGTCGGGCGGGCACTCCTTCTCCTTCGAGTTCTTCCCGCCCAAGACCGACGAGGGCGAGCGGCTCCTCTGGCAAGCGATTCGTGAGCTCGAACCGCTGGCGCCGACGTTCGTCTCGGTGACCTACGGCGCCGGTGGCTCGACGCGCGACCGCACCGTTCGGGTGACTCGACGGATCCTCGAGGAGACGACGCTCCTGCCGATGGCGCACCTCACCTGCGTCGGGGCCACCTCCGCGGAGCTGCGCGCCGTCATCGGGGCCTACGCCGACGCCGGCCTGCGCAACGTGCTCGCGCTGCGCGGCGACCCACCGGGCGGGCCCGGGGCCGTGTGGGCGCAGCACGAGGGTGGCCTCGCGCACGCCGACCAGCTGGTGGCGCTCGTGCGATCGCTCGGCGACTTCTGCGTCGGCGTGGCGGCGTTCCCGGAGGGGCACCCGGAGTCCGCGTCGCTCGACGAGGACGCCCGAGTGCTGCTCGCGAAGCAGGAGTCCGGTGCCGAGTTCGCCGTCACCCAGCTGTTCTTCGAGGCTGAGCACTACGTCTCCCTGGTCGACCGCGCACGTGCCGCGGGCTGCACTATCCCCATCCTCCCGGGGCTCATGCCGCTGACGAACATCTCCCAGATCCAGCGGTTCGCCGAGCTCTCGGGGACGGCGTTCCCGGACTCCCTGGCCGCGCGCTTCCGAGCCGTGGCCGATGACCCGGACGCCGTGCACAAGCTCGGGGTCGAAGCCGCCTCGGAGCTCGCGAGCGAGCTGCTCGCCGCGGACGCGCCCGGCCTGCACTTCTACACGCTCAACCGCTCCAGCTCGACCCGTGAGATCTACACCGGGCTGGGGCTCTCGGCCTACGCCTGACCCGTCCCGCGGCGCTCACTCGCCGGCGGGATCGGGTCGACAGCCTCAGCCATCGAGCTCTGGGTGCGCGGACCCGATCACTGAGGCTGCTGACCGTGGCATGGGGCGTGCCGGCCCGATGTCGGGCAGGATCGCCCCATGGGTCGATCAGTGACTGTGACAGGGCACGGCCGTGCCGCGGCCGCGTACGACGAGGCGACGCTACGGCTCGCTGCCTCGGCGCGAGCGGCGAATCCGAGCGACGCGACCGCGCGCGCGACGTATGCGATGTCCTCGATGCGTGACGCCGTGCTCGGCGGAGGCGTCGACGCCGGCGCGCTGGTCACGACCAACGTGTCCCTCTCGCCGGTACATGACCCCTGGCCGACGGTTGTCGCCTACGAGGCCTCGCTGGCGCTGTCGGTGAAGCTGACCGAGCTCGCCCGGGTGGGCTCCCTGCTCGTCGCGGCGGTCGGGGCCGGTGGTGACGGTGCACGCGTGGACGGGATCTCCTTCAGCCACCACGACCCTGCGGCTCTCGAGCGCCTCGCCCGCGACGCAGCGTTCTCCGACGCGCGAGCCAAGGCCGAGCAGTACGCCGGCCTGGCCGGACAGGCTCTCGGTGAGGTGCGCCACGTCGTCGAGGCCGAGATGGGCGGAGCCCCGATGCCTCGCCGGATGATGGCGATGGCGGAGTCCGCCGGCGCCGGCGTCCCGGTCGATGCCGGGGAGGGGGCCGTGTCGGCCGTCGTCACCGTGACGTGGACGCTCGGCCCGGCGGTCTGATGCGCAGCCGCGGCCGCAGCCGATGACGCGCGCGATCCCGGACCGCAACGCCTACCTCGATCGCTGGCAGTCCCTGCACGGTGGCTACGACCCCCGGACCTCGCGCTTCGTGGGTCCGTGGCTGTCGACGATCTACCTCCTCGCCCGTCCCTTCGCCCGTCTCGGCGTCCCCCCGGACGCCGTGACGCTGCTGGGCGCCGTGGTGTCCGGGCTCGTCGTGTGGCTGTCCTGGCTCGGCGATCGATGGGTGCTCCTCGCCGCTCTCGTGGTCGGTGCGTCGGGGATCCTCGACTCCCTCGACGGTGCGGTGGCAGTGCTCACCGGTCGCGTCACACGCTGGGGCGCGGTGCTCGACTCGGTCGTCGACCGGGTCAGCGACACCCTCTACCTCGTGGCACTGTGGCTGGTCGGCGCTCCCGCCGGTGTCTGCGTCGCCGCCGGCATCGTGCTGTTCACCCAGGAGTACGCCCGTGCACGTGCGGCGGCCATCGGGCTCGACGACGTCGGTGTCGTGACGATCGGAGAGCGACCGACGCGGGTCGTCGTCGTCGCGATGTTCCTTCTCGCTGCTGGGATCTACGTCGCGTCTGCGGCGTGGTGGGCGGCGGCCGCGGCGTGGGTCTCGCTCGCCGTCGGAGTTGTCGCGCTCGTGCAGCTGCTTGTCGTCCTACGTCGCCGCCTCACCTGAGGGCGCGGTGGTGGGTCGGTCGCCTCCGGCCCCGATCACGGTGTGCGCGTTGCGCTTGCGGGGTCGCCGTCCTCGGCGATCCGCGAGGTGAACCCTGATGAGACGTATGGTCGGAGTCGCCCGAGAGCGTGCGAACCCGGTCACACCGGCCGGACGGTCAGGCGCGCCCGATGAGGTTGGCGACGATCTCTGCGCCCATCCCGACCAGCGGCAGCCCGCCGCCGGGGTGGGATGAGCCGCCGACGAGGAAGAGACCGGGGACGGGCGAGGCGTTGGCAGGCCGCAGGAACGCCGCCCGTGCGCCGTTGCTCGAGGTGCCGTAGATCGCGCCGCCCGGAGCGCGCGTGGCTCGTTCGAGGTCGGCAGGCGTCCGCGTCTCATTCCAGAGCAGGCGATCTCGGACGTCGAAGCCTCGGGCGGCCATCACGGCCAGCACGCGGTCGCGGTAGGACTCGGCGAGCCCCGCTGCTGTCCAGTCGACGGTCCCACGCTCCCCGGTCGTCGCATGGCGCGGTGCGTTGACCAGGACGAACCAGGACTCGTGGTCGGCGTCTGGGCGCATCGCGACGTCGTCGGGCGCGCAGACGTAGACCGTCGGGTCATCGACGGGTGAGGCGCGCCGGCCGAAGATGGCGTCGAACTCGGCGTCGTAGTCGTCGCAGAACCAGACGTTGTGGTGGCGGAGCCCGGGGGTGCGGCCGCGGACGGCGAGGAGGAGCACGAAGCCCGACAGTGACGGCGTGGCACGTCTCAAGCGGCGCAAGGGGTCGGCTGCGCGGGGATCGCGCACGAGGTCGCGGTAGAGGTGCGTGGCGTCGGCGTTCGCGACGACGACGTCGGCGGGCACCACCTCGCCGTCGGAGAGGCGCACGCCGGTGACGCGGGCGGCGTCGGTCACCACCTCCGCGACGTCAGTGCTCAGGCGGTAGGAGACGCCGCGCTCGACCGTCCGGTCGTACAGGGCGTCGGCGAGACGTCGTAGGCCCCCGGCGACGTGGAAGGCACCGAAGGTCTGTTCCACGTAGGGCACGGTGGCGAGCGCCGACGGTGCGCGGCGTGGGTCCGACCCGGTGTAGGTGGCGTAGCGGTCGAGCATCATGCGCAGGCGTGGGTCGTGGAGGTGGCGCCTCCCGACGCCGCGGAGGCTGGTGAACGGAGCGACGGTGCGGACGTCGGAGAGATTGCGCGCCAAGGGAATCAGGTCGCGGAGGCCGGTGAGCGGCGACTCGAGGAACGGCCGGCGCGTCACCTGCCAGACGTCGGAGGCATGGCGCATGAACGCCCGCCAGTCGGCCTCCGACGTGCCGCCGAGCGCCTCGCCGATCGCTGCCGCGCAGTGCCCGGAGTCGACGCCGGGCATGTCGAGCGTCGTACCGTCGGGGAAGCGGTAGCCGAACGCGGGCTCGAGCTCGACGAGCTCGACGGCGTCCTCGAGGGGTCCGCCCGTCTTGTTGAACAGGTCGCGGTAGACGGCGGGGAGGGTGAGCAGCGACGGCCCCGTGTCGAAGACGAAGCCGTCGCGGGAGAAGGAACCGAGCTTGCCGCCGTGGGTCGGTGCCTGCTCGATGACGGTGACGTCGTGCCCTTTGACGGCCAGGCGCGCGGCGGCGGCCATGCCGCCCATCCCCGCACCGATCACCACCACGCGTGCCACAACCGCAGAGCCTAGGCGCCGCACCGGGCCGCCCCAGCACCGCACCTCACTGCTCCGATCATCCTTGAGGGAGGGAGAGCGGAGTTGACCTGCGCTCTCGCGCGCTCAGGGAAGGGCGCTGACGTCGGCGGATCGGCGCTCAAGATCGCGATTTCGGGAGCCAGAACGTAGTTGAACTGCGCCATGCCTCCCTAAGGGGGGAATGGCGTAGTTCAGGGGAGGGTTCTGCCTCGCCAGGTGGTGGTTCCTGCTTGGTGGCGGCGCCAGGACTCGGCCACCAGTGCTGCGAACACCAGGATCGACACCGGGTGTGCTGCTGCGTCGGGGACGACGCGGGTGCCGGTACGGCGCCCCACGAGTGCGCGACCGGTGACGCCCGCGGCGTAGCCGAGGAGGCCCCACGCTCGCGCTCGGGAGGTCGGCCCCACGACGGCTGCAACGGGCGGGACGACGTAGAGCCAGCTGAGCAGGCCGATGACGCCGGCAGCGCCCGCGGGCGACCCGAACGCGGACCACAGCGACTTCGTGTAGCCCTCGACGAGCGAGTCGCTGTCGTCGTACATGCGGCAGGCGGCGACGCCGGTGCCGTCGACCACGACGCCCCGGCCGCCGCTGCGCTTCATCGAACGCAGCAGGGCGACGTCGTCGAGGATCGCGCCGCGCACCGAGTCGTGGCCGCCGCACCGCCGGTAGGCCGCAGCGTCGACGACGAGGAGCTGGCCGTTGGCCGCCGCGAGCGACTCGCGGGGGGACGTCTCCGCGAGCCCCAAGGGCAGCAGCGTGATCCACGACCACTGCAGCAGGGGCTGGACGAGACGTGGCACCGGGCCGTCGGCGTCCTGGCGTGGGTAGGGCGACACGAGATCGAGCCCGCTGTCGCGCAGGAGCGCGATGCTGGCCGCGATTCCCTGCGGCGCAACGACGACATCCGCGTCGAGGAACACCAGGACCGAGCCGGTCGCGGCCGCGGCCAGCCGTGCGCAGGCCCACGTCTTGCCGAGCCAGCGCTCGGGCAGCGGTGCGTCGCCTCCGTCGATCACCCGGAGCCTCGCGTCGCCGTCGGCCGCGCGTCGTACGACGTCAGACGTGCCGTCGCTCGACCCGTCGTCCAGCACGAGGATCTCGAGGTTGCGCAGGCCGCGAGAGGCCAGTGCCGCGGTGACGCAGGAGGCGATGCGTGCCGCCTCGTCCCGGGCCGGCACCAGGATGCTCACCCGTTCGGCGACCACGGGAGGGTCGGAGGGGACCCGGCGGAGCACGTGGAGGTTGTACGCCGAGTGCGCGGTGGCGAGGCACGCGCCCACCGCGGCCATCGCGACCGTGGTCTCGAGGCCGCGGGTCAGTCCCGGCCGGTCCACAGCGCGTAGGCGTAGGGGATAGCGACCAGGCCCATGACGATGCCGCCCCAGATCGCGACGCCGGGGCGGTGCAGGAACACGGCGTTGAGCACGATGCTGGAGATGTAGGTCCAGAGGTACATGAGGGCCGGGACGCCGTCACCGGTGGCGCCGTCGCTGCGCCGTCGAGGGAGGCGGTCCAGGAGCAGCATGAGCACGAGGGCGACGAGCAGCCAGCCCACGAAGTTCTGGGCGGGGACGTCGGTGATCCCGAGCAGCACCGGGGTGTTCTGCAGCGACCACGTCCAGTGGCCCTCGGACACCATCTGCGGGTCGAGGAAGAGGTCCCACGACGCGAGCGCGACCGCCGCGACGACCGGAGTGAGCAGGGGTCCGCTGGTGAGGCGGCGCGCGGCCAGGAGGGCGGGGTAGCTCATCATCGCCCAGGCCAGCGGGATCACCACGGGGACGCCGGCGATCTTCGGGCCCAGGGTGTCGGCGTAGGCGTAGGCGCCGAACGGGAGGTCCGTGCGCGTGCCCGCCACCTCGACGAGCAGGCCGATGCCGGCACTGATCACGAACCAGCCCGCGGCCCAGAGCACCCCTCGCGTGATGAGGGCGTGCGAGGCGCTCGTGAGGAAGAAGAGCACGACGGTCACGGCCGTGAGCGTGTGGCGGGTAGCACCGTTCGTGAGCGGCCAGGCCACCTGCGCCAGGATCGTGAGCAGGGCGAGGGCCCACGGGAGCATGCGGAGGAACCCACCCGACCCGCCTCGACGGCGATCGGCGTGGGGACCCGAGTACACGCGCACGCTCATTGCGTGGGCGACCCTACGTGGTCCCTGGGTCGGGGCGTCACAGCAGTCCGCCCCACGAGGGTCACGGGGCGACCCGGTCGTGCACTGGGCCGTCCGGGTGACAGCCCGTCCGGGCGATCGGGCGGGTGGGTCGGCGTGACGATCCTGGAGGCATGTCCCACGCTCATGAGGCCCCTCCGGGCTCGAGCGGCGCCGTCCCGCTGCGTCTGGGCGCCCCGCTGCCACCGGATGCGAACCAGCGCCTCGGCCTCGTCCCCGTCGCCAGGCCCGACACGGCCGGTCCGGCGATGCGGGTCAGCTGGGACAACGCCGGAGCCCGTCGCCGCGCGACCTCGATGACCTTCGGCATCACCGGCCGACTGGTCCTGACGGTGCTCATCATCGCCTTCGTCCTCTGGCTGGCCGAGACGACGCTGATGGTCGGGGCGGTCCTCGCGCTGCCGATGGTGGTGTGGGCGCTTCGCGACGTGTGGGCCGCTGCACCGCGCATCATCCCCACCCCTCCGCAGGCGCCCGAGCCCCTACCCCGGTCGTCTGCCCGGTCGTCCTTCGACAATGCGGCACCGGAGGATCAGACCGGGCGCCCGTCGTAGGTGCCGCGGACGTCGAGGAGGGCGAACCGGGCGAAGAGCTCCTCGGCGTACCAGCGGACGTCGTGCGTGCGCCGCATCACCTCGACATGCGGTGAGCGCCGGTGGGCGAACTCGGTGAGAGCCGCACCGGAGTCCCAGATGCTGAACGTTCCCTGCAGACCGACGGGCGCCTCGCCGATTCCCAGGGCGAGGCGCATCCCCTCCACGACGCTGAGGTCGCCGGAGACCGGCGGCACGGCCGACCAGAAGGTGCGCCACTGCGAGGGCTTGATCCGGGCGCGCGTGACGGCTGCCACCGGTCCGTCCCAGCGGTGCGCGATCGGGTCTCCGAACGGCGTACGCCCGGCCCACGTGCCGCGTGATGCCAGCGGGCGCATGAGGATCCTGGCCTGCTCGTGGGAGATGTGCGACCAGGAGCGGTGGCTGTTCGAGGCCTCGTAGCGCTCCGGCCCGTCGGCGTCGCGCCAGCAGATGAGGGCTCCCCAGTGGTGCGGATCGGCGTCGCGCATCGTGAACGTGCGTCCCGACCCGGTGCCCAGCAGCTTGGCGAAGGAGGCACCCGGGATGCGGCGTACGGCACCTCGATCCAGGCCCAAGCGCCCGATGGCGCGAGCCATCCCGACGCCGTCGACGCCGTAGAGGTGCAGGCTCACCACGGCAGGCACCGGCTCGGCCGCCCCGGGGCGGCTGCGGACGTCATACGCCGGGTCAGACACCTGCGGTGTCCCGGATGAGCGCGACCGTGACGTCGGGGACGTCCCACATCGGCACGTGCCCGCAGCGCTCCAAGGTGACCCAGCGGGCCTGGATCGGGCTGTGCTGGCGCTCACGACCGGACGTGGACGGGATGATCCGGTCGTTGTCCCCGAACGCGATCACCACCGGGAGCTGCTCGGGGATCTCCTCGGACCGGTCGAAGGAGCGGTGGACCATGCCGTCGTGCGCGGCGTCGTACCCGCGTGCCCCGGCGAGGTCGCGCGCGGCGTCCGCGGTGAGCTCGGGCGTGAGCATCTCGGTCCGCTCGACGGCGTAGCGGAAGCCGAGGTTGCGCAGCAGTGCCGACCGCGAGATGACCGGGGCGACCGGGCGGGTGAGCTTGGCGATGCTGCGGTTGACGTCCATGAGGGGGGAGCGGCGGGAGATCGCCGTCCAGAGTCCGGCCGGGGACAGTGCGACGACGGAGTGCGCGCGGCCGTCCGCCGCGAGCTCGAGGGCGACCCACCCGCCCATCGAGTTGCCGACGAGGTGGGCGCGGTCGAGGCCGACGGCGTCCATCCAGGCACCGACGTCGCGGGCGAGGAGGCCGGGCGCGATCTCCTTGCCGTGGTGGTCCGACAGTGGCGACCGTCCGTGCCCGGGGAGGTCGACGACGTAGGTGGTGAAGACCTCGCAGAGTGCGGGGACGACAGGGGCGAAGGCCCTCGACGAGGAGCCCAGCCCGTGCAGCAGCACCAGCGGTGGGCCCTGTCCCGACAGGTCGAAGGTGAGGCCGGCCGCCTTCTCGGTGGTGCTCTGGATGGTCATCGGGGACATTCTCGCGCGCGATCGGACCTCAGGCGCGACGACCTGCCGATGACCCGCCGACGGTGCTGCGACTCGCGCTGCGGACGACCACCGACTGCGCTGCGGCTCGGCGTCAGCGCAGGAGCAGCACCACGAACACGACGTAGACCGCCCCGATGGCGAGGCCGTCCACGCGCGACAGGCCACGCCGCGCGAAGGCCCACGCGAGGGTGATCACGGTGAGACCGAGGTACCACCGGGCCGCGAGCAGCGCGGCCGGGGTGATGACGCCGAGCCCGATGATCGCGGCCGGCGCGAGCAGGCCCACGACCACGTTGATGTTGTTGCTGTTGGTCGTGGTGCTCAGGGTCGCCGCGCCTCGTCCGCGCCGTGCGAGGTGCACGGCCGCGACAGCGTTGGGGATGCTCGTCACGATGGCGAGCAGTACCGCGCCCACGACGAGGTCGGACAGGTTCCACGCGTCTCCGAGCCCTGTTCCGGTGGTCTCCATGCCGATCGAGGCGGCGATCACGACGACGAGCGCCGCACCGGCCGCTGCGGCGTCGCGGCCGCCACCGCGGGAGGGGTGCAGGTCGAGCTCGATCTCCTCGAGCGCCAGGGCCGAGGTCAGGGTTCCCCGCAGCCGCCGGGGGATGGGGAGCCGGGCGCGCGCGGCGGGTCGCAGGGAGGACACGGCGACGTAGGGGAGGAACACCAGCAGCGCGAGCAGGAGTCCGGGTGCGGGTGGCACCTGCTCGCCGACGACCCCGAGAGTGACCAGGGCGAGGGCGATGCCGACGACGGCCTCGAGCAGCACGACCCGACGGTCGAGCCGGATCCGACCCGACACCACGGCGGCGAGCCCGAGCAGCATGGCCAGCTTCGCGACGTTCGAGCCGAGGATGACGCCGATGCCGACGTCGTTCTGGCCGCGGACCAGGGCGGTCACGGCCGTCACGATCTCCGGGGCGTCGGCCGCGAGGGCGGCCACGATCCCGAGGACCGCCTCGGTGACCGCGAGGCGCGCGCCGATCCGCTCGAGCCGGACGATGAGGACGGCGGAGGCCGCCAGCGCCGCGACCGCGCACGCCACGAAGACCAGGGCGACGGCCGAGGTGGGCACGGGTGACTCCTTCGATGCTCTGATCGCGCGCGGAAACCATCGCCGACCAGACTTCCCGGCACACCACCCAGTACCGTACGCCGCCGTACGCCGTACGCCGTACGCCGTACGCCGTACGTCGCCGCGGACTGCTTCGCGCGGTCAGCGGTCCGCGGGCGGGAGCCTGCGCGGGACACGGAGCTCGCTGCCCTCCGGATCGGCCAGCACCACCCGGGACACGTCCTCAGGCTGACCGTCGGACACCCGTCGCGCCCCGATCCCGAGGAGTCGCGCGACCTCGGCGACCTGGTCGCAGGGGCGCAGATCGAGATGGAGCCGGTTCTTGAGCGCGCTCGCCTCGGGTACGCGCAGGAAGAGCTGGTCGGGCGCCACGCCGTGCGCCGGACTGCCCCTGGGGGCTCACCCCGTGCGGTGTCCCGGCGATCAGCGGACGGCGGGCTGGAGGGGAGTCGCGCTGAAGGTCAGAGCGGCTGCTCGCCGACCTCTGAGGCCTCGCCCGCGGTGATGCGCAGGAGCTCGTCGTAGGTCGTGGGGAACACGTAGTGCGGGTGCCCGGCCGCAGCCCAGACCACAGGGTGGCGGCTCAGCTCGACGTCGACGATGGTGCGCAGCGGCTTAGGGTGCCCGACCGGGGCGACGCCGCCGATGGGCTGCCCCGTCGCGGAGCGGACGAAGTTGGCGCTGGCACGGCGAACGGAGGAGGCACCCACGAGCCCGGCCAGGACGAGGACGTCGGCTCGGTGGGCTCCGGAGGTCAGGACGAGGAGGGGGTGGCCGTCGGCCTCGAACACCAGCGAGTTGGCCACGGCGCCGACGGGGATCCCGAGCAGGGCCGCGGCGTCCACCGCGGTGGCGGCGCGCTCGGGGAGCTCACGCACGCGGCCGCCGACGCCGAGCCCGGCGAGCGCGCGGGCCACCTTTGCGGCGTTGGGGTGCAGACCCTCGAGGTCGGGGTGGCGCAGGGCGAGGGTGCCGTCGGAGTTGACCTCGACGCGCTCGGACTCGGTGTCGAACCCGTCGGGTGACTGAGGATCCATGGCCGAAGGCTAAGGCCGACCGGACGGGCGTGCGATGCGGGGGCGGGGCTGGCGCGGGGCTGGCCCCAGGGGCGTCGGCCGTCGGCCGAGGCGTCGCGGCGGGTCGGGGTGCTGCCGGGACGAGGTCCGGCAGCGTCCCGGTGAGACGGATGTCCTCGAGGGCTTGACGGACTGTCGGGGGCGGGGGATACGGTGGGTGTTCGTACAGATGTTCGAACTACCCGATCTCGGGGTGCTGGTCACGGTTCGCGGCCGTGGGCACGTCTCGCCGATCGGGTCGGACGGTCCCGGTGGGTCCGTGGGGTTCTCGCGGTCTCCACGGTCCCACCGGTCGGTCCGCCAGCTAGGTCAGTCGGTCCCGCCGGTGGGGTCGCGAGCGTGGGGAAGCGCTCCGACCGCACCGACGGCCCGACGTCTCGGGTCGACTTCCCCTGCCCGTCACCTACTGCCAGGGCGCCCTCGCCCCAGCAGTGCATCCCTGTCGCAGTGCCGCCCCGCGGCAGCGCAGGACACGACAGGTCCCGTCGCGGGTCGACGGGGGAGGAGGACGGTATGCGCACCTACGGCGACGTCATCGACGTCCGCACCGTGCAGCACGGGGAGCACGGGCGGATCGGGTCCGCCGGGTCAGGCTCTGATGCCGTCGGCTCCTTCGAGGAGCCCGCCCAGTTCCTCTGGCGCGGACGGCTCTACCTCGTGCGCGACGTGCTTGCGCACTGGGTCGAGCTCGGCACGTGGTGGTCGGTCCGAGGCGGACGCCCGCCGCGGCGCTCGGCCGCAGTGCCGTTGTCCCCGTCGGCATCCCCGGGGTCGATGACCTCCTCCGACGGCTCTGGTTCTGGCTCTGGTTCTGTGACCCGTTCGGTCGCCGCCGACGTCGGTGCGATCGAGCGTGAGGTGTGGCGGGTGGAGGCCTCCACGGGACGAAGCTCCACTCCCGGGGTCTACGACCTCGTCCGCGATGTTCCCGCCCGCGACCCGCTCGCCGGCCCCTGGCCGGGCGACCCCGAGGACGGCGCCGCTCGCTGGCGGCTCGCCCGTGCTCTGGACTGATCCCGACCCGCAACCGGCTGACCCGCAACCGGCTGACCCGCAACCACCCTGGCTCGCAGCCGGCCTGACCCGCAACCAGCCCGATCCGCAACCGCGGCCCCTGGCCGTCGATCCCGCACCGATCCCCGACCGGATCTACTCGAGAGGAGCTCGACGTGTCACTGCGCACCCTCACCCCTGTCCCGTCCCTGTCCGAGGCACTCCCGTTCACGATGTCCCCGGCACCGGTGTCCCCGGCCCCGGTGTCCCCGACGACCGCGGGCACCGTCACCCCCAGGTCCTCGGCACCGGCACCGGCACCGGCAGTGATGCCGGTGCCGCGTCCCTCGGCACCTGGACAGAGCCGTGACCTGCTCGCCGGTTCCGCGCGCGAGCTGCTCGCCGCAGGTGCCTGCGACGACAGCGAGACCCGCTATGCCCGGGCCCATCTCGCGGCACTGCGTGCGGCCGCAGCCGTCCTGGCAGCCCGCGCCCGCCCGCGGTCGCGCCGGTCGGGTCGGGTGCGCAGCGCGTGGGTGCTGCTCGCCGAGGTCGCTCCCGAGCTCGTCGAGTGGGCCGCGTTCTTCGCGGCCGGTGCCGGCAAGCGCGCCGCGGCCGAGGCCGGGCTGCGCGGGGTCGTCACCGAGCGCGAGGCCGACGACCTCGTCCGCGAGGTCGAGACCTTCCTCGCCCTCGTCGCCCGTGTCCTCGGGGTCACCCATCAGCCGGCACTCGGCGGCGAGGCCGGCAGCGGTGTACCGGCGAGTCCCACGTCCGTCTCGCGCGCGTCCTGATCATCCGCCGTCACCCCCCGTCTACCGTCATCGTCCTTGCACCCGTTCCCTGCCACCCCTGTCGCCTCCCGTGCCTCCTGATCCCTTCATCCATCTTCATGTCGCCTCCGGCTACTCGCTGCGCCACGGAGCCAGCAGCCCGGCGGCCCTGGTGGCGCGCGCCGCCGACCTCGGCCAGGGCGCGCTCGCACTCACCGACCGGGACGGTCTCTATGGCGCCGTCCGCTTCGTGCTGGCCTGCCGTGACGCCGGCATCGCTCCGATCCTCGGTCTCGACCTCGCCGTCCATCCGACCCTGGACTCCGGGCTGCTGGGAGGCTCCCCGGGCGGTCGGCTCGGGTCGCGGGTGCAGCGCACCCCGGCCGGACGGCTGGGATCGGGTCCGACACTGGCCGAGCGCACCGCGGGCCTGACCGGCCAGGGCTCGGTGGGCACGGGCTCCGGAGGCATGAGTTCCGGGATGCCGCGTCACCGGGCCCAGGAGACGCGGGCCGTTGCGGCGAGCACTCCGTCGCGGCGCACCCCGGCACATGGGGGCGGCGAGGTCGACCCCCGTCATCCGCGCGTGCTCCTGCTGGTCAGGGGCCGCACGGGCTGGGCCTCGCTGTGCCGGCTGGTCTCCGCCGCGCACCTCGGGCTCCGTCCCGACCTGCCTACCGACCTCGGCGGGCTCGCCAGCACTGGTGGTCCTGGTGGTCTCGGTGGCCTGCGTGGAGGAGTCGATCTCGACCCGAGGTCCCAGGTGCCTGAGGTGCGCCGCGGATCCCCGGTCGCCACCGTCGACATCGTCGCCGAGCATGCCGAGGGCCTCGTCCTGGTGCTCGGTCCGGAGTCCGAGGTCGGCCGTGCGCTGGCCCGGCGTCGTCCCGATCTGGCCGAGGCGGCGCTGGCACCCTGGCGCGAGGTGTTCGGGCGTCGGCTCGCGATCGAGGTCGTGAGCCACCGCGCCCGCGACAGCGCTCTCGCGGTGAGCGACCTCTCCGGGGCGCCCACCCGCGGCCAGCAGTACTCCTCGGCGGTCGCGGCCCGGGCCCTGCGCTTCGCCCGTGACCACGACCTGCCGGCGGTGCTCACCAACGCCGTACGGCACGCCGAGCGCGACCAGGCGCCGGTCGTCGACGTCCTGGATGCCATCCGGCGTCTCGTCCCACTGGACTCCCGCCACCTCGACCGCGCCAACGGCGAGGGCTACCTCGCCGACGGTGCGCACATGGAGCGTGTCGCCCGCGAGGTCGTGCACCTGTCGGGCGTCGCGGGGGGCGACTCCGGCGAGCGTCGCGAGGTCGGCCGGCTGCTGTCGGACACCCGGGCCCTGGCCGATGCCTGCCGCCTCGACCCCGTCGCCGACCTCGGCATCGGCGAGGTGCACGTGCCCGAGCTCGACCTCCTGCTGCCCGCCCGCTCGGCCGGGCGCAGCAGCGTCCTGCGCGATCGCGGGCCGGCCGCCCTGGCCGCCGAGGCGCTCGAGGCCGACCGGCACCTGCGCGCCCGCTGCGACTCCGCGCTCACCGCCTATCTCGACCGCAGCCGGCACACCCCCCGGAACGCCCACGAGCGGCTCGACGCCGAGCTCGCCACCATCGCCACGCTCGGGTTCGCCGGCTACTTCCTCACCGTCGGCGAGGTGGTCGACCTCATCCGCGACATGGGGGTGCGGGTGGCGGCCCGGGGCTCGGGCGCGGGAAGCCTGGTCAACCACCTGCTGGGGATCTCCGGCGTCGACCCTCTCGCGCACGGGCTGCTGATGGAACGGTTCCTCTCGCCGCTGCGCCGTGCGCTGCCCGACATCGACGTCGACGTCGAGTCCGCCCGGCGCACCGAGGTCTATGGGCGCATCCTCGACCGCTTCGGCGGTGAGCGCTGCGCCTGTGTCTCGATGCGCGACACCTATCGCGTGCGCCATGCGGTGCGCGACGTCGGGGCCGCGCTCGGCATGCCGGTCGGGGAGATCGACGCGTTCGCGAAGTCCTTCCCGCACATCCGGGCACGCGACGCGCGCCAGGCGCTCGAGGAGCTGCCCGAGCTGCGCTCCTCCGGGCTGGGCAGGCTCGCCGCGCGAGGCGAGCTCGACGGCTTCCTCACCCTCGTCGAGGCGCTCGACGGCCTGCCGCGCCACATCGCGCTGCACCCCTGCGGCGTCCTGCTCTCCGACGCCACCCTGCTCGACCGCACCCCGGTCGAGGCGAGTTGGATGGGATTTCCCATGAGCCAGTTCGACAAGGACGACGTCGAGGAGCTCGGGCTGCTCAAGCTCGACGTCCTCGGCATCCGCATGCAGTCCTCGATGGCCTACGCACTCACCGAGATCGCGCGTGTCGACGACGTCGAGGTCGATCTCGACGCCGTCCCGCTCAACGACCCCGCGACCTACGCGCTCGTGAAGTCCGCACACACCTTGGGCTGCTTCCAGATCGAGTCGCCGGGGCAGCGCGAGCTCGTCGGCAAGTTCGCGCCCGAGACGTTCGGCGACCTCATCACCGACATCTCGCTGTTTCGCCCCGGGCCGGTGAAGTCCGACATGGTCACGCCGTTCCTGCGCGCCCGGCAAGGCTGGAACGACCCGGTCTACCTCCACCCCTCCCTGCGTCCCGCGCTCGAGGAGACCTACGGCGTCGTCGTCTTCCACGAGCAGGTGCTGCGCATCGTGTCGGCGATGACCGGCTGCTCGCTCGCCGAGGCCGACGAGGTGCGGCGCAGCCTCGGCTCGCCCGAGGGTCAGCAGGAGGTGCGCGCCTGGTTCTACCCAGCGGCGCGTGACGCCGGCTTCGACCTCGTGACGATCGAGCGGGTGTGGGAGGTGCTCGTCGCGTTCGCGTCGTTCGGGTTCTGCAAGGCGCACGCGGCCGCGTTCGCCCTGCCCACCTACCACTCGGCCTGGCTCAAGACCCATCACCCGGCGGCGTTCCTCGCCGGCGTCCTGACCTACGACCCAGGGATGTACCCCAAGCGACTGATCCTCGACGACGCTCGCAACCTCGGCATCGCCATCCTCGGCCTCGACGTCAACGCCTCCGACGGCACCTACCGCGTGGAGAGGGTCTCGCCCTATGACGAACCGCCGCCGGAGATCCTCGGCGAGCGTCCCCGTCGTCCCGGTGACGTGCCCGGTCTGCCCGACGGCTCGGCATACGGCATCCGGCTCTCGCTCGCCGACGTCAAGGGCATCAGCGCGGCCGAGGTCGAGCGTGTCGTCGCCGGACGCCCCTACGGCTCGCTGTCGGATTTCTGGCACCGCGCCCGGGTCGCCCGTCCGGTGGTCGAGCGGCTCGTCCTCGCGGGCGGCTTGGACTCCCTCTACGGCATCGGGCTCTCGAGCCCGGTGCGCCGCCGCGGCCGGGTCACCCGGCGCGACCTTCTCCTCCAGGTTGCCGACCTCGACCGGCACACCCGGGCGACCACCCGTGCCGCCCGTGCGGCGGCTCCCCGCGGCCGCCCCGTGCCGCTGACCTCGGCCACGGTGTCGGGCGCCGCCACCGACGTCGTCGCCGCAGCGAGACGCCAGGCGAGGGCGCCCGCGGTGGCCACGCCGGCCGCCGACCTCGACGTCCAGCTTGCTCTCGACCTCGGCGACGCCCCTGGCGAGGTCTCCTCGAGCGGGTTGCCGGAGATGACCGCTGCCGAGCGGGTACGTGCCGAGCTCGAGGTTCTCGGCCTCGACGCGAGCCGTCATGTCGTCGACTTCTACTCGCCCCTGCTCAGCGCGATCGGCGTCACCCGCTCGCGTGACCTGCTCACCCGTCGCAACCAGTCCGAGGTGTTCGTGGCGGGGGTCAAGGTCGCCACCCAGACCCCACCGGTGCGGTCGGGACGCCGCGTCGTGTTCCTCACCCTCGACGACTCCACCGGCCCGGTCGACGCCACGTTCTTCGACGACGTCCAGGGCCCCTACGCCGCCACGGTGTTCGGGTCCTGGCTGCTGCTCGTGCGCGGGGTGATCCGCCGTACCGGTCCGCGCGGCATCTCGATCAGGGCCACCGGAGCATGGGAGCTCGGCACGGTCCACGACGCGTGGCGCTCCGGCGGCCTGTCGGGGGTCGCCAGGCTCATCGATGCGAGCGCCGGCACGCTGTCTGACGGCGACGAGGTCGCGGTCACCGGTCGTGCCGGTAGCCGCTCGTCGCGGCCGGTCGTAGCCGGCTCGCCGAGCGGTCCTTGCGGCTCGGGTGGCTCGGGCGGCTCCGGCGCCGGAGGGATGGGGCAGCGGGGGTCCGACCTCGCCGGGGAGGGACGGGAGGAACGCGTCCGTCGCGTTCTCGTCCACGCCAGCGGCTTCCGCCAGTCGCCCTATGCCGACATCAAGCCGCAGGGGATCGACGCCGCCGACACCCGGTCGCAGAGCACGGCGGAGCGGGCTCGGAGCAGGGCCGCCCAGGAGAAGGCCCTCGATCCCGCCACCGTCACCGACCCCGTCACCACCACCGCAACCGAGACACCTGCTGCGCAGCGGAAGACCCCGCCGAGCAAGCTGTGGCACTCCAGCCCCGGCAGCTCGGGATGGTGATGCCAGCACCAGCACCAGCGGGAGGTGGCGTCACCGTCGGCCCGGCCCGGCCCGGCGCCGGCGCCACGTCTCGCGTCACGCCGTCGCGGCGGAGGGTGCCGCGATGTCGCGGCCAGGGCAGATGATGGCCTCGTGAGCCGCAGCCAGATCACCCGCGGGGCGCGCCTGACCCAGGCCGACGTCTCCGCGCACACCGGCTCCGGTTCTGACGGGGAGCACTCGGGCGACGCCCGGTTCGTCGATGGCACCGGTCGCCGCGACGACGACGGCTGCCCGATCCTCCACGTCGACATGGACGCGTTCTACGCCTCCTGCGAGCTGCGCTCGCGCCCCGACCTCGTCGGGCTGCCCGTCATCGTCGGTGGCTCCGAGTCGCGCGGGGTCGTCACGGCCGCTACCTACGAGGCGCGCAGGTACGGCATCCACTCGGCGATGCCGATGTCGCGGGCGAAGCGGCTGTGCCCTGACCTCGTCGTCCTGCCGCCGAACTTCGAGCTCTACTCCGATGTCTCCGCCGGGGTGATGGCCGTGTTCCGCGACGTCACCCCCCTCGTCGAGCCGCTGAGTCTCGACGAGGCGTTCCTCGACGTCTCCGGAGCGATCCGCCGGCTGGGACCGCCGGCCCTCATCGCCGAGGACATCAGGTCACGGGTGCACGACGAGCAGGGCATCACCTGCTCGGTCGGCATCTCCTCGACCAAGTTCGTAGCCAAGCTCGCCTCGACCCGGGCCAAGCCCGACGGCCTCCTTGTCGTGCCGCACGACCGCGTCGTCTCCTTCCTGCACCCGCTTCCGGTCGGGGAGCTGTGGGGGGTGGGGGACAAGACCGAGGAGGCGCTGCTGCGGCTGGGCCTGACCACCGTCGGCGACGTCGCCCACACCCCCGTCACCACCCTCATGCGCGCCCTCGGGCCGGCCACGGGCACCCACCTCGCGGCGCTGGCCTGGGGCCGTGACCCGCGTTCGGTCGAGGTCCCCGAGGGTGAGAAGAGCATCGGCAACGAGGAGACCTTCCCCCGCGACATCGACGACCCCGACGTGATCCGGCGCGAGCTGCTGCGGCTCTCGGAGAAGGTCGCGGCCCGGCTCCGCCAGCAGGGCTATGCCGGCCGAACCGTGGTGATCAAGGTCCGGTTCGCCGACTTCTCCACGATCACGCGCTCGAAGACACTGCGCTCGGCCACCGACGTCGGGCGTGAGATCTACGGCACCGCACGCGATCTGTTCGACGCCCTGGGGCTGCAGCGGGCGCGGCTGCGGCTGGTCGGGGTGCGCGTCGAGGGCCTGCTCGACGCCGCCGCCGCGCCCCGGCAGATGCTCATGGACGAACCCGAGCTGGGGTGGCGCGAGGCCGAGCAGGCCGTGGACCGGGCCAGCGCCCGCTTCGGGCGGGGCGCGGTGCGGCCCGCAAGACTCCTCGGGACCGGTGACGACGACGGTTTCGGCGGGGTACCCGTGGCACCGCGCCCGCGGTCCTGACCGACGCCGCGAGCCACCGTGCCTGCCGCACGACCCCCGGCGCGGGAACTCCCGCCGGGCACGGGTCGTTGACCCGGCGAGGTCGATCGCGTGGAAACGTTCAGGTTCGAGTCCGTCGTGACCGATCTTCCTGATGGAGGCAACGCCGCATCGCGAGGTGAAATACCCGTCCGGGTTTCCACTTCGCCCTTCGCTGCATATCCTCGTGGTAGAAGACTGGTTGCACGACGACGTTCGCCCGACCCCGTGGCCGCCGACAGGACCGAGGAGGAGCCGTGCCGCTCTCTGAGCACGAGCAGCGCCTGCTCGAGCAGATGGAGCGGGCCCTCTATGCCGAGGACCCGAAGTTTGCCTCGAGCCTGCGTTCAGCCGGTCCGAGACCGGGCAGCCGCCGCCTAGCGGCAATCGGTGTGCTGACCTCCCTCGTCGGTGTCGCCGCCCTCGTCGCCGGTGCCGCGACCTCGCTCGTGCCCGTGGGAGTCCTCGGCTTCCTGGTCATGCTCGCCGGCACCAGCCTGGTCATCACCACGATGCGCGCCAAGCCCGAGCCGCCGACGGCGCCAGGGGCACCTGGTCGCGCTGCGCCTGCTCCCGCGTCGAAGGCGCCCAAGTCGGGGTTCATGGACCGCGTCGAGGAACGGTTCCGCAAGCGTCGCGAGGGTGAGGACTCCTGACCGCCCTCCCCGCACCAAGAACGGCCGTGGACCTTGGGTCCGCGGCCGTTGCTAGGTCCGGGGCTTGACGCCGCGGGCCGCCCTCAGTCCTGGGGGTTGCGCAGCGACGCCGGTAGCAGTGTGGCGCGCACGCGGGTGGCGAGGTCGACGCGGTCCAGCAGCGCCGTGCGCACGGTCGAGACGTCGTCCGCGAGCCCGATCGTCGAGGGTGCCGTAGCCGCGTAGCGGGAGCGCTCGGTGGTGCGTCCGACCCGGGTGGCGGCGTCGGCGTCTGCCCCGCGCAGGCGCTGCCGGGTGATCACCGCCGCGACCGCCTGTCGCGGGGTCTGGGCATCCGACCAGGGGACGCCGAGGTCTCGAGCGGTGTCGCGCAGCTCCTCCCAGGCGTCCTCGACGCTGGCCGAGGTCGAGAGCCGGCGACGGCGTCGGGCCCAGCGCCACACCGCGGGCACGGCCGCGGCTGCCAGGCCGAGCACGAGGACGCCGAGCAGCACGCGCAGCCGCCACTGATCGGCGGTCGTCGCGGTGTCGACGGCCGGGCCGTCGAAGGTCCCTGCATCGGCCGGACGCTCGGCCTCGAGGAGCCGGGAGAGCTTGGGGTCACCGCTCGGCGTCGCACCGGGTCCGGTGGAGGACGACGGCGTCGCGGCGGGCACGTTGCTGGTGACGGGGAGGGGAGCAGCACCGCCGCCGGCGGCCCCGCCCGGAGTCGGCTCGAACCGGACCCACCCCACCCCACCGAGGAACAGTTCCGGCCAGGCGTGCGCGTCCTTGCCCCGCACGACCCAGACGTCGTCCGCGGACCTCGTGCCGGGGGTGTAGCCCACGACCACGCGGGCCGGGATCCCGAGGGAACGGGCCATGAGGGCCATGGTTGCGGCGAACTGCTCGCAGTACCCCGTGCGATCCCGGAGGAACTGCTCGAGGTAGGACGTCGACTGGTCGGACTTGGCGTTGGCGTCGTAGGTGAAGCGGTCGCGGAAGTAGTTCTGCAGCGCCACGGCGCGGTCGAAGTTGGTCGTCGCGCCGGCCGTCCAGGCGCGGGCGGCATCGGCGAGGTCCGGGGGGATCCCTGCCGCGAGGCGCACCTGCTCGGGGTCCGGTGCCGCAGCCGGCGTCGAGCTGCGCAGCTGGGCGATGGTCGGACTCGTCTCGAGGGCGCCGACGCCCCAGCTGGCTCCGCTCGTGGTCGAGTCGACGCCGAAGACGGTCTGGGTCTGGGAGTCGACGTACCACTGCCCGGCGAGCCCGGAGATCCTCTCGGCGTGCTCGGCCACCGGGAGGTAGGACGCGTCGAGCTTGACGTCGCTGAACGTGTACGTCGTCGGCGTGGTCGCCACGGTCGTGCCGATGTCGGTCTGCAGGTCGGTGCCGTCCACGACGCGGGTCGAGGACGCGGGCTGGAAGTCACGGGCCCGCCAGGACTCGTTGGCGTAGTCCTCGAGGACGGCGGCGCGCAGGTAGGAGGGATTCGTGGCCGTCGTCGTGTAGCGAAGGACGACGACCTCCTTGTTCTGCCTGAGGTCGCGACGCAGTGACACGACGGCGCCCAGGCCCACGGTCGATGACGCGTCGCCCTGTGCGCCGGTGCCGTCGCCGGTGCCGCCGAGGCCGGTCGCGGAGCGGCCGAGGACGGCGTCGGCGAGGCTCGGGATGAGGATCGGCAGCGCGATCGCAGTGACGATCGCGAGCGCGCCGAGCCGTATGGCGGCCGACGACAGTCCCGCCAGGGGGGATCCCGGGCCGTTCTTGTCCGCGCGACGCAGGAGCCGGCCCCAGCTCACGAGCCCGACCCGTTCGTCGCTGATCAGCAGGACCATCCAGCCCACCGCGACGAAGGCGAACGCCCACCACGGCGAGCCGTCGTCGAGGACGAACGAGGGGACGACGTAGACGGCGATCAGCGCGAAGCCCGCCACGACCGGCATCCGCAGGTTGACCTCCAGGACGAACACGACGATGGCGACGCAGCCGATCCCGATCGCGACGACGGCGGAGACGCCCGCGGAGTAGGGCACGGGAGGTGAGTACTGGTCGATGTCGCCCATCCCCGCCGAGAGCACCTCGCGCAGGGCCCTCATGGCATCGGGGCTCGGGACGAACCTCAGCGGCGCATCCGTCGTGTAGGACGCGACCAGCGTCGCGAACAGCCCGAGGGACTGGAAGATCGGGACGAGGAACACCGGCACGCGCGCCCACGTCGTGAGGGCACCGATCACGGTGACGACGACGACGGCCAGGAACGTCGCGCCGAACCAGCTGCCGGAGTCCACGAGAGGTGCGAGGGCGATCGCCGACAGCAGGACCGCGACAGCGCTGGCGATGCCGGGCCCGATGACACCCGGCGACGGCACACGCGGCTGGGTCCCGGACCTGTCCCGGCCGGGGTCGGGGGTGCCGACCCTGGTGGCGAACGTGGCGCTCATCGCGCACCCGGTGCGGTGACGCCGGTGCGAGCCAGACCGCGCCAGGCGTCGGTGAGGTCGGTCTGAGGCCCGCACAGTGCGACCCGCCAGCCGGCGGCGGACAGCAGGGCCGCGGCCCGGGTGGCGCGGCCGTCCTCGGGGGTCGTCGATCGTGACGCCCAGCCCGCGGTGTCCAGGACGAGGGCCAGGGCGCTCGCGTTGCCGCTGCGCAGGGAGGCGACCGCCTCGGCGTGGTGGCCCTCGAGGTCGCCGAGGACGGCGACGAGGAGGCCGTCGCGCACGCGCGCCTTGCTGGCGGCGTCACGCACGCCCGGGGCGATGCCCTCGGTCAGACCGACGGTGGCGAAGACGTCGAGGATCGGGCCTTCGGCCTCGGGTCCGCTGAGGTTGTCCGAGGCGAGGGCGCCAGGGCGAAGCCAGGTGCCGTCGGCGTCGACGATGCGGACGGCGTAACCGCGGTAGGCGAGGTGGCAGGCCATGCTCGCGGCCGCCGACACCGCCCACTCGAACGACGACGCCGGACCTTCGCCGCGGTGGGCGACGGCACGGGTGTCGAGGAAGACCGTCGCGCGCGTGCGCCAGGGGTGCTCCTCGCGCCGCACCATGAGCTCGCCGCTGCGGGCGGTGGACTTCCAGTGCACTCGGCGCAGCTCGTCACCGGTGCGGTACTCGCGCGGGATGACGTCGTCCTCTCCGGCCGAGGCGACGGCGCGGGCGCGGGCCTCGCCGAGTCCGGACCAGTCACCGCCGACGGGGATCGCGGGCAGCGTGATGACCGCAGGCACCACGGTGAGGGTGTCGGTGGTGGTGAACTGGCGCGTGGCGCGGCAGAACCCGAACGGGTCCACGAGCTGCACCGAGACCGGGCCGATCGTGTAGCGACCACGCAGGGCCCCGCGCACCTCGTAGCGGACGTCGCGGCGGCCGCCGGACTCGAGCCGGTCGATGACGAAGCGCTGGGCGCGGCCGAGCTGCCAGGGCACGGCGTCCTCGACGAGGAGGAGGCCGCTCGGCAGGCGCGAGACGTTCTCGACGCGAACGACGCTCGTCGCCGGCTGGTCGACCGTGACGCGCGTGGGCCGCAGCCCGCGGGCCGACGCGAGGCGGTAGCGCGTGCGGGCCACCAGGAACGCCGACAGCAGCGGCAGGAGCAGGAGCAGGATCCCCACGCGGAGCAGATCGCGCTGGCCCAGGGCCAGGGAGACGACGATGCCGGCGATGCCGAGGCCGACCACGGCCCGGCCCCGCCTGGTCAGCTGCTTGAGTCCTGCGCGCACGTGGTCCCCGACCGGCTCAGGCCCGGGCCGCTGCGGGCACCGGGACGCGTCGCAGGATGTCGGTGATCACCGTCTCGGTCGTGCGGCCGGCGATCTGGGCGTCGGCGGTCAGGATGAGGCGGTGCGCGAGCACAGCGTGCACGAGCGACTGGATGTCGTCGGGCAGCACGTGGTCGCGGTCGTCGAGGGCGGCGGCGGCCTTGGTCGCGCGCACGAGGTGCAGCGTCGCGCGGGGCGATGCCCCGAGCCTGATGTCGGCGTGCTGGCGCGTGGCGTTGGCGATGTCGACGGCGTACTGCCGGATCGAGTCGGCGACGTGGATCGTGCGCACCACGTCGACGAGCCGGGAGACCAGCGCTGCATCGGCCACCGAGGTGATGCGGTCGATCGGGCTGGCCGACGCGTGCCCGGCGAGCATGTCCATCTCCGAGCGGGTGTCGGGGTAGCCCATCGACACCCGGGCCATGAAGCGGTCGCGCTGCGCCTCGGGCAGCGGGTAGGTGCCCTCCATCTCGACCGGGTTCTGCGTCGCGATGACCATGAACGGCGCCGCCAGCTCATAGGTGGTGCCATCGACGGTGACCTGGCGCTCCTCCATCGCCTCGAGCAGCGCGGACTGGGTCTTGGGCGAGGCACGGTTGATCTCGTCGCCGAGCACGATGTTGGCGAAGACCGCCCCGGGCCGGAACTCGAAGTCGCGGGTCTCCTGGTTGAAGACGCTGACCCCGGTGACGTCGCCGGGCAGGAGATCGGGTGTGAACTGGATCCGGCGCACGGAGCAGTCGAGCGACCGGGCCAGGGTCTTGGCCAGCATCGTCTTGCCGACGCCGGGGACGTCCTCGATCAGGAGGTGTCCCTCGGCCAGCAGGACGGTGAGGGCGGTGCGGACGACGTCGGACTTGCCCTCGATGACGGTCTCGATCGACTGCCGGATGCGCGCCGCGGTGTGCACGAGCGCGGTGACCTCCGCGCCGACGGAGTCGGTCTCGGCGAGGCTCGGGGCCAGCGCGGTGGGCGGGCCGGACTGGTCGGTCGTCACGCGGTCTCCTCAGGGGCGGTGGGGCGTGCAGTACCGATTGTCACCCGGGGCCCAGGATTTGTGCAGGGTGACCTCACCTTTCCCCGTCCTGTCCTGGGACGAACGAGGGCCCGCCTGCGTTCCAGGACATGTCAGGCACTGATCGGGACGAGCCGCTGGGCGTCGTCGAACATCGCCCCCTGGGCCGCCCGAGCGGTCACGAGCGAGGAGACGGCCCAGGCCGCGAGCAGCATGTACATCACGATGAGCTGGTAGCGGATCGCGACGAGGGGGTCGACCCCGGCGATGATCAGCCCGGTCATCGTGCCGGGCAGCGAGATCAGCCCGACCACGCGCGTGGAGTCGATGGTCGGGATCAGGGCCGTGCGCACGGCCGTCCGCATCTCCGACGCGAACGCCTGGTGCGCGGGCAGACCGAGGCTGAGCGCGGCCTCGACGGCGGCGCGGTTCTCCACCGCCGACCTGCGCAGCGAGGTCAGGGTCAGCGACGCCGCCTGCATCGAGCCGCTCACGACCATCCCGCCGATGGGGATGAGCACCTGGGGCTCGGTGGAGATGACGCCTCCCGCGACCAGGACGCCGAGAGTCGCGGCAGTCCCGACGGTGATGCCGAGCAGCGCGGCACGGTAGGCGCGCGGGATCCCGCGGCCGCGTCGCCGCGACTCGTTGGCCGCCACGACAGTCATCGCCACGATCCAGGCGAGGGCACCGGCCACGCCCGCGTGGGCGAACAGCCAGGCCAGGACCGCACCGACCGCGATGAGCTGGACGAGGGCGCGCAGCGCGGCGATCACGACGTCGCGCGAGATCCCGAGTCGCTGCCAGGTGGCGATGCCGACAGCCACCAGCACGAGCAGGCCGGACACGGCGACGGCGCTCCAGGTCGGGATCGAGGTCATGTCTGCTCCTGGGGGCGGGCGGCGAGATCGCTCGCCGGCGGTTGTCCGGCCGGCCGGACGACGTGCTCGTGCGGGTCGTGCGTCGAGGTGTGGGCCCGTACGTCGTCCGGGTCGTGGTCGTGGCCGTCCTCCGGCGGGCTCATGAGCTCGTGCTCGAGGTCGAGCGCTCCGGCCGGACCTCGTGCTGTCACCCGGCCCTCGTGCAGCACGCGGACGTCGTCCGCGACCCGCGCCGAGCGCACGACGTCGTGGCTGACCAGGACGACGGCGAGCCCGTCGGCGGTCAGCGCCCGGATGACGGCGTCGACGGCGTCGGCCGAGCGAGGGTCGAGGGCGGAGGTCGGCTCGTCGAGCAGCAGCACCTCGGGGCCGACGGCGAGGGCCCGAGCCAGGCACAGGCGCTGCAGCTCCCCGCCGGAGAGGTTGGTGGGGTCCCGGCCGAGCATCTCGGCGGGGTCGAGCGCCACCCGTCGAAGGAGCGTGGCGATGTCGGCGTCCGACAGCCCGGGTGCCCCGACCCGTACCTCGGCGGCGACGTCGTGCGTCAGGGCGACGGGTCGCTGCTGCACGAGGACCGCCCGACGACGCAGGTCGAGGACGTCGAGGTCACGGACGTCCGTGCCGCGGAAGAGCACCCGGCCCGAGGTCGGGTCTGCGAGGCGGTTGAGCAGCCGGAGCAACGTGGACTTGCCCGAGCCGCTGGGTCCGGCGATGGCGGTGACGACACCGTCGTGGATGTGCTCGTCGAGGCCGTCGAGGATCCGACGCCCGTCGACGACGAGCGTGACGGACTCGAGACTGAACAGCTCCGCGCGCTCCACGCGCCCAACCTATGTCGGGCCCGGCCCACCCGCCCCTGCCGCGCGCCGAGAGCGGCGCCGACTGCCAGGATGGAGGGGTGACGCCCGACCTCGTCCCCCTCGCCCGGCTTCTCCCTCGCCCGGTTGCCTATGTCCTCGGTGGTGGTGGTGCGCACGGCGCGGTGCAGATGGGGCTGCTCCGAGCCCTGGCCGAGACCGATCTGTCCCCGGACCTCGTCGTCGGCACGAGCGTCGGATCGCTCAACGGGGCGGTGCTCGCCGCCGCCCCGGCGCGCGCGTCCGAGTCGCTGGCGGAGATCTGGCCGCAGATCGACCGCAAGCAGGTCTTCCCCGGCAACGTCGTCACCTCCGCCTTCGCCGCCCGGGGCGGGCGGCCGTGGCTGTTCGACTCCGGGCCGCTGTCGGACCTGATCGCCTCCTACATCCGTGTCGCGACCATCGAGGACCTCGTGCTCCCGTTCGTCGCGATCGCGACGGACCTCGACACCGGGGTGCGTGTCGAGATGGACACCGGCGACCTCCGGTCAGCCCTGCTCGCCTCCTCGGCCGTCCCCGGCGCCTATCCCTGGGTCGAGCGCGAAGGCCGACGCCTCGTCGACGGCGGCCTCGTCGCCAACGTCCCGCTCCGGCAGGCGGTCGATCGCGGTGCGCGCTCGGTCGTGGTCCTGGACTGCGGCGTCTTCGGAACCGATCGCGGGGAGAAGGAGGGCCTCCTCGATGTCATTGTGCAGTCGCTCGCGATCGCAACCCGGCAGCAGGTGATCGCCGATCTCCGGATCGCTGGTGACGTCCCCGTCGTCTATCTGCCGGCGCCGTCGGCGATCACCTCGACGATCTTCGACTTCGCCCACACCGACCGCCTCGCCGACGACGCCTACGCCGCGGCCGTCCCCATGCTCGCGGCCCTGGCGGCGACGGCCGTCCCGCTCGGGCCGGGTCTCTACGGCGAGCCCCCGGTCGCGATCGACAACCCGGCGATCGCCGAGCTCCGCCGCTTCTAGTGGTCCGGGACCGGTCGCCGGAGCCCTCCTCACTACGCTCGCGAATGCACTCAGTGGATCAGTGGTTCGGTGCTGGGCACCGACGACGAGGGAAGAGGCGGCAGACATGACCGTGCACCCGGCGCAGCTCGGACGGTTCTTCGAGGACTTCGTGGTCGGCGACGTGTATCAGCACCCCATCGGTCGCACCATCTCCGAGGCCGACTCGACCTGGATGACCCAGCTCACCTGCAACACCAACCAGAACCACTTCAACGCCCATCTGGCGGCGTCCAACCCGATCACGGGCGGACGGATCATCGTCAACAGCGGGCTCACCGTCGCGCTGGTGCTCGGCCTGTCGGTCATCGACATGAGCCAGAACGCCGTCGCCAACCTCGGCTGGACCGACATCAAGCTGACGCACCCGGTCTACGTCGGAGACACGATCTACGCCGAGAGCGTCTGTACCGACAAGCGGGAGAGCTCCTCGCGACCCGGCATGGGGATCATCACGATGGTCACCCGTGGACTCAACCAGGACGGCGCCGTCATCGTGTCCTGGAAGCGCTCGGTCATGATCCCCAAGCGCGAGACCGGGATCGGCCAGAACTACTTCCCGGCCGCCGCGTCGGGTCCGCTCAGTCTCGACTCGATCGGCTGACTTGGGTCGCGGGTCGCGGGTCGCGGGTCGCGCGCGCGGGCCGATCGCCGCACGCCGAACGGCGCCGTGCCTTAGCCTGACCTGACCTGACACCGAAGGCGGGCGACATGACAGGTCCGGACCTCGTGATGACCCTGAGCGGCCTCGACCTCTTCCACGGGCTCTCCCCGAGGGTGCTCGCGCGCATCGCCGACAGTGGGCACCAGGCGACCTATGAGCAGGGTGCGAGGGTCCTTGCCCAGGGTGACCCCGTGGCCGGTTTCAAGGCGTTCTCCCCGACCGGGGTCGAGATGCACGTCGTCCTGCGCGGAAGGGCGCGGGTCGACCTCGACGGTGTCAGCATCGCCGTCCTCGAGCCCGGCTCCTACTTCGGCGAGCTCTCGCTCATCGACGGACTGCCGAGGTCGGCCGATGTCGTCGCCGACGCCGGCGGTCTGACCACGTTCGCCCTGTCGAAGTGGACCTTCGAGGAACTTCTCGAGAGCCACCCCGAGGTCGCCGTCCCGATGCTGCGGGTGCTCTGCGCCCGGGTCCGCGCGCACGAGGCGCGGGCCTCCGACCCGGAGTAGGGGTGGCACCCGGGACTCAGGTGGTGGGACCGCCGGCGGCGGCCGGGTCGAACTCCGTCCTGGAGCCCTACGTCCCGCGCCTTGTCGTCGACTGGCTGCGTGACTCGCCGGAGGCGGTCGTCCGGGAGATCGACGGCTCCCTGGCCTTCGTCGACATCTCCGGCTTCACGACGCTGACCGAGCGTCTCGCCCGCAACGGCAAGGTCGGCGCCGAGGAGATGAGCGACCTCCTCAACGCGACTTTCGCCCAGCTCCTCGAGGTGGCCTACCTCGACGGCGCCGGTCTGGTGAAGTGGGGCGGGGACGCCGTCCTGCTCCTGTTCCAAGGACCTGAGCACGCGGCACGCGCGTGCCGGGCGGCGTTCCGCATGCGCGCGCGCATGCGGACCATCGGCAAGCTCGACACGTCCGCGGGCCGCGTCGTGCTGCGCATGTCGGTCGGCGTGCACAGCGGCACGTTCCACTTCTTCCTCGTCGGCGATCCGGCGATCCACCGTGAGCTGCTCATCAGCGGCCCGTCGGCGAGCAGGTGCGCCGATCTCGAGGCCCTGGCCGACGCCGGCGAGATAGCCATCAGTCACGAGACGGCGGCGCTGCTTCCCCCTCGAGCAGTCGGGCGGCCGAAGGGTGACGGGCTCCTCCTTGCCAGCCAGCCCCGGCTCGACGACCTCCTCGTCCTCCCGCGCCCCCCGACCGACGGCCTCGACATCGGGGTGACGCTCCCGGTCGCGATCCGGGAGCACCTCCTCCAGGCAGCGGGCGACGCGGAGCATCGGCAGATAGCCGTTGCGTTCGTTCAGTTCTCGGGCACTGACGCGCTCCTCGCCGATCAGGGGCCAGGGGCCCTCGCGGCTGCGCTCGACGAGGCGATGCGCAACGTGCAGGAGGCGACGTCCCACCACGAGGTGACGTTCTTCGAGACCGACATCAACCGTGACGGCGGCAAGATCATGCTGACCGCGGGAGCACCACGGAGCTCCGACCACGACGAGGAGCGGATGCTGCGGGCAGCTCGGCGGATCATGGATCGGGTGGGCGTCCTGCCGCTTCGCATCGGGATCAACCGTGGTGCGGTCTTCGCCGGCGACTTCGGCCCGCTCTTCCGCAAGACCTTCAGCGTCAAGGGCGATGCGATCAACCTCGCTGCACGAGTGATGGGCAAGGCGGCGCCGGGGCAGGTGCTCGCCACCCTCGCGGTCCTCGATCGTTCGCGCACGATGTTCGACGTCGAGGTGCTCCCGCCGTTCATGGTCAAGGGTAAGTCCCAGCCGGTGCACGCGGCCAGCATCGGACCGGTCGTGGGGGAGCGGGTCGAGCGGGAGAACGCCTCCCCGCTCGTGGGGCGCGAGGCGGAGATGGCGGTCCTGAGCGGTGCGCTCGAGTCCGCACGAGCGGGGCGCGGCAACCTCGTGGACCTGGTGGGGGAGCCGGGGATCGGGAAGTCCCGGCTCGTGTCCGAGCTGCGTTCCACCGCGCCCGACCTCCCCGTCGTGACGGCGGTGTGCGACGAGTACGAGTCCTCGACGGCGTACTACCCGTTCCGCGGGATGCTGCGCGACGCGCTCGGTCTGACCCGCGAAGCCGACGGGGACGGCGTGCGCCGTGAGCTCGTCGCCCGGGCCGAGTCCGACGCTCCCTCGCTGGTGCCGTGGCTGCCGCTGGTCGCTGCGGTCCTCGACGTCGAGATGGAGCCGACGCCGGAGACCGCGCACCTGGACGAGAAGTTCCGCAAGGACCGCCTCGAGGAGGTCACGACCCAGTTCCTGTCCGTCCTGCTCGGCGGCCCGACGATCCTGGTGTTCGACGACGTGCACCTGATGGACGACGCGTCGACCGAGCTGCTCGAGCGCCTGGCGGTGGACGTCGCCAGCAGGCCCTGGATGCTGCTCGTGCTGCGCCGGGACCAGGCCACCGGCTTCGTGCCCGACCCCGGGCCCGACGTCCTGTCGGTGCGACCGGCTCCCTTGGACGCCGCGCAGGCGCTCGGTCTCGTCGCAGGTGCCCTCAGCGACTCACCACTGCCTCCGCACGCGATGGCGGCCCTGGCCGAGCGGGCGGGTGGCAACCCGTTGTTCCTGCGCGGCCTGGTCCTCGCTGCTCGTTCCGGTGCATCGGTGGACGCGCTGCCGGACTCGGTGGAGGCGCTCATCACCAGCCAGATCGACCGCCTGCCGCCCGACGAGCGCACGGTGCTGCGCTACGCGTCGGTGCTCGGCGTGCAGTTCCACGAGGCAGACCTCCGTGCGATCCTCGCGGGTCATTCCCTGCCCACGAGCCGGGGCGCGCTGGCCCGGATGGGCAACTTCCTCCAGGCTGTCGGCCACGGCCGGTTTCGCTTCGAGCACACGCTCATCCGGGATGCGGCGTACGAGGGCCTGCCCTACCGGCGGCGTCAGGACCTCCACGGCCGGGTCGGCGAGCACCTCGAGACCTCGACGCCGGACCCCGATGACGTCTCCGAGCTCCTGTCGCTGCACTACTTCCATGCCGGACGGCCGGAGAAGGCTTGGCACTACTCACGTGTCGCGGGGGAGCGGGCGCAGGAGAAGTACGCCTCGGTCGAGGCGGTGCAGTTCTACCGCCGTGCGGTCGAGACCGCACGTCGCCTGCCGGCGCTCGACCCGCTCGAGCGGGCCGGCGTGCTGGAGTCCCTCGGCGACGCACAGATGAGCGTCGGTACGTTCGACGACGCCCGGGACGCGTATCGCTCGTCCCGGCGGCTCGTACCGGGGGACCGGCTGCGTACCGCCTCGCTGCTGCGCAAGGAGGCGACCCTCGAGCAGCGGCTCGGGCGGCTCCCGCAGGCGATGCGCACCCTGAGCAGGGGCATCCGTATCGTCGACCCGGCCGCGTCGTCGGGCCCGGGATCCGCTGCGGTGGAGAAGATCTCGGAGTCGGCGCTGCTGAGCCAGCGGGCCCAGCTCGAGGCGTGGTACGCCTGGTGCCGCCTCAAGCAGGGCAAGTTCAAGGAGACGGTCCGCTGGGCCGATCGAGCCGAGGCCGACGCCGAGGCCGCCGGGGACACGGTGGCGCTCGCCGACGCCTACGACGTCCTCTTCGGCGTCCATCTCATGCTCGGTCGTACACCGCCGAAGCCCTACGGTCCCATGGCTCTCGCGCTGTTCGAGGACCTCGGCAACCTCGCCCGGCAGGCGGCCTCGCTCATCCACCTCGGCTACGAGGCGACCGTGCAGGGCCGTGGTGACGAGGCCCGCGAGCTTTACCGACGGGCGCACGAGGCGTACACGCGCGCGGGAGACGTCATGGGTGCCGCGGCCGCCGACTACAACATCGCCGACCTGTTGGTCTACCAGGGTCGTCTCGTCGAGGCCGAGGAGATGTTCGGCCAGGTCCTGCCGGTGTTCGTGTCGCTCCGTAGCCGGGAGTGGGCTGCCAGCACCCGTCGGGAGCTGGGTCGGCTCGCTCTTCGCTCCGGCCGGTTCGTGGAGGGCCGGGCCCTCGTCGAGCAGGCTCGCGAGGAGATGGTCGAGCTCGGCTTCGAGGGCGACATCGTGGAGTCTGAGGTCGCGCTCGTCGAGGTCGCGATGGCGCGCGGCGACTGGGTCGCGGCCCTCGAGCTCGCCGACGTCACGCTCTCACGCGCGCTGGCCCTCGACATCGCGATCGCGGTGCGGGTGCTGCACCGCCATCGCGCGACCGCACTCGCTGCCCTCGGCCGGTCGGCGGACGCCCGGGTGGCGCTCGAGCAGGCGCTGGTCGCGTGCGAGGACGAGGGCCAGGTCGATGTCGGCCGGGTGCTCGTGGAGCTCGCTGCGCTGGCCCGGGCAGAGGGCGACCCTGCCGCCGAGGAGCTCGAGCGGCAGGGTCGTGAGGCCCTGGAACGGCTGGGGTACGCCGGGGACTGAGCCCGGCGCCACCTCAGATGTGCAGCCGGGGGTCGGTCAGGAAGTACACCGAGAACGACAGGTCGCCGTAGTGCGGCCCCGGGAGGAATCCCGTTCTGCCGTTGGTGCCCGTGCCATCGGTGTTGCGGGTGATCGTCGCGACATCCACGCAGAACTGCTGCCCGGCGGGGATCGTCGTGGCCGAGTCGAGCCGGTTCCACTCGGTGATCGTCGCCGGGCTGCCGTTTGACGTCGTCTGGCAGGGCAGCACCGTGCTCCACGCCGAGCTCGGTGTCAGCGGGACGTCGGAGGGCAGCGCGAAGATCGGGTACGTGAGGTAGTCCTCCGCCGACTCCTCCCACGCGTTGTAGGTGAAGGCGTCGTCGCTGATGTGCGGGCAGAGCGTCCGGATGCAGGTGATGCGCACCGAGGCCGGCGCGCCCGGGTTGTAGAGGTTGCCGAAGTCACCCTTGACGTAGGTGATGACCGGTGCGTTGGCGTTGTCGGCCTTGCCGCAGACACCGTTGACCGTGTCGATGCCGGCACAGGGCTGCTGCACGAGCTGGACCGCGCCGTTGGCGCCCTGGTCGAGCGCGACGTTCGTGCAGACCGGGTCGGTGGTCGCGAGCAGGCAGTTGAGGTCGGTGAGCGTGCCTGGCGAGTTCGGGACGAAGATCGCCGAGACCCCCGCGCCGTCTACCGGCGTCGAGAACGAGGCGACGTCGTTGGGGGCGACACCACCGGGGAGGGTGAGGGCGAGCGGCAGGCTCGGCGTCACGGTGTCATACGTCGCGGTGATGCTGCCGGGCGCGACGCCGGTGGGCGCGACGTACTTCGAGCCGTCGACGCCGAGGACGCCTCCGGCAGTCGTCGTCAGCGCGACGTTGGTCGCGGTCGCATAGTTGTCGAAGGCGTCGAAGAGGAAGAACGTCGACGCGAACGGCTGGTTCCTCGCCGGGTTCGGGAGGGCGGGATCGAGTGCCCCCGTGGAGATGTCGCCGACCGTGTCGAACGTGATCCTCACGGGTGCCGCGGCGGCGACGGTGACGGGGCTCAGGAGACCGGGAACCACCGGCTTGCTCGGGTTGGTGACCTTGACGCTCGACGGCGCTGCTGCGGTCCTGAACACGATCGAGAAGCCGTAGGAACCGGTCGCGGAGTACGGCAGAGCGACGTCGACGGTCGGCGCGAAGAGCACGGGTGGGTTTGCGCCGTAGAGCAGGGAGGCCTTCGTGTCGTCGGCACCGAGCGCCACCCGCACCGTCGCCGGGCCGTAGGGGACGTTGACGTTCTCGACGTTCTGGGCCTGCAGGGTGAAGGACTGGGCCTCTCCGGCGACGGCGACGTTGGCCGGGGACACCAGCGAGGAGGAGGTGAGCACGAAGTTCGCGGCGTCACCGGCGATGACGTTGATGGTGGGGGTGTCCGGGGTGGTGAAGACGCCGCCACCGATCCCGACCAGCTGGAACGCGATGCTCCTCGGCGCCGACGGGGTCGTGAACGAGATCGACGCCGTCATCGACCGTCCCGGACGCAGCAGGGAGGAGGAGAGGGGGAGCGAGGCGTAGACCAGCACCAGCGACGAGCAGGAGGTGACCGAGCCGCACGGCACGACGCTCTCGCGCCAGTTGCCCGGTCCGCTCACGCCCGCTCCGCTGACCCTGCCGACACCGGGCGGCACCACGATCGTGAACGCCGCGAGCGAGCGGGAGTTGGCCGCGGGGTTGGCGATGGTGAAGTCGGCCCTGATGGGGGTGGAGGTGTAGGCCGGGCCCCCGGTCGACACGCTGAACCGGACGGACTGCAGCGTGGCGGCGTCCGTGGGTGCGGTGACGGCAGCCAGGCCGATCGCCGCGAGCGACACCGTCGCGAGGGCGGCGACCGCCCGTCGTGCTGCCGCGCGGTGGCGGGTGGTTGTCGACATGCGTGTCCTCGTTCCGTGAGCGGACCCCGTGCCGGATTCTGCGATCAGGCGCGAGGTGCGGAGAGTCCATCGGAGGATCGCGCGCAACTCCCCGTGACCGCAAGGGAAACGCAAGGGTTGCCTGTCATCACCACCTGGACTTCATCAGTTCGTGCGGCTGGTGGGGCTCGAGGTGACTTGGGGGACAGGCGGTGCCCGTGGGATCGACGACCTCGCGCTGTGGCTGCACCTGATGCCGGCGGCTGATCGGGCGAGCCCGTGGTCACTCTCCGTGACCTGGCACGCCGAGCGCAGGGCCCGTCCCTGGCCCGCGGGACGACTCGGCGCCACGGAACTCGCCGCCGCCGACGAGCCGGTCCGGCGGGTGTGAGCGACCCACGTGGGTGAGGATGTGCGGATGACCGAGGGAGAGCCCGAGCACCGGACCGCGTCGGACGACGCGCGGTCACTGCTCCCTGTCGTGCGCCGGAGCGGTCCGCGACTGCCTGCCTCGGTCGAGGGACCTCTTGACGTCGCGCTCGGGGCGGCGGTCACCGTGGCCCGCCCTCTCGTGGCCCTGACGCTGGCGTTCGCCCGCACCGTCGAGCCGTTCGCACGCGACACCTGGGCGCTGGTGGCCCGGCCGCCGCTCGTGCCCGACGCCTGGACGCCCGCCGAGATCGCGGCCCGGCTCGCCGACCGTGGTCGCCAGGTGCGCTTCGCCGCCGGGGCCGACGCCACGGCGGCGACCGGGCAGACGCTGGACGCGATGGTCCCCGCGATCGTGGAGCCGCTGCTCGACCGCATCGACGTCACCGGGATCGTGCTGCAGAGGGTCGACCTTGAACGGCTCGTGGAAGCCGTTCTGGACACCATGGACCTCACCGGTCTCGTGCTGGAGCGGGTCGACCTCAAGCGGATCGTCGAGACCGCGATCGCGAGCCTCGACCTCACCGACATCGTCCGCACGCAGGTCGACGTCGCCGCGCTGGCCGAGGAGGTCATCGAGGAGGTCAACCTGCCCGAGATCATCCGCGAGTCCTCGACCGGCGTGGCCGGTGAGGTCATCGACGGTGCACGCATCTCGGCCGTCGCCGGTGACGAGCTGGTCAACAGGTGGATCGACCGGTTCCTGCTACGGCGTCAGGCCCGACGCACCGAGGCGCCGGGACGACCGGTCGAGGGTCCCTCGCGTGACAGCGCCGTCGACAACGACAGCGAGGTGACCCCCGGATGAGTGAGGAGCTGCCGATCCAGCACATCAACCCCATCCCGCCCCGGGCCCGTGCCTTCCAGGGCCTGCGCGCCGGAGTCGTGTCGCGGACCGCCGCGGGTGCCCTCGACTATCTCCTCATCGCCACGACGACCCTGGGCATCTACGCCGGGTTCGCCGTGCTGAAGTTCTTGGTCGACCCGCGCGACTACCAGCTTCCGACGTGGTCGTTCGGAGCCGTGCTCATCGTCGGGTTCAGCCTGATGGTGTTCTATCTGGCGGTCGCGTTCGCGACCACCGGACGCACGATCGGGGCGCGCGTGCTCGGTCTCCGGGTCGTGGGTCGCAAGGGCACGCGGATGCGCTGGTCGGGTGCCCTACTCCGGTCGCTGTTCTGCACCGCCTTCCCTATCGGCCTGTTCTGGTGCGCCGTGAGCCGGGAGAACCGGTCGGTGCAGGACGTGATCCTGCGGTCCTCGGTCATCCACGAGTGGCCGGCCGGGCACAAGACGCCGACCCTCCTCGACGTCGAGCGCCGCCGCCAGCTCTGATCGCGGCTCCGGTCCGCCCGCACGGCCCTCCACCCTGCTCCACCAGATCCGCTCCCGGCTTCGTCGAGGGCGTCGTCCGCGCGCGCGAGGACGGCCGGAGGAGTCGAACTGCGCCGACTGACCCGCCGGGACATCGCTGGATCCGGCCACCGAGGCTATCCCTGAGCGTCATCCCTCCATTTCACTCCACCGCTCTGACCTGCGATGACAGCGCCGTCCCAGACGCCAGTTCCCATCCGTCGGCGAAACGTGGAGCGATGGTGGTTGACGGTGGAGTAAAGTGGAGTATGTTGGCGCGCACCGGAGGGGACAGGCCCCCTCCGCGGTAGTCCTGGAGGTGGTGACGGTGTTCCTCGGGACCCACACCCCGCGCCTGGACGACAAGAACCGGGTGATCCTTCCCGCGAAGTTCCGCGACGCCCTCTCCGCCGGCCTGGTCATGACCAAGGGGCAGGACCGCTGCCTGGTCGTGTGGACCGCCGAGGGGTTCGCCGAGTACGCCGCCGGGCTGCGCAACGCCACCCAGACCGCCGAGAAGGTGCGCTCCTACACCCGCGTGCTGTTTGCCAGCGCGTTCGACGACGTGCCCGACAAGCAGGGCCGCATCACCATCCCGCCGACGTTGCGCGAGTGGGCCGGCCTCACCCGCGAGTGCGTCGTCGTGGGCGCCGACACCCGCATCGAGATCTGGGACTCCGCGGCCTGGGAGTCCTACCTGGCGAGCACCGAGCAAGGCTTCGCCGACCTCGACGGCGAGGTGGTGCCGTCAGCGTGAGCGTCGTTGGACGAGGTCTCCGGTCCGTCACCGGCTTCCTGACACACCTTCCCCGGTGCCAGGGAGAGCCCCACCCCGCGTGACGGACGGGGGACCTGGTCCCACGAACGACCGCACCGCCGAGACCGCACGGCACGATCCGGCCGACCCGCCGGAGGTACCGACGAGACCCCCACCGCGAGCGCCTTCGGGCGAGGAGGACACCGTCACGATGGATCTCACCCTGATCCGCCACGAGGCCCGCCCCACGGCGAGCGCCCCTGTGCCCATGCCCGGGCACCTGCGTCCGCGACCTCGGCGCCTGCGCGCCGCCGCCACGGTCCTCACCGGCCCCGCCGGCGTCCTCGCGGCATCTGCGCTGCTCGCCACCGGCTTCCTGCTCGCTGTCTCCGACCTCGTGGCTCGGCTGGGCTGAGACCGTGACCGATCCGACCGCCGCGCCGACCGCGGAGGTGTCCCCGGCGCCGAACGCGTCGTCGTCCGACCCCGGTCCGCCCACCAGCGGCCCGTCCCACGTCTCCGTGCTTCTCGAGCGCTGCCTGGGCCTGCTGGCCCCGGCTCTCGACCGTCCGGGCGCCGTCGTCGTCGATGCGACCCTCGGGCTCGGTGGGCACAGCGAGGCACTGCTCCGCCGCTTCCCCGAGGTGCTGCTCATCGGGATCGACCGTGACCCCGCAGCTCTCGAGATCTCCGCCGTCCGGCTCGAGCCGTTCGAGGCCCGCACGACCCTGGTCCACGCGGTGTACGACGAGATCCCCCGGGTGCTCGACGAGGTCGAGCACTCTCGGGTCGACGGCGTCCTGTTCGACCTCGGCGTCTCCTCGATGCAGCTCGACGAGGCGGCGCGAGGGTTCTCCTACTCCCAGGACGCGCCGTTGGACATGCGGATGGACCCGACGCGCGGCATCACCGCCGCCGAGGTCCTCAACACCTACGGCGCCGGCGAGATCGCGCGCGTTCTCCGGCAGTACGGCGAGGAGCGCTTCGCGCGCCGGATCGCCGACGCCGTCGTGCGCGAGCGGGCGAAGGAACCGTTCGACACGAGTGCCCGCCTCGTCGAGCTGATCCGCGACTCGATCCCCGCACCGGCGCGGCGCACGGGCGGCAACCCCGCCAAGCGCACCTTCCAGGCGCTGCGCATCGAGGTGAACGCCGAGCTCGAGGTGCTGACGCGTGCGATCCCCGCAGCGGTCGATGCGCTCACCGTCGGTGGACGCATCGTCGTCATGTCCTTCCAATCCCTCGAGGACCGGATCGTCAAGCGCGCGTTGACATCACGAGCGACCACGGACGTTCCGGTCGATCTCCCGTTCGTTCCTGAGGGCCACGAGCCGGAGCTGCGGATCGTCACTCGCGGCGGTGCCGAGAAGGCCACCGAGACCGAGATCGGCGAGAACCCCCGGGCAGCATCCGTGCGGCTCCGTGCGGCCGAGCGGATGAGAGAAGCGGCATGAGCGCCACGGCCCGGTCCGCGACCGCGCGCCCGGTCAGCCGGCGCACGCCGTCCCGGCCCGCCGCTCGTCGCCGGCCAACCCTCACCGAGGTGCCGGCTCCCCGCGCCGCCGTCGCGGGAAACGGCATCTTCGCGCTCATCGTCATCGCCCTGCTCCTCGGCGGCATGGCCGTGCTCCTCGTCCTCAACACCACGCTCGCCCAGGGCGCCTTCGAGATCGGTGCGCTCACCCGGACGCAGAACCAGCTCGGTGTGGCGGAGCAGCGGCTGATCCAGCAGGTGGCTCTGGAGGAGTCGCCCGACGCGCTCCAGCGGCGCGCCGACCGGCTCGGCATGGTGCCGGTGAGCTCCCCGGTCTTCCTGCGCCTGGCCGACGGCGCCGTGCTCGGCACCCCGACGCCGGCCGTTGTGGCCCACCGTGGCGCCGGTGCGAGCGGGTCACCGACCACGGTTGGGAGCAGCACCTCGGCAGCGACGGGGAACTCCGCGCCGAGGTCCGCGACCGCCACGACGACGAAGGGCGCGGCCACCGGTGCTGCCGCGACTCAGAGCCATGCTGCCGCAGCGAGTCCGTCGACCCAGTCCGATGCCGCCGTCCTGACCCCGCCCACCACGACGTCCGGAGCGCACCGGTGACCACGCTCGCCCCGCCCCCTCGCCGCCCGTCGTCCGGCAACCGCCCCGCAGCGCGCACGGCTCCCTCGCGTGCAGGCGGCTCCACCACGCGACGTCCGGCCCAGGGCTCGACCCGGCCGACACCGCGCCGCCCACCCCGAGGACCCAGCCGCCGCCCGCCGCTGCCACGAGGCTTCCGGCCCGGCGATCCCGTGCGCCGACTGCGGATCTGGCAGCTGTGCCTGCTGATCACCCTCACGATCGTCGCCGGCCGGGTCATCGACCTCCAGGCCGTGCAGGGGCCGGCCCTCGCCGCAGCGGGGGACAAGGCGCGGCTGCGCACCATCGTGCTTCCTGCGATCCGGGGAGACATCACCGACGTCAACGGCGTGCCGCTGGCGACCACGGTGCAGGCCCGCAACGTCACCGTGGACCAGACCCTGGTGACCGCCCCGGCCGCGGAGGCCTCCCTGCTCGCCTCCGTCCTCGGCGGCGACGCAGCCGCATACAGCCAGCGCATGACCGGCACGCGACGGTTCGTATACGTGGCCAAGGGGATCACTCCCGAGCTGTGGTCCAAGGTGTCTGCGCTGAAGCTTCCCGGCGTGTTCAGCGAGGTGAGCTCGACCCGGGTATACCCGGCGGCCGCCGTGGCCGCCAACGTCGTGGGTTACGTGCGGGGTGACGGGCACGGTGGCTCCGGCCTCGAGTACGGGTTCGACCAGGAGCTCTCGGGCACCGCCGGCTCGCAGGTCTTCCAGAGCTCGGCCCGCGGCACCGAGATCCCGACGGCGGACAGCTCCGGCACGGATCCCGTTCCCGGCACGGGAATCCGGCTGACGCTCGACCGCGACATCCAGTGGGTCGCCCAGGATGCCATCGCCAAGGCCGTCGCCGCCGCTCGCGCCGACAGCGGGAGCGTCGTGGTGCTGGACACCAGGACAGGGCAGATCTACGCGCTCGCGACCGTGCCCACCTTCAACCCCAACAAGCCTGCTGATTCCGCGCAGGCCGACATCCGCAACCGCGCGTTGTCCGACGTCTTCGAGCCCGGTTCGACCAGCAAGGTGATGACGATGGCCGCGGTCATCGAGGAGAAGAAGGCGACGCCGCTCACCCGCATCGTCGTGCCTCCTGTGCTCGTCACCAAGTACAAGACCTGGCACGACGACGTGCCGCACGGCACGCTCAAGCTCACCCTCAACGGGATCCTCGCGCGTTCGAGCAACATCGGGACGATCCTCGCCTCCCAGCGCATCGGCGGGGCGAAGCTGTACAGCTACCTCAAGAAGTTCGGGATCGGCGACCCGACCGGGCTCCGCTTCCCGGGAGAGGGCAACGGTCACGTGCCCGACCCGTCGCAGTGGTCAGCGACGACGTTCGGCACCCTCGCGTTCGGCCAGGGGCTCTCGCTCAACGCGGTGCAGGCGGCGTCGGTCTACGCGACCATCGCGAACGACGGCGTCCGGGTGACGCCGACGCTCGTCGCCGGGTACACCGCTCCGGACGGTACGTTCCAGTCAGCGCCGACCCCCACGTCGACGCGGGTCGTCAGCGCCCTGACAGCGAGCGAGGTGCGCTCGATGCTCGAGTCGGTCGTCTCCGACGACGGCACCGCGCCCAAGGCAGCCATCTCCGGCTACCGCGTCGCCGGCAAGACCGGAACCGCCAACCGCATCGACGACTCCTGCCGCTGCTACAAGGGCTACACGGCGTCGTTCATCGGGATGGCCCCGGCCGACGCGCCTCGGCTCGTGGTGGCCGTGTTCCTGCAGAACCCGCGCAACGGCCACTTCGGCGGCCAGCTCGCGGCCCCGGTGTTCAAGCGCGTCATGGCCTTCGGGCTCGAGCACGAGCGCATCCCCCCGACCGGCACCGTGCGACCGCGCATCCCGGTCTTCTGGTGACCGCGGGATAGAGTCCGAACGTGTCCGCAGGACCCCGCCCCAGCACCACACCGCGTTCCCTCGCGGAGGTCGCAGACGCTGCCGGCAACGGCCGAGACAGCGCCGTTCTCCCGGCTCCCGGCGTGACTGTGACCGGCGTCACCCACAGCTCGCGCGACGTCCTGCCGGGTGATCTCTACGCCGCCCTCCCGGGCTTTCGCACGCACGGTGCCGAGTTCGTCGCCGAGGCCATGTCCGCCGGTGCCGTCGCGGTGCTGACCGACCCTGCAGGTGCGGCGAGGGCGGCCGCCGCCGGCGTCCCCGTCGTCGTCGTCGAGCACCCGCGTGCCGTCCTGGGCGCGGTCGCGTCGTTCGTCTACGGCGACCCCTCCCGCGACCTCGTCGTCATCGGGATCACGGGCACCAACGGCAAGACGACGACGAGCTACCTCGTCGATGCCGGACTCCGCGCCGCCGGGCACGTCACCGGCGTCATCGGCACCGTCGGCACCCGCATCGGCGACGACGCGGTGCCCACGGCGCGCACGACCCCCGAGGCCACCGACGTGCACGCCCTGCTCGCCGTCATGCGGGAGCGGGGGGTCACGGCGGTGACGATGGAGGTGTCGAGCCACGCGCTGCGGCTCGGCCGCGTCGACGGTGTGCACTTCGCAGCCGTCGCGTTCACCAACCTCAGCCCCGACCACCTCGACTTCCATACCGACATGGACGACTACTTCGACGCGAAGGCGTCGCTGTTCACGACGGAGCGAGCCCGCACCGCCGTCGTCTGCATCGACGACGACGCCGGACGTCGGATCGCGGAGCTAGCCGGTGCACGGGGACTGCCAGTGACGACCTACGCGGTGGCGCAGTCCGACGCCGACTGGACGGTCGACGCGATCGCGGCGGTCCCGGGTGGCTCGGTCATGCGTGTGCACGGCCCTCGTGCAGACGACGTCCCGCTCGAGGTCCGGCTGCCCGGCGAGTTCAACGTGGCGAACGCCGTCGGCGCCCTGGCCCTCCTCGTCGGAACCGGGATCGACCCGCTGCTCGCCGCCGACGGCATCGCCTGCTGCGAGGGTGTGCCCGGCCGGATGGAGCGCGTGGCCGACCCTGATCCGGGACGTCACCTGCTCGCCCTCGTCGACTACGCCCATACGCCGGACGCGGTCGAGCGGGCGATCGGCGCTGCGCGGACCGGTTCCGGCGGGCGCGTGCTCGTCGTGCTCGGCGCCGGCGGGGACCGAGACCCGCACAAGCGCCCGGCCATGGGCGAGGCAGCCGCCCGGCTGGCCGACGAGGTCTGGGTCACCGATGACAACCCCCGCTCGGAGGACCCGGCGACGATCCGAGCCGCGCTCCTCGAGGCGGCGCGACGCGTCGAGGGTGCCACGGTGCACGAGACCGGCGATCGTCGGCTGGCCGTCCGCACCGCGGTGTCGGCCGCGACGTCGGGCGACGTCGTCCTCGTCCTGGGCAAGGGCCACGAGCAAGGTCAGGAGACCGCCGGTGTCGTGACGCCGTTCGACGACCGCCTCGTTCTCGCCGCGGCACTGGCCGAGGGGACGGACGAGCGCGACGTCGGCCGTCCCGCTGTCGGCAGCGCCGGCAGGGGAGCCCCGTGATCGCGCTCACGCTCGGCGAGGTCGCCGCGGCCGTCGAGGGCCGGCTCCACGGCGGTGCGTTCGCGGCGACCGTCGTGACCGGAGCGGTGCGGACCGACTCGCGTGCGATCGGCGCCGGAGACCTCTACGTGGCCGTGATCGGCGAGTCCCACGACGGCCACGCCTTCGCCCCCGACGCCGTCGCCTCGGGTGCCGTGGCCGTCCTCGCATCGCGACCGCTCGACGTCCCGTGCGTGGTCGTCGACGACACCGTCGTCGCTCTCGGCCGACTGGCGCGGGCGGTGCTCGACCGGCTCGACCACCTCATCGTCGTCGGAGTCACCGGATCCTCGGGCAAGACGAGCACCAAAGATCTTCTCGCACAGGTACTTCCGGCGTACGGGCCGACCATCGCACCGGAGGGCTCGTTCAACAACGAGATCGGGCTCCCGGCCACGGCGCTCGGGGTCGATGAGTCGACGCGCGTCCTCGTCTCGGAGATGGGCGCCCGCGGGATCGGCCATGTCCACTACCTCACGACCGTCACCCCGCCGCGGATCGGCGTGGTGCTCAACGTCGGTTCGGCCCACGTGGGGGAGTTCGGGTCGCGCGAGGCCATCGCCCGGGCGAAGGGCGAGCTCGTCGAGGCCTTGCCGCACGCGGCCGCCGGAGGCGTCGCCGTCCTCAATGCCGATGACCCTCTGGTCAGCGCGATGCGGTCCCGGACCACGGCGCGCGTCGTGACCTTCGGCGAGCACACCGACGCCGACGTCCGCGCCGAGTCCGTCGTCCTCGACGACCTCGGCCGGCCCTCGTTCGACCTCGTCGCGGACGGCCGGTCGGCCCACGTGACGCTCAGCCTCCACGGACGCCACCACGTGTCGAACGCGCTGGCCGTGGCGGCCGTCGGCCTCTCGCTCGGTCTCGACCTCGACGAGGTCGGCGCCGCGCTCGCTCGGGCCCGTACGGCGAGTCGCTGGCGGATGGAGGTCTCCGAGACCCTCGCAGGTGTCACGGTGGTGAACGACGCGTACAACGCCAACCCGGAGTCGGTGCGTGCGGCGTTGGAGGCGCTCGTCGCGATCGCCCGGCCCACCTCGGCCCGAAGCGCTCGCCGGAGTGTCGCCGTTCTGGGAGAGATGCGTGAGCTCGGAGTGGTGTCGGCGACGGAGCACGGGGAGATCGGGAGGACTGCAGTGCGGCTCGGAGTCGACCAGATCGTCGTCGTGGGCGAGTCCACGGCGTCGCGGGCCCTCGTCGAGGGAGCCGCGGCCGAGGCCGGTACGGCGCGACGACACGTGGTGGTGTCCGTGCCCGATGTGGGATCCGCGGTGCAGCTGCTCGTCGCCGAGGTCGTCGACGGCGACGTCGTGCTCGTGAAGGCGTCGCGCGGGATCGGTCTGGAAGGGGTTGCTTCCGGGCTCCTCGAGGAACTCGGTGCGCTCTCGTGAGACTCGTCCTGATCTCCTCCGGTCTCAGCATGATCACCGCGCTGCTGGGCACCCCCATGCTCATCCGCTTCCTGCGCCAGCACGGCTACGCGCAGGCGATCCGCGTGTCCACCGAGGCCGAGCACTACCCCGAGCACCAGGGCAAGCGCGGCACACCGTCGATGGGCGGTCTCGCGATCCTGGGCGGCCTGCTCATCGGCTACTTCGGCGCGCACCTGTTCCCGTTGCGACCGGTGACGGTGTCAGGCCTGCTGGCGATCTACCTGACCGTGGGTCTCGGCTGCGTCGGCATCGCCGATGACTACCTCAAGATCTTCAAGCAGCGCAGCACCGGCGTCCGGGCGCGGACCAAGCTCCTCGGGCAGGCCGTCGTCGCGCTGTCGTTCGCCTGGATGTCGGTGCACTTCCCCGACAAGGACGGACTGACCCCCGCCTCGCACGCGGTCTCCCTGCTCCGCAACACCGGTCTGGTGCTGCCCACGGCCGCCCTCATGCTGTGGATCTGGTTCCTCGTGACCGCCACGACCAACTCGGTGAACCTCACCGACGGCCTGGACGGACTGGCCGCAGGCGCCTCGGTGATGACCCTCGGTGCGTACACGCTGCTCTCGCTGTGGCAGTACCGCCAGAACTGCTCGTTCGGCGAGGTCGCACGATGCTACGACGTCCGTGACCCACTCGATCTCGCGATGTTCGCCGCGGCCGCGGCCGGGGCGACGTTCGGGTTCCTGTGGTGGAACACCGCGCCCGCCAGCATCTTCATGGGCGACACCGGATCATTGTCGCTCGGTGGTGCCGTCGCGGCCCTGGCGATCCTGTCCCGTACCGAGCTCCTCCTCCCGCTGCTCGCGGGCCTCTTCCTCATCGTCGCCCTGTCGGTGATCGGTCAGGTGGTCGGCTTCAAGCTGACCGGCAGACGCATGTTCCGCATGGCTCCGCTGCATCATCATTTCGAGATGCTGGGCTGGGCCGAGATCCAGATCGTCGTCCGCTTCTGGATCATCCAGGGCCTCCTGGTCGCGCTCGGCCTCGGCCTGTTCTACGCCGAATGGATCCGCCGGCCGTGAGCAGGACCGACGTGTCCGAGCACTCCCGTGGGTCGGACTGGTCGCAGGTGCACGCCGTCGTGGCAGGAGTGGGTATCGCGGGCTTCGCCGCCGCCGACCACCTGCTCCATCTCGGCGCACGCGTCACGGTGATCGACAACGCGGACGGCGAGCGCCAGCGGGAACGCGCGGCGATCCTCGAGATCGTGGGCGCGGCGATCCGGCTGGGCGACGGCGACGCGCTGCCCGCTGAGGCAGACGTCCTCGTCGTGTCGCCGGGGCTCTCGCCCCTCTCGCCGGTGATCGCCGCTGCTCTCGCCTCAGGTGTTCCGGTATGGGGCGAGCTCGAGCTCGCCTGGCGGTTGCGTGGTCCCGACCCGGCCGCCTGGCTGGTCGTCACCGGCACGAACGGCAAGACCACGACGACCCTGATGCTCGAGTCCATGCTGCGTGCTGCAGGGCTGCGGACCGCCGCCGTCGGCAACATCGGTGTCTCGCTGATCGACGCGGTGATGGCCCCCGGGGGCTTCGACGTCCTGGCCGTGGAGGTCGGTGCGCCGCAGCTTCCGTTCCTGTCGACCGCGAGCCCGCTCGCCTCGGTCTGCCTCAACCTCGCGCAGGACCACGTCGACCTGTTCGGCTCGTTCCAGGCCTACCGCGACGCTAAGGCGCGCATCTACCGCAACACCCAGGTCGCCGCGGTCTACAACGTCTCCGACCCGGCCACCGAGCTGATGGTCGAGCAGGCCGACGTCATCGAGGGGTGCCGCGCCATCGGCTTCACCCTCGGTACGCCTGGCCGCTCCATGCTCGGCGTCGTGGACGACCTCCTCGTCGACCGCGCGTTCGTCGAGAACCGTGCCGACAACGCCCAGGAGCTCGCCTCGGTCCACGACGTCCGGCCCTTCGCGCCCCACAACGTCGCCAACGCTCTCGCGGCAGCCGCGCTGGCACGTGCCTACGGCGTCCCCGCGTCGGCGATCCGCCACGGATTGCAGGCGTTCGAGCCTGCCGGGCACCGGATCTCCGAGGTCGCCGCGCTCGACGGCGTGCGCTGGGTCGATGACTCCAAGGCGACGAACTGCCACGCCGCCGAGACCTCCCTGATGGCCTACGAGTCGGTCGTCTGGATTGCCGGGGGCCTGGCCAAGGGTCAGGACTTCGACGACCTGGTGCTGAGTACGCGGGCTCGGATGCGGGGCGTCGTCCTGCTCGGTGCCGATCGCGGTCGGATCCGCGAGGCGCTCGCGCGACACGCGCCGGAGATCCCCGTCGTGGAGGTGTCGCGCACCGACACTGGAGCCATGGACGACGTCGTGAGCGCCGCCGCCGACCTCGCACGGGCCGGCGACACCGTTCTGCTCGCCCCTGGCTGCGCGTCGTGGGACATGTTCCGCGACTACGCCGCGCGCGGTGACGACTTCGCAGCCGCCGTGCGGCGCCGGGTCGTGCAGTGACCCAGGAGGCAGTACGCCGCGTCGTCTCCAGCGGCCGAACCCGCTCCGAGCACCCGCTCGCGACCTATCACGTGATCCTCGGCGCCACGCTGCTGCTCCTCGTGCTCGGTGTCGCGATGGTGCTCTCGGCGTCGACCGTGGAGAGCTACCGCGTCTTCGGCTCGGCGTACACGCTGTGGCTGCGCCAGGTGATGTTCGCGGTCCTCGGGCTGGTGCTGATGGTGGTGGCCTCCCGCTTCCCCGTGGCGTGGTGGCGTCGGCTCGCCTACCCCGTGCTGGTGTTCGCGTTCAGCACCCTGGTCCTGGTCCTCGTGGTCGGCCACAGTGTCGCGGGGCAGCGCAACTGGGTCGAGCTCGGCGGGCCCTTCCGCTTCCAGCCCAGCGAGTTCGCGAAGCTCGCCCTGGTGCTGTGGGGGAGCGACCTCCTCACCCGCAAGCAGGGCATCCTCAACCAGTGGAAGCACCTGCTCGTGCCGCTGCTCCCGGTCTCGGGCGCGATGATCGGCCTCGTCCTGCTCGAGGGTGACGTCGGCACGGCCCTCATCCTCGTCCCGATGGTCGCCGCCCTCCTCTACGTCAACGGCGCACCCGCCAGGCTCTTCGTGGCCGGCGGGGCCCTGGTGCTCGGCGGCGTCGCCCTCCTCAGCGTCGGGCACAGCTACCGCCTCGAGCGCTTCGCGTCGTGGCTCAACCCCGACGCCAACGCGCTCGGCACGGGCTGGCAGATCCTCCACGGCAAGAGCGCGATGGGCGGCGGCGGCTGGTTCGGCGTCGGGCTCGGTGCGAGCCGCGAGAAGTGGGACTGGTTGCCGGAGGCCCACACCGACTTCATCTACGCGGTGGTCGGCGAGGAGCTCGGTATCATCGGCTCGCTGCTCGTCATCGCCCTGTTCGCTGCCATCGGCGTGGCCGGCCTCCGGCTGGCACGCGTCACCACTGATCCTTTCGTGCGCACGGCATCCGCGGCGGTGGTGGCCTGGCTGCTCACGCAAGCGCTGCTCAACGTCGGCGCGGTGCTGCAGCTCATCCCCATCACCGGCGTGCCGCTGCCGCTGGTGTCCTACGGAGGTTCCTCCCTGGTGCCCACGCTCGTGGCGCTGGGGATGCTGATGTCCTTCGCGCGCGCCGAGGCTGGACGGCCGGCGCGAAGCGGCACCCGCCGCCCCGCTGCCGCGCGGGGGCGGTGAGGTCGGTGCACGTCGTCCTTGCGGGCGGGGGAACGGCCGGGCACGTCGAGCCCGCCCTCAACCTCGCCGACTGCCTGCGTCGTCACCTCCCCGAGGTCGGCGTCACCGCCCTGGGCACCGAGCGTGGGCTCGAAGTGCGGCTCGTACCCGAGCGGGGGTATGGCCTCAGACTCATCACTGCGACACCGATGCCGCGACGTCCCAACCTCGATCTCGCGCGGCTCCCCGCCCTCGTCCGCCGCTCGGTCGCTGAGGTGCGCGATCTCCTGGAATCGACCGGCGCCGACGTCGTCGTCGGGTTCGGCGGCTACGTCGCGCTGCCGGCGTACCTCGCCGCGCGCGGGCGCGTCCCCATCGTCGTCCATGAGGCGAATGCGCGCCCCGGCCTGGCCAACAAGGTGGGTGCCAGGTTCACGTCCTACGTGGGCTGCGCGGTACCCGACGCACTACCCCGCTCGCGCCACATCGGGATGCCGTTGCGCCGCACCATCTCCGAGCTGGACCGCCCTGCACGTCGCGCCGAGGCACGTACCTTCTTCGGCCTGGATCCCGACCGTCCGACACTGCTGGTGTCCGGTGGCTCGCAGGGGGCGCGGCGGCTCAACGACGCCGTGACCGACGCCGCGGAGGGCCTCACCGCACAGGGGATCCAGGTCCTCCACGTCGCGGGCCGGCGCAACGACGACCAGCGGCCCCGGGGCGCGCTCGGACCGGCACCGTACGTCGCGGTGCCCTACGTCGACCGCATGGACCTCGCCTACGCAGCCGCCGACGTGATGCTCTGTCGTGCGGGAGCCATGACGTGCGCCGAGCTCGCCGCCGTCGGGCTCCCCGCCCTCTACGTGCCGCTGCCGATCGGGAACGGTGAGCAGCGGCTCAACGCGCTGCCGGTCGTGCGCGCCGGGGGAGGGCTGCTGGTCGAGGACGCCTCGCTCGACGGCGAGCGGGTCCTGGCCGTGCTCGCGCCGCTTCTGCTCGACGTCGACCAGCGACGCGAGATGGAGACTGCCGCCGCCTCCCACGGTCAGCGGGACGCGGACGAGAGACTGAGATCGTTGGTGCTCGACGCCGTCGCCGGTGCAGGTGCCGCCCATGGCACGTCCGCAGGAGGTACCCCATGACGCCGTTCGACGTCCAGCCCGCCGATCTCACCGGTCTCGGCCGCGTGCACGTCATCGGCATCGGGGGCGCCGGCATGTCGGGCATCGCCCGCATCCTGGTGGCGCGCGGCGTCCCGGTGAGCGGCAGCGACGCCAAGGACTCGCGCCGGCTGACCGCCTTGCGAGCCCTCGGCGTCCACGCGGTGGTCGGCCACGACGCGGCCAACGTCGCGGACGCCGACACCGTGATCGTGTCGACGGCCATCAAGGCGGCCAACCCCGAGCTCCTCGACGCCCGTGGCCGCGGCCTTCGCGTCATGGGCCGGGCGGAGGCCCTCGCCACGCTGATGACGGGGTTCCGAGGCATCGCCGTCGCCGGGACCCACGGCAAGACGACGACGACGTCGATGCTGACGGTGGCACTGCAGCACTGCGGCGCCGACCCGTCGTTCGCGATCGGCAGCGAGCTCAACGAGAGCGGCAGCAATGCCCACCTCGGCAGCGGCATCGACTTCGTGGCCGAGGCGGATGAGAGCGACGGCGCGTTCCTCGCCCTCCCGGCCCACGCCGGCATCGTCACCAACGTCGAGCCCGACCACCTCGACTACTGGGGCACCTTCGAGGCGATCGAGCGGGGCTTCCTGGACTTCGCCGCCGCTATCGGCGAGCGAGGTGGGTTCGTCACCGTCTGCGCCGACGACGCGGGAGCCGCGCGGCTCGCGGCGGCGGCTCGCGCCGCGGGCGTCGACGTGCGCACGTACGGCGAGTCCGAGGCGGCCGACTACCGGATCGAGCTCATCGCGGCCGGGGAGAACGGCTGGAAGTTCGACGTCCTCGACCACGGTGTGCGGCTCGGCGCGGTCGAGCTCGGGGTGCCCGGTCGCCACAACGTCCTCAACGCCACTGCGGCGCTGGTCACGGGCATCGGCCTCGGGCACTTCCCGACCGACCTGCTTGCCGGTCTCGAGTCGTTCACCGGCACTCGTCGACGGTTCGACTTCAAGGGCACCGCGGACGGCGTCCGGGTCTACGACGACTACGCCCACCACCCGACCGAGATCGCGGCCACCCTGAACGCCATGCGCGAGCAGGTCGGCGAAGGCCGTCTCGTGGTTGCCTTCCAGGCACACCACTACTACCGCACCGCCCTGTTCGTGCACGAGTTCGGAGAGGCCCTCGGCATCGCCGACGAGGTCGTCGTCCTCGAGGTGTTCGCACCCGGCGAGGACCCCATCCCCGGGGCCTCCGGCGTGGCCATGGCCTCCCATGTCCCGCTCCCGGCGGAGCAGGTCCTCTTCGAGCCGTCGTGGAGCCGCGTCGCCGGCCAGCTCGTGACCCGTGCACGTCCCGGCGACGTCGTGATGACCCTCGGGGCAGGCGATATCGCGATGATCGGCACCGAGGTACTCGACCTGCTGCGGGCTCGTGAGGGAACCGGTCGGTGACGCTCCTGGACTCCGCGCAGCGGTTCGGTGCGGCGACCCGCACGAGGCACACGCGGCAGTGGGTCGCCGCGGTCGTCCTCGCCGTCGTCGTGGCCGCGTGCGTGTGGGTCGTCTGGTTCTCCTCGCTGCTCAGTGTCCGCGAGGTGCGGGTGCTCGGCGCGTCCGAGGTCAGCGCCGACACCGTCCGTGCCGCCGTCGCCGTCCCGCTCGGCCAGCCGCTCGCGCGTGCCGACGTCGCCGGGATCATCGACCGCGTCTCAGCGATCCCCCGGGTCGCCGGGGTCGAGGTCCGCCGCGGCTGGCCCGACGTCCTCGTCGTTGTCGTGACCGAGCGCACGCCGCTCGTCGTGACCCGCTCGGGCAGCGGCTACGCCTACCTCGACGCGACGGGGGCGCGGTTCGGCTCCCTCGCTGGGGCACCGCGCGGGCTGCCCGTCGTGACGGCGTCCAGCGAGTCGGCGATGTCCTCGGCGCTCGAGGTGGTCTCGGCGCTCCCGCCGGCGCTCCGAGCCACCGTCGCGACCGTGTCGGCCCGCACCCGCGACGACGTCGTCCTGCTGCTCCCGGGCGGTGTGAGCGTCCAGTGGGGGAGCGCGGACCAGTCCGAGCGCAAGGTCGCAGTGCTGGCCTCGCTGCTCAAGGTCCGGGCCCGGTCCTATGACGTCAGTGCCCCGGACCTGCCGACGACTCAGGGGAGTCTCACCGTCAGCCCGAGCCCCTGACTCAGTCCGCGAGATCCACTTCCTCCGCGCCTGCCGTGCGACAGGGCTTGTATCCCTGTGTGCCACACGGGATGTCGCACACAGTGAGCATTTGGTCACTGCATTGCCACCCTGGTCGCCTTGCGCCATCGGGTGCCCGGGTCGTACGTTCTCTCCCAACTACAGGATGACATAACTCTTTGCCTCTACTTGAGAGTGAGAGATGTGGTCCCCGGCACGTGTCGAGCGGAAAGGCTGTCGCCGTGGCGGCTCCCCAGAACTATCTCGCGGTCATCAAGGTCGTCGGAATCGGCGGCGGTGGCGTCAACGCGGTCAACCGGATGATCGAGGTCGGCCTCAAGGGCGTCGAGTTCATCGCCGTCAACACCGACGCGCAGGCGCTGCTGATGAGCGACGCCGACGTGAAGCTCGACATCGGTCGTGAGCTCACGCGTGGGCTCGGCGCGGGCGCTGATCCTGAGGTCGGTCGTCGCGCTGCGGAGGACCACACCGAGGACATCGAAGAGGTGCTCAAGGGTTCGGACATGGTCTTCGTCACGGCCGGCGAGGGCGGCGGCACCGGCACGGGCGGTGCCCCCGTCATCGCAAAGATCGCCCGGCAGCTCGGCGCCCTCACCATCGGCGTCGTCACCCGTCCCTTCGGGTTCGAGGGCAAGCGTCGCGGCGTCCAGGCCGACACGGGCGTCGACTCCCTGCGCGCCGAGGTCGACACCCTCATCGTCATCCCCAATGACCGGCTGCTCTCGTTGTCGGACCGCAACATCTCGATGCTCGACGCGTTCCGCCAGGCCGACCAGGTCCTGCTGCAGGGCGTCAGCGGCATCACCGACCTCATCACCACACCGGGTCTGATCAACCTCGACTTCGCCGATGTGAAGAGCATCATGGCCGGGGCGGGCAGCGCCCTCATGGGCATCGGCTCGGCCCGTGGCGACGACCGCGCCGTGGCCGCGGCCGAGGCGGCCATCTCCAGCCCGCTGCTCGAGGCGAGCATCGACGGCGCCCACGGTGTCCTGCTCTCGATCTCCGGCGGTTCCGACCTCGGTCTCTTCGAGATCAACGAGGCCGCCCGCCTCGTCGCGGACGCCGCGCACCCCGAGGCCAACATCATCTTCGGTGCCGTCATCGACGACACCCTCGGCGACGAGGTGCGGGTCACGGTCATCGCCGCGGGCTTCGACGGCGGCCTGCCGCCGGCCCGCCGCCAGGGCACCAAGCCCGTCACCCGCGGCGACGTCGACGACACCCCCGTCGCGGTCGACGTGGCGCGTGCGACGGCCGAGGCCGGCCAGCCCCCGGTGATCCCCGTGGCGCAGGAGGACGAGCCGCGACGCGAGCCGCGCCGGATCGTCTTCGACGACGCGATCGACGACGACCTCGACGTGCCCGACTTCCTGAAGTAGGGCGGCAGCGGCGCGAACAGCGACATCGACGGCTCACCTCGCCGCAGCCGCGCCGCGCAAGGCAGGCAGGCAGGCAGGCAGGCACAGGCAGCTTCCCCTGGCGATGGCCGGGACCCTCGGGTCCCGGCCATCGCGCTGTCGCCCGCTGTCGCACGAGGTGCCGTCGCGTGCCCGGTGCTGGCAGGGTGGGGGCATGGCCGGGGCGATCGTCGAGGGGACGCTGGGTCCGCGGGTGCGGTGGGCGTTCGCCGATCGCACGGTCGGTGCCAGCCTTCCGCCCTATGACTCCTGCAACCTCGCCGACCATGTCGGCGACGACCTCGACCACGTGCTGGCCAACCGCTCGTCGGTCGCCGCGGCTGTCGGCGTCGGCGGCTCCCGGGTCGTGTCGATGGCCCCCGTCCACGGCAACGGCGTCGGCCACGTCTCCGGTCCCTGGACTCGGCCCGTCCCCGACGTCGATGCCCTGGTGACCACCGTGCCCGGCCTCGCCCTCCTCGTCCTGGCCGCCGACTGCGTCCCGGTGCTGCTCGGCGACGGCTCGTCCGGCGTCGTCGCGGTCGTGCACGCGGGATGGCGCGGCGTCCTGTGCGACGTCGTGGGCAGCACCTTGGCCGCGATGGTCGATCTCGGCGCACGTGCCGACCGCGTTCGCGCGCTGGTCGGTCCGGCGATCTGCGGCTCGTGCTACGACGTGCCCCGGGAGCGCTACGACGAGGTCGTCGCCGTCGCCCCGTTCGCGGCCTCGGTCGCCACGGGTGGGCGTCCGGGGCTCGACCTCCGCGCCGCGGTGGTCGAGCGGCTCCGTTCCGAGGGCGTCACGAGCACGCTGCACGGCGGGTGCACCTGGGAGACCCCGACGCTGTACTCGTTCCGTCGCGACGGACTCACGGGCCGCCACGGCGGTGTCGTGACCCTGCTCCCCGACGCCGGTGCGGCATGAACGACGTCCGCAGCGACGAGCTGGCGGCGAACCTCGCCGAGGTCCGCGCCCGGATCGCGTCCGCGGAGCGCGACGCGGGACGGTCCCCGGGTTCGGTAACGCTCGTCGTGGTCACCAAGACCTGGCCGGCCTCCGACGTCCGGCTGCTGGCCCGCCTCGGGGTCACCGACGTGGGGGAGAACCGCGACCAGGAGGCCGGGCCCAAGCACGACGCCTGCGCCGACCTCGGACTGCGCTGGCACTTCATCGGCCAGCTCCAGCGCAACAAGGCCCGGTCCGTAGCGTCCTATGCCGACGTCGTGCAGTCGGTCGACCGCGCCGAGATCGTCACTGCCCTCGACCGCGGCGCGGCCGCGGCCCGCCGGGTCCTCGAGGCACTGGTGCAGGTCGACCTCGGCCTGGGCGACGGCATCTCCAGCCCCGGCGGTGGCACGCACCGTGGGGGAGCTGCCCCCGTCGACGTCGGACAGATCGCCGACCTCGTCGCGGCCGCACCGGGGCTGCGACTGAGCGGCGTCATGGCCGTGGCGCCACTCGGAGCGGAGCCCCGGGCTGCCTTCGAGCGACTCGCGGGGATCGTCGCCGGCCTGCAGCGAGACCATCCTGAGGCCGTCGTGGTGTCGGCGGGGATGTCCCACGACCTCGAGGCGGCGGTCCTCTCCGGCGCGACACACGTGCGCGTGGGCACGGCGGTGCTCGGCGGTCGCCCCGCGCTCGGGTAGCGTTTCGGCGAAGGCGTCGGCTCCGGTCGCGCCGGGGGCACGAGCCTGTGATCGCGGCGCAGCGATCCGGGTGGGACAGATCCGACGAGGAGCAGGCATGGGCGCGATGCGCAAGATGGCGGTGTACCTCGGCCTGGTCGAGGACGAGGGCCTCGAGTACGCCGAGCACGAGGACGACTACGTCGACCCCCGGGCACACCACGAGGAGTCCCGCTACGCCTCCGTGCGCGAGGTCCGGCCCGAGCCTGCCCGGGCCACGGCCACCCGTACGGTCGAGCCTTCCGTGCGCCCCTCGCGTTCCGCGGTCGCTACCGAGACCGCCGTGCACGCCCGTGAGGCCGCTGCCGTCGAGCCCCTCGGCGTCATCGACTCCTACCGGATCACGACGCTGCACCCGCGCACCTACAACGATGCGCGCCGCATCGGCGAGGAGTTCCGCGAGGGCATTCCCGTCATCATGAACCTCACCGACATGGACGACGTCGACGCCAAGCGGCTCGTGGACTTCGCCGCCGGCCTCGTGTTCGGCTGCCGGGGCACCATCGAGCGGGTCACCAACAAGGTGTTCCTGCTCTCGCCCACCAACGTCGATGTCGCTGCCGAGGCCCGCCGCCTCGCGCAGGACGGCTTCTTCAACCAGAGCTGACGCCGGCCGCGCGCCCCGCGCAGCCGGTTCCGCACACCACTCGAGACCAGGACGGACGCCGACGTGACACCTGGTGGCGCCGTCGCCAGCGTCCTGTGGATCTACTGGATCGTGCTGATCGCACGGCTTGTCCTGGACTACGTGTTCATGTTCGCCCGCGACTGGCATCCCAGCGGTGTCGTGCTGGTGATCGTGGAAGTTGTCTACACGCTCACCGATCCGCCGCTGCGGCTTCTCCGGCGGTTCATCCCGTCTGTCAGAATCGGCGGGGCCTCGCTGGACCTGTCCTTCCTGGCGTTGATCATCCTCGTCCAACTGCTCATCCAGCTGGCCAACCGCTTCTAGACTCGATCCACGACCTGACCGCCCGCCCGACCAGCCCACCGAGGTGAATCCGATGGCCTTGACACCCGAGGACGTCCGCAACAAGCAGTTCTCGACCGCGAAGCGCAAGGGCTATGAGATGGACGAGGTCGACTCCTTCCTCGACCAGGTCGAGCTCGAGCTCGGGAATCTCGCCCGCGAGAACGCCGAGCTCAAGGGCCGTGTTGCCGCGGCCGAGCAGGCAGCTGCCTCGGCGGTGGCCGCTCCGGCACCCGTGGCCCCGACGGTGGCGCCGCCCGTACAGCCGGCACCCGTGGTCCAGGACGTCAACGCGCAGGCGGTCGCCATGCTGGCGCTCGCGCAGAAGACGGCCGACGAGCACACGTCCAAGGCCCGAGCCCAGGCCGACATGATGGTCGCCGACGCCCGAGCCAAGGTCGCCGAGCTCGAGCGCACCGGACAGGCCGAGCGGGCCAGCCTCGAGCGGCGCGTCGAGGAGCTCCGGGCCTTCGAGCGGGAGTACCGCACCCGGCTTCGCCAGCACCACGAGTCCGCGCTCCGCGAGCTGGACAACCGCGGCGGGGAGTCGGCGGCACCGGCGGCCCCGGCCGCGGCCCCGGTCCTCGCGGCAGCCCCGCCGGCAGCACCCGCCGTCGCGCCCATACCGCAGCTGGCACCGCAGGCGCCCGCGGCGCCGGCGCCGGCCATGCCCCACCCGGCACCGGTCACGCCGCCACCCGTGGTGAGCCACCCGGCACCTCCGGTCGTGGCACCGCCGATGGCAGCACCTCCGGCCGTGGCACCGCCGATGGCGGCACCTCCGACGACGGCTCCAGTGTCGTCGCCGCCGCCCTCGCCCTTTGCCGTGCCGACCGACGATGCACCGCCGCAGCAGGCCTGAGCGAGTTCTCCGGCGGCCCCCGCTCGTCACATCAGGAAGGGCCCGACCCCGCGAATGTGCTGGGGATCGGGCCCTTCCTGATGTGCGCGCGGGCTTCCAGCGGTCAGGCCCGGTGGATCCAGTAGGCAATGCCGAGGTCGGTGTCCTCGCCGGAGGCCGTCGTGTCCTGGGACGGCATGCCCTGCACGAACGACGTGGCGAGCACCTCGTCGGCCACCGACGGGCCGTGCTCGCGCAGTGCCCCTGCGAGCTCGGGGTCCGACGCCACCCACCACAGGGCGATGCGGTCGCTGACGGCGAGCCCGGCGGACTTGCGGGCCTCCTGCACGAGCCGGACGGTCTCCCGGGCGAGCCCGGCCCGCCGCAGGGCGGGGGTGAGCTCGAGGTCGAGCGCGACGGTCTCGCCGCCGTCGCTCGCGACGGCCCACCCCGCGCGCGGCGTCTCGGTGATGAGGATGTCCTCGGTACCGAGCACGACGTCGTTGCCCTCGACCACCACGACGACGCTTCCACCCGACCGCAGCTCGGCGACCAGGGCGGCGGCGTCGGCAGCGGCGATGGCCGCGGCCACGGGGGGCGTGCCCTTGCCGAACCGCTTGCCGAGCGACCTGAAGTTGGCCTTGACCGCGATGTCGACGAGGTCGCCGCCGGTCGCTCCGAGTGCGATCAGCTCACCACAGTTGAGCTCCTCGGACACCTCGGCGCGCAGGTCGGCCGGGAGCTGCTCCCACCCGGGTGCGGCCACGAGCGCGCGCCCGAGGGGCTGCCGGGTACGCACGCTCGACGTCGCCCGTGCGGCGCGGCCGAGCTCGACGAGGCGACGGACGAGCCCCATCTGCTCGGCGAGAGTGTCATCGACGAGGGTGTCCTCGACGACCGGCCACGCCGCGAGGTGTACCGAGTCGGGGAGCTCGGTGCTCGTCGAGGTGAACAGGTCCTGCCACACGCGCTCGGTGATGAACGGCGTGAACGGCGCCATCAGGAGCGTGACGACGTAGAGGCACTCGTGCAGCGTCGCCAGGGCGGCCGCGTCGCCCGCCCAGAACCTGCGGCGGGAACGGCGCACGTACCAGTTGGACAGGTCGTCGACGTAGGCCGACAGCAGGCGTCCCGCCCGCTGCGTGTCGTAGGCCTCGAGGGCGTTGTCGACCTCGCGGGCGAGGCGGTGCGCCTCAGAGAGGGCCCAGCGGTCGAGCACGGAGCGCTCGGCGACCGGGGGAGCCGGCGTCGTGGTCGGCTCGAAGCCGGACTCGCGGGCGTAGAGAGCCTGGAACGACACGGTGTTCCAGTAGGTGAGCAGCGTCTTGCGCACCACCTCCTGGATCGTCCCGTGGCCGACACGACGTGACTGCCACGGCGAGCCGCCGGCGAGCATGAACCAGCGGACGGCGTCGGCACCATGCTGGTCCATGAGTGGGATGGGCTCGAGCACGTTGCCCAGGTGCTTGCTCATCTTGCGGCCCTCCTCGTCGAGGATGTGGCCCAGGCACAGGACGGTCTTGTACGACGACTGGTCGAACACCAGCGTGCCGACCGCCATCAGGGTGTAGAACCACCCACGCGTCTGGTCGATGGCCTCGCAGATGAAATCGGCAGGGTAGCGATCGGCGAACTCCTCGGTGCCGCGATGCGGATAGCCGAACTGCGCGAAGGGCATCGCTCCGCTGTCGTACCAGGCGTCGATGACCTCGGGCACCCTGGTGGAGGTCTCGCCGCAGTCGGCGCACGGGAAGGTCACATCGTCGACGAAGGGACGGTGCGGGTCGAGGTTGGAGAGGTCCTGCCCGGCGCGAGCGCCGAGGTCGGCGAGCGACTCGACGCACGCCAGGTGCCCGGCCTCGCAGCGCCAGATCGGCAGTGGGGTGCCCCAGTACCGGCTGCGCGAGAGAGCCCAGTCGATGTTGTTGTTGAGCCAGTCGCCGTAGCGGCCCCACTTGATCGTCGCGGGGTGCCAGTCGGTGGCGGCGTTCTCCCGGAGGAGGGCGTCCTTGATCTCGGTCGTGCGGATGTACCACGACGGCTGCGCGTAGTACACGAGTGGCGTGTGGCACCGCCAGCAGTGCGGGTAGGAGTGCTCGTAGGGGACGTGCTTGAACAGCAGCCCGCGTGCCTGGAGGTCGTCGACGAGGATGGCGTCGGCCTTCTTGAAGAACATGTCGCCCACGAGTGGGACGTCGGACTCGAACGTGCCGTCGGGGCGCAGCGGGTTGACGACGGGAAGACCGTAGGCGCGGCACAGGGAGAGGTCCTCGGCGCCGAACGCCGGTGCCTCGTGCACGATGCCTGAGCCGTCCTCGGTGGTGACGAAGTCCGCCGCCAGCACCGTGTGCAGCGGCGCGTCGGTGACGGGGAACTCGACACCGGTGAAGGGCCGTGAGTACGGCGTCCCCACGATGTCTCGGCCGACGACCGTCTCGAGTACCGCAGCCTCCTCGCCGAGGACCGCGACGCGCAGTGCCGCCGCGACGAGAAGCGTCTCGCCCTCGGAGGTCCGCGCGACCACGTAGTCGACCTCGGGGTTGACCGCGCACGCGGTGTTGGACACGAGCGTCCAGGGCGTCGTCGTCCAGACGAGGAGGGCGAGCCCCGGGTGGCGCTCCAGGAGAGCGCCCCCGGTGACGGGGAAGCGCACATACACCGACGGGTCGACGACGGTCTCATAGCCCTGTGCCAGCTCGTGGTCGGAGAGCCCGGTGCCGCAGCGCGGGCAGTACGGCGAGACGCGGTGGTCTTGGACGAGCAGGCCCTTGTCGAAGATCTGCTTGAGCGACCACCACACGCTCTCGACGTAGTGCGGGTCCATGGTCCAGTACGCATCGCCCATGTCGACCCAGTAGCCCATGCGGTCGGTGAGGTCGGCGAAGGCACCGACGTAGCGCAGCACCGACGCGCGGCACTTCGCGTTGAACGCGGCGATGCCGTAGTCCTCGATGTCCTTCTTGCCGGTGAAGCCGAGCTCCTTCTCCACCGCGAGCTCGACCGGGAGCCCGTGGCAGTCCCAGCCGGCCTTGCGCGGGACGTGGTAGCCCTTCATGGTGCGGTAGCGCGGGAAGACGTCCTTGAAGGCACGCGCCTCGATGTGGTGGGTCCCCGGCATGCCGTTGGCGGTCGGGGGGCCTTCGTTGAACGACCACGTGGGACGGCCCACGGTGGCTGCGAGGGAGCGGGCGAACACGTCGCGCTCGCGCCAGAGGTCGAGGACCTCGTGGTCGAGCGCGGGCAGGTCGACCTGCGGGGGTACCGGGCGGTACATCGATCCTCCGTCGTCGTGCATCTGGACCCGTCGGTTCGGTGTCGCCGTCGGGCGTGCTCGGGACGAAGGGACGAGGTGCGCTGACGACCGGTGACCGGTCGGCACCCCGCGGTACCACCCTCCTTGGACCGGCTGCCGTCCCCGGAGGGACGCCGGACCCACTCGCGCGTCACAGGCGCCCGGTTCTACCCCGCGGTCTCCCGCGGCTCCTCCGAGAGCTGGTGGGGTGATGGTCACCCCGCGCACACCCCCGGGCTCACACCGTCCCCGGGTCGCTCGTGGCTGCGTGCGGGACTACTCGTCCCCGTCGTCGCCGTGCCTGGACGGGACCAGGGTATCGGGCGTACGGGGTGGGATGCTGGCACGTATGTCAGAACCGGTGCGCCTTGCGGTGCGCGTGCGCCCCGGGGCGTCCAGGACCCAGGTCGGGGGTCGCTACGGCGACGGCCCGCACGCACCCCTCGTCGTCGCGGTGTCGGCGCGTGCGGTCGACGGTGCGGCCACGACGGCGGTCTTGCGTGCGGTCGCTGCCGCCCTCGGGCTCCGGCCCTGGCAGGTGACGCTCCTAGGAGGCCAGACAAGCCGTGACAAAGTGCTCGAAATCGCCTCGCCCCCGATCGACCTCGCCGAGCGTCTGGCCGTGCTCGCCGGCGACGCACCGGCGGCCTCCGCCGGCCCGGTGTGAGGCCGACCCGGTGATCGTCAGCCGATCGGGCGGCGCGCCTTGTTGATCAAGGGCCGGGCCGCCCCTATCCTCCGCGTGACCCCGCATCGGTGATCGGCACCGGGACGGGGCCTCTGCGTCAGGGTCCGGGGCGAACCCCGATCCGGAGAAGGAGGCGGCCATGGCCGCGACCGCGAAGAAGGCTGCGCCCGCCTCCCGGGCTGCGCGCGCCACCACGAAGGTCCCTGCGACCGCGAAGAAGGCCGCCTCCGCCGTGAAGGCAGCGCTCGCGAAAGCGATTCCGGCCAAGTCCGCGCCGGCCAAGTCCGCGCCGGCCAAGGCGACTCCGGCGAAGCAGTCCGCGCCGGTCAAGGCGACTCCGGCGAGGAAGTCCGCGCCGGGGAAGGCAGCTCCGGCCAAGTCCGCGCCGGTGAAGGCAGCTCCGGCCAAGTCCGCGCCGGTCAAGGCGACTCCGGCCAAGTCCGCGCCGGTGAAGGCGATTCCGGCGAGGAAGTCCGCGCCCGTGACGGCCTCGGCCACGTCGCCCGCGAAGGCAGCAGCCACCACGACGGCTCGAGCGAGGGCATCAGCCACCAAGGCAGCACCAGCGAAAGCCGCTCCGACGAAGGCAGCTGCCCCCAAGACAGCGCCCCCCAAGCCAGCGCCCGCCAAGACAGCGCCCGCCAAGCCAGCGCCGGCGAAGGCCGCAGCACACAACGCCGCTCCCGTGAAGGCCGCTCCCGTGAAGGCCGCTCCGCCGAAAGCCCGGGCTTCCACCCCCGCGGTGCGCGAGGACGAGTCCCCGTGGACCAAGGTCGAGCTGGCGGAGGTCCGTACCGAGCTCGAGCTGGAGATCGGCCGCCTCGTCCACCAGATCAGCGATGCCGAGGAGGGCATCGCCGACCTCCTGCGCGACTCCGGCGACGGTGCGGGTGACGATCAGGCCGACGCCGGGACCAAGACCTTCGAGCGCGAGCACGAGATGTCCTTGGCCAACAACGCGAGGGAGCTCCTGCTGCAGAACGAGCGGGCGCTGGCGCGGCTCGCCGACGGCACGTACGGCGTGTGCGAGCGCTGCGGCAAGCCGATCGGCAAGCTGCGTCTGCAGGCCTTCCCGCGGGCCACCCTCTGCGTGGCGTGCAAGCAGCTAGAAGAGCGGCGCTGACCCCCGCCGCCCGCCCGGCTGACGGTGCGGCGGCGCCGGACGATTCGTCCCCGGCCTCGTGACCCACGTACCCTCGCCTCTCGTGAGCAACGAGGTGCCCGACGCCGAGCCGGTGCGCACGGGCAACCCTCGGCTCGTGCGGATCACCTTCACCGTCGCTGCGGTCATCGTGCTCCTCGACCAGGTGAGCAAGTACCTCGTGGTGGCACACCTCGAGGGCCAGCCCCCGGTCGAGCTGATCGGGCACTGGGTCCGACTGCTCTACCTGCGCAACCCCGGTGCCGCCTTCAGCCTCGGCACGGGCTACACCGTCGTCTTCACCGGCATCGCCGTGGCCGTCGTCGTCGTCATCATCCGGACGTCGCGCAGGCTCGGGAGCCTCGGCTGGGCGATCGCGCTCGGCGGGCTGCTCGGGGGCGCCCTGGGCAACCTCCTCGACCGGATCTTCCGCGATCCGGGCTTTCTGCAGGGCCACGTCGTGGACTTCATCGCCCTCCCGAACTTCGCCGTGTTCAACATCGCGGACTCGGCGATCGTCTGCTCATCGATCCTCATGGTCCTGCTCGCCGTACGCGGCATCGAGATCGACGGCGGGCGGTCCTGACCCATGGGTGAGCTGCGCAGCCTCCCGGTGCCCGAGGGGCTCGAGGGCGAGCGCGTCGACGCGGCTCTCGGTCGGCTCTTCGGTCTCTCCCGGACCAAGGGAGCGGAGCTCGCCGAGACTGGGCGAGTGCTGCTCGACGGCGTCGTCGCCGGCAAGTCGATGCGGGTCAGTGAGGGCAACTGGCTCGAGGTCGAGCTCCCCGACCCGCCGACCCCGGTCCGCATCGTCGCGGAGACCATCGAGGGCCTCCGTATCGTGCACGACGACGACGACGTCGTCGTCGTCGACAAGCCTGTCGGCGTGGCGGCGCACCCCTCGCCGGGCTGGACCGGGTCGAGCGTCGTCGGTGGCCTCGCCGGTGCGGGCTACCGGATCTCGACGTCGGGTGCACCCGAGCGCCAGGGGGTCGTGCACCGGCTCGACGTCGGCACCACCGGGCTCATGGTCGTCGCGAAGAGCGAGCGGGCGTACACGCTGCTCAAGCGGCAGTTCAAGGACCGCACGGTCGAGAAGGTCTACCACGCCCTCGTGCAGGGCCAGATGGACCCGTTGCGCGGCACGATCGACGCGCCGATCGACCGGCACCCTCAGCTGGAGTATCGCTGGGCCGTCGTGAGCACCGGCAAGCCGAGCGTGACGCACTATGAGACTCTCGAGGCGTTCCGGCACGCCTCGTTGCTCGAGATCCACCTCGAGACCGGCCGCACGCACCAGATCCGGGTGCACACCTCCGCCATGCGCCACCCGTGCGTCGGCGACCTCACCTACGGCGCGGATCCCGTCCTCGCCAAGAGGCTCGCGCTCTACCGCCAGTGGCTGCACGCCCGCAAGCTCGGGTTCGAGCACCCCGGCAGCGGCGAGTGGGTTGAGTTCTTCTCGCCCTATCCCGCCGACCTTCAGCACGCTCTCGACGTCATCTCGACGGGCTGAGCAGCACGGGCCACCTGGCCTCGGCCGCGCGAGGCGCGACAGCGGCCGTCCCCGGTTGTGCCTGGGGGTGAGGAGCGCGGACGGGTAGCCTGCAGGCAACGACATCCGGTGCCCGGCGGCGGACGCAAGGGGGGCAGCACCATGATCACGACTGCCCGCCCCCTGTATGTCGAGGCGCTGCGCGTCGGTGACACCGAGCGGGCGACGGCAGTGGCCCTCGGGCTCCTCTCCGACGGCATGCCGGCCGAGTCCGTCCTCACCGGACTGCTGGGCTGGGGCCAGCAGGAGGTCGGTCATCAGTGGCAGCGCGCACTCTGGGGCGTCGACGACGAGCACCGGGCCACGGCCGTCGCGGGCGCGGTCCTCACACGCGTCGTCGAGGTCGCGACATCCACGTCCTCCGGCCCGGTGGGAGGCTCGTCCGCGCGGGTGTACATCGCCTGCGTGGAGGGCGAGCGGCACGAGTTCCCGGCCCGGCTGGCCGAAGCAGTCCTCCGGCTCCGCGGGGCCGAGGTCACGGTGGTGCCGCTGTCGGTGCCGTCCGGTGGCCTGGTGGAGTTCTTCGCCGCCGATGCCGTGCCGGGGCGGACCTTCGCCGTCGGGCTGAGCTGTGCCATGCCGTCCTCGCTCGTCGGGGCATGGCGAACGACGGGAGTCCTTCGCGCAGCTGGGATCCCGGTCGTGTGCGGTGGGCGGGGCTTTGGCCGTGACGGCCGCTGGGCGCACGCGGTGGGCGCGGACATGTGGGCTCCGGATCTGTCCGCCGGAGCCGACATGCTGCTCGCCGCGGCCACGAGCCGCGCGCACCAGGCTCCGGCCCGCCACCGCTCGCCTCGACTGATCGCCGAGATCGTAGCGGCCGCAGGCGATGTCGACGGTCTGGTCGACATCGCGATGGATCGGGTGATGGTCCAGTGGCCGGATCTCGCCCAGGACACGGCGCGGGCGGAGGCGGTCCGCCGAGACCTCGTGACGACCCTGCGAACGGTCATGTCGGCCGCACTCGTCCATGACCCGGCTCTGGTCCTCGGCTACACCGAGTGGTTCGCGGACTACCTGCGCCAGAGGAGCCTCTCACTCACCCACATGTCGGTCGTGTTCCAGGCCCTGATGGAGGCGCTGCCGCACGATCTCGTCCAGCTCAGGGACTTCGCCGAGGTCGGGGTCGAGGCGAGCGCACACCCGTCCTGAGGCGGGGGTCGTCGTCCTCCGGCGCGACGGCGACGCGCGGGGTGCGCTGCTGTGCGGGAGTGGTTCACTCTCGTCATGGACCTGGCCGATGCCGTTCGCCTCACGGACACCCGGATCGCTGCGTTCCGCGAGGAGGTCTCCGTACCCGGGGTCGCCTACGCGCTGGTCAAGGACGGCGAGCTTGTGCACGCGCTGGGCGTGGGGGAGGTTCGCACGGGGTCCGGCCGGGTGCCGGGGCCCGATGACGTGTTCCGCATCGCGTCGATGACCAAGAGCTTCACGGCGTCGGCCGTCCTGCTCCTTCGCGACCGCGGTGCGCTCCGGCTCGACGACGGTCTCGCGCAGCACCTGCCCTGGACCTCGCAGCTCCGCTCGCCGGACGGCGGCGCGGACATCTCGATCCGCGATCTGCTCACGATGAACGCCGGGTTCCCGACGGACGACCCGTGGGGCGACCGGCACGAGAGCCTCCCGCTGGACGACTTCGACGCGATGGTCGCCGCGGGGATGTCCTTCGCGCGCCCGCCCCGGACCGGGTTCGAGTACTCCAACCTCGGGTACGCGCTGCTCGGACGCGTCGTCGCCGAGGTGAGCGGCACCGGCTACTCCGACTTCGTCGCCCGTGAGCTCCTCGCCCCCCTTGCGATGGCGTCGAGTGCGCTCGACGTCTCCTCGGTGCCGGGGGAGCGGCTCGTGCAGGGCTACGCGCCGGTCGGCTCCGGGCTCGTCCCCGAACCGGTCACCGGACCCGGTGCGTTCAGCGCGATGGGCGGGATACTCAGCACGGTCCGGGACATCTCCGCGTGGGTCGCCTCCTTCGAGCGCAGCTGGCACGGGAAGACGCCACATCCGTTGGGGCAGTCGACCGTCCGGGAGATGCAGGAGCCTCAGCGACTCGTCGCCACCACGGTCACGCCAGCATCGGACGAGGTGGCCGAGCGGGTGGTCACGACGTCGTACGGCTACGGCCTGTTCGTCGACGACGACCAGCGGCTCGGGCGTTTCGTCTCCCATTCCGGGGGCTACCCGGGATTCGGCTCGCACATGCGCTGGCACCCCCGTACCGGCTGGGGCCTCGTGGTGCTGGGCAACCGCACCTACACCCCGGCCTCCCGCGCCGCAGACGGCATCCTGTGCGAGATCGTCGCGCGCGAGGACGCCGGCGCACCGCCCGGCCCGGCCGTTCCGTTGTGGCCGCAGACCCTCGCGGCGATCGAGGTCGTCGAGTCGTTGCTCAGGTCGTGGGACGACGACCTCGTCGAGGAGCACGCCGCCTTCAACGTCGACCTCGACAGTCCGCGTACCGAGCGTCGGGCCGCGTTCGAGCGGGTGCGCGCTGCGATCGGCGGGTTCAGCCGCTCGGACCGGCCCTTGGAGTCGGCGTCGCCGGCCCATGCCCGCTGGTGGCTCACCGGTGCCGCCGGGTCCGCGTGGGCGGAGGTTCGTCTGACGCCGGAGCTCCCGCCGCGCATCCAGACCCTGACCGTCGCCATCGGCGAGCCGCCCGCTCCGTCGCTCGACTGACCCGACGCGCCGAGCAGGGAATTCTGGGGTGGGCGGACGGGGTTGGGGCTGGCATGACCGACACCCCCGTTCTCTCCTCCGGCACGTTCACCCTCGGCGACGACCTCGAGGTCCGCCGGCTCGGCTACGGCGCGATGCAGATCACCGGCCCCGGCGTCTGGGGCGACCCGGTCGACCGTGATGGTGCCATCGCCGTCCTCCGCCGCGCCGTCGAGCTCGGCGTCGACTTCATCGACACTGCAGACTCCTACGGGCCCTACGTGTCCGAGGACCTGATCCGCGAGGCGCTCCATCCCTACGGCCACGTTCGCATCGCGACGAAGGCAGGTCTCACGCGTCAGGGGCCGGGGGAGTGGACGCCCGTAGGCGTCCCCGCCTACCTCAAGCAGTGCGCCGAGATGTCGCTGCGCCGGCTCGACGTCGAGACCATCGATCTCTTCCAGCTGCACCGCATCGATCCCGCCGTCCCCCTCGAGGACCAGCTCGGCGTCTTCGTCGACCTTGTCGCCGCCGGAAAGGTCCGCCACGTCGGCCTCTCGGAGGTCACCGTCGCGGAGCTCCAGGCTGCTCAGCGGATACTGCCGATCGTGAGCGTCCAGAACATGTACAACGTCGCCACCCGGCAGAGCGAGGCCCTGCTCCAGCACTGCACCGATCACGGCGTGGCGTTCATCCCCTGGTTCCCTGTCGCCACCGGTCAGCTCGCCGCCGCCGGCGGTCCGCTCGAGGGCATCTCGGCCCGCACCGGTCACACGCCGGCACAGCTCGCGCTGGCCTGGCTGCTGCGCCGCTCGCCGGTCATGCTGCCGATCCCCGGTACCAAGACCGTGAGCCACCTCGAGGAGAACTGCGCCGCAGCGGAGGTAGTCCTCGACGACGCGACCTACGCCGAGCTGGACGCGCTCGCCGCACCGTCCGCCACCTGACCCCGCCGCTGGACGGCGGGCCCGCCCACGGGTACGCCGTCCGGCCCGGGGCGCGACCCCGGGTTCGCCGAGGCGGTGCAGACCGGCCGGTGGCCCTTGATCGGGAGCACCGGGTCAGCGCGCGGCGGGCGTCGCGCGACTGACGTGCCCCGGACGGCCGCGATCTCCGGCAGGAACGGCACACTGGCCCCATGGCAGGAGCATCGGCAGTGCGCCGGACGTGCGCGCGAGCCTCGGTGGCCGGAATGCTCGCCGTCGGGCTGGCGGGCTGCTCGACGACGTCGGTCAGCCCGAGTGCAGCCCCGACCGCCCCGCTCTCCTCGGTGTCACCCGCCCCCGTCCTCGACCTCCAGCTGCGTCCCGTCCTCGACGTCTCGACCGCGGAGGCCGGTCAGTGCCCCTCGACCGCGGTCGCCTCGCCCGACCCCGACGCGGCGGCCACCGCGTGCTCCCAGGACCGTCTGCTCGTCTACTCCCTCGCTCCTGCTGCCGTCACCGGGGCGCGGGTCACCGGCCTCGAGGCATCCCCGGCCCAGGGGAGGGCGACGGTCCAGATCAGGCTCGACCCCCGCGGCGGCGCCGCGCTCAGCAGGGTCACAGCCGACGGCGCGCTGAGATCGTCGCCGCAGTCCCAGCTCGCCATCCTCAGCCACGGCCGGGTCCAGTCCGCGCCGACGGTCACCGAACAGATCGACGGCAGCGTGATGGTGATCACCGGCTTCGAGACGCTCGAGGACGCCCAGCAGGCCGTCGACTTCCTCGCCAGCTGACGGCCACCGCGCCGGGACGCCGGCGGGAGCCGCAGGCCCACCGTCAGTGGCCCGTCCGACCGCGATCAGCGACACGCCGACCGACCTGCGGGCCCCATGGCCGGCGCTGGGAGCGTCGGCCCCGCGCGTTACGATGACGACCTCCCGTCCAGCCGACTTCCCCCGGCGTGCGGGGGCCGGCCCGCCGTCACGACGGGCCATGGTCGTCGCACCGAGACCGTCCGCCACCGTCCAGCGGGGAAGGGAGAGCACGTGTCGAGCGACTCGTTCGTGCACCTGCACGTGCACACCGAGTACTCCATGCTCGACGGCGCCGCCCGTCTCGGCGACCTGTTCTCCGAGGCCTCCCGCCTCGAGATGCCCGCGCTGGCGATGAGCGACCACGGCAACCTCTACGGCGCCTACGAGTTCTACAAGAAGGGCAAGGCCGCCGGTGTCAAGCCGATCATCGGCATCGAGGGCTACTACGCCCCGCAGGGCCGCTTCGAGCGCTCGCCCTTCGACTTCGGTGGCGGGTATGACGAGGGCACCGGCGAGGACGGCGAGAGCACCGGGAAGGGTCGGCAGGCCTACACCCACATGACGATGTGGGCGGAGACCACCGAGGGCCTCCACAACCTCTTCCGGCTCTCGAGCCTCTCCAGCCTGGAGGGCTTCTACCGCAAGCCGCGCATCGACCGGGACCTTCTCCAGACTTACGGCAAGGGCATCATCGGCACGACCGGATGTCCCTCCGGCGAGGTAAACCGCTGGCTGCAGGCCGGCAACTACGACCGCGCCCTGGCGGCGGCCGCAGACTTCCGCGACATCCTGGGCAAGGACAACTACTTCTGCGAGCTGATGGACCACGGCCTTGGCATCGAGCGCCGCCATCGCGACGACCTGCTCACGATTGCGCGCAGCCTCGACCTCCCGCTCCTGGCCACCAACGACCTGCACTACGTCTACCCCGGCGATGCCGAGTCCCATGACGTCCTGCTCTGCATCGGCACCCGCACCACGATGGATGACCCCAAGCGGTTCCGCTTCACCGCCCGCGACTTCTACCTCAAGACCGCCGCCGAGATGCGCGACGTCTGGGCCGAGCTCCCCGAGGCCTGCGACAACACCCTGCTCGTCGCCGAGCGGTGCAACGTGGAATTCCACGAGGGTGCCAACCTCATGCCGCGCTTCCCGGTCCCGGCCGGGGAGGACGAGCAGTCCTGGCTGGTCAAGGAGGTCGAGCGAGGCCTGGCCATCCGCTTCCCCGGTGGCGTCTCCGACCAGCACCGCGCGCAGGCTGCGTACGAGGTCGGCGTCATCATCCAGATGGGCTTCCCGGGCTACTTCCTCGTCACCGCCGACCTGGTGCGCTACGCGAAGGAGAGCGGTATCCGCGTCGGTCCCGGCCGCGGGTCGGCCGCCGGTGCCCTCATCGCCTACGCCCTCGGGATCACCGAGCTCGACCCGATCGCCCACGGCCTGCTCTTCGAGCGGTTCCTCAACCCCGACCGGATCTCGATGCCCGACATCGACATGGACTTCGACGAGCGTCGCCGCGGCGACATGATCCGCTACGCCACCGAGAAATACGGCGAGGAGCGGGTCGCCCAGATCATCACCTACGGCTCGATCAAGGCCAAGGCCGCCGTGAAGGACTCGGCCCGGGCCCTCGGCTACCCGTTCGTCGTCGGCGAGCGCATCACCAAGGCGATGCCCCCCGCCGTCATGGGCAAGGACATCTCCCTCGCCGGCATCTTCGACCCGAAGAACTCCCGCTACAACGAGGCGACCGAGTTCCGCGCGCTCTACGAGGGCGACGCCGACGTCCGCAAGGTCGTCGACACCGCCAAGGGCCTCGAGGGCCTCAAGCGCCAGCCTGGCGTCCACGCCGCCGGCGTGATCCTCTGCGCCGAGCCGCTCATCGACGTCGTCCCGCTGTGGCGTCGCGAGCAGGACGGCGCGATCATCACCCAGTTCGACATGGGCGCGTGCGAGAACCTCGGCCTGCTCAAGATGGACTTCCTCGGTCTGCGCAACCTCACCGTGCTCGACGACTGCCTGCGCAACATCGCCAGCAACCGCAGCGAGACCGTCGTGCTCGAGACCCTCGGCCTCGACGATGCCCTGACCTACGAGCTGCTCTCCAGCGGCGACACCCTCGGCGTCTTCCAGCTCGACGGTGGCCCTATGCGCGCTCTGCTGCGCTCGATGTCCCCGGACAACTTCGAGGACATCTCCGCAGTCCTCGCCCTCTACCGGCCCGGCCCGATGGGTGCCAATGCCCACAACGACTACGCTGACCGCAAGAACAACCGCAAGCCAGTAGTCCCGATCCACCCCGAGCTCGAAGAGCCGCTGGCCGAGATCCTGGGCGACACCTACGGGTTGATCGTCTACCAGGAGCAGGTCATGGCGATCGCCCAGAAGCTTGCGGGCTACACCCTCGGTGCCGCCGACCTCCTGCGTCGCGCGATGGGCAAGAAGAAGAAGGAGATCCTCGACAAGGAGTTCGTGCCGTTCTCCGACGGCATGCGTGCCAACGGGTATTCCAACGAGGCGATCTCCACGCTGTGGGAGATCCTCGTCCCCTTCTCCGACTACGCCTTCAACAAGGCCCACACCGCGGGCTACGGGCTCGTGTCCTACTGGACGGCCTTCCTCAAGGCCAACTACCCCTCGGAGTACATGGCCGGGCTGCTCCAGAGCGTCAAGGACGACAAGGACAAGTCGGCGGTCTACCTCAACGAGTGCCGCCGCATGGGCATCAAGGTGCTCCCACCCGACGTCAACGACTCCGACTTCGACTACACCCCGCGCGGCACCGACATCCGCTTCGGCCTCTCCGCCGTGCGCAACGTGGGCACCAACGTCGTGGAGAGCCTCATCGAGGCTCGGGCGTCGCAGGGTCGCTTCGCCTCCTTCGACGACTTCCTCGAGAAGGTGCCGATCGCTGTCGTCAACAAGCGCGTGATCGAGTCGCTCATCAAGGCCGGCGCGTTCGATTCCCTCGGCGAGAGCCGCAAGGGTCTCGTCGCCGTCCACGAGGCGCGCATCGACTCCATCCTCGACATCAAGCGCAACGAGGCGATCGGCCAGGACTCCCTCTTCGGTGGTCTCGACGACACCTCCGCGGCCGTCACCTGGTCGCCCCCGCCGATCCCGACGGGGGAGTGGGACAAGACCGCGCTCCTCGCCTACGAGCGCGACATGCTGGGCCTCTACGTCTCTGACCACCCGCTCAACGGCGTCGAGCACGTGCTGTCGTCCTCCACCGACGTCCCGGTGTCCGCCCTGCACACCGACGACGTCTCCGACGGCCGTATCCTCACCGTCGGCGGGCTCATCACGAGCGTGCAGCGCAAGGTCACCAAGCAGGGCAACGTCTGGGCGATCGCCACCCTCGAGGACCTCGAGGCCTCGATCGAGGTGATGGTCTTCCCCGCCACCTACCAGCTCGTCGGTCAGGTCGTCGTCCCCGACGCCGTCCTGCTGATCAAGGGCCGTGTCGGCAAGAGCGACGAGGAGGCCACCAAGCTCATCGCGATGGAGGTCACCGTCCCCGACCTCTCCACCGGCGGCGAGGCCGGTCCGGTCGTCGTCACCATCCCGGCAGCGCGTTGCATCCCGCCGGTGATCGACCGGTTCAAGGACGTCCTCGGCGCGCACCCCGGCGTCACGGAGGTACGTCTCGCCATGCAGAACGGGCCGCGCACCACCGTCGTACGCCTCGATGACCGGCTCCGCGTCTCACCGTCCCCTGCCCTCTACGCCGATCTCAAGGCGCTGCTCGGTCCGTCCTGCCTCCAGTAGAAACGCCCATGAGAGGCGAGACAGTGATTCTCGGTTCGGTCGACCTCCTCCAGCACGCAGCCGATCTCGTGGCGGCCAACCCGCTGCTCCTGCTCAGCCTGCTCCTCGCGGTCGGGAGCATGATCGGCGCGATCGTCATCGGCCGGTTCTCCTTCGGCCCGGCGGCCGTGCTGTTCCTGGCCCTGGCGCTGTCGGCGTACGACGAGCGGCTCAAGCTCCCGGTCATCCTCGGCCAGCTCGGGCTCGCCCTGTTCGCCTACTCCATCGGCGTCTCAGCCGGCCCGTCGTTCTTCGCGGCACTGCGCACCGGCGGGCGCGTGCTGGTCGTCGTGCTCGGGGTGCTCATCGGGGCCGCCCTGGTCGCGGTCGGGGTCGGCAAGGTGCTCGGGCTCTCCGGCCCGGTGCTCTCCGGCGTCTACGCCGGTGCCCTCACCAACACCCCGGCCCTGGCCGCCAGCGTCGAGCAGTGGCACTCCGAGCAACCTGTCGTGGGCTACTCCGTCACCTACCTCGGCGGAGTCCTGGGCATGCTCCTCGCCGCGGGGATCGCCGCGCGCAAGAAGCGCCCTGCTGGTGCGGTCCACGAGCCGGCCAGTGCGCCGGCCTCCCTCACCCGCGGCACGGTGCGCGTCGACGTCGACGACCTCCCCGAGCTCTCAGAGCTGTCCGCGCGCTATGGCGAGCACGTCGTGTTCTCCCGGCTGATGGTGGGCGATGAGCCTGGCCACCCCGGCACCGTCGACCTCGCCTCCTCGGAGATCCACCCCCGGAGGGGCGACATCCTCTCCGTCGTCGGCGACACCGAGACCGTGGCGAGGGTGGTCGCCGACCTCGGACACCCGTCGTCCGTGCCGCTCGAGCTCGATCGCTCGCACCTGGACTTCCGGCGCATCGCGGTGTCCAACCACGACGTCGCCGGCCGTAGCCTCGGCGAGCTCGACCTCCCGGCCCACTTCACCGCCTCCGCCACCCGGGTGCGTCGTGGCGACATCGACCTGCTCGCCACCGACGACCTCGTCCTGGCCCTCGGCGACCGGGTGCGTATCGTCGCTGCCCCTGACAAGCTGACCGAGGTCGCCACCTACCTCGGCGACTCCGAGCGCGGCGCCACCGACATCAACCCGGTCGGACTCTTCCTCGGCCTCGGCCTCGGCCTTCTCCTCGGGCTCATCACGGTGCCGATCCCCGGCGGCACGGTCGTCTCCCTGGGTGTCGCCGGCGGCCCGCTGCTCGTCGGTCTCGTGCTGGGGCGCCTGCACCGCACGGGTCCGGTGCTGTGGTCGCTGCCACACTCGGTCACCTCGACCCTTGGGCAGTTCGGCATGCTCGCGTTCCTCGCCTACGCCGGGTCCAACGCGGGTGCGGCTCTCGCCCACGCCCTGCGCACCGACATCGGTCCACGCCTGCTCCTGGCCGGTGCCGTCATCACCGCACTGACGGCGACCGCGCTGCTGGTGACCACCCGGATCTCCGGCGCGTACGGTCCCACCCTCGCCGGCGTCATGTCCGGCACGCAGACCCAGCCTGCTGTGCTCGCCTACTCCAACGACATCACCGACGCCGACCCGCGGGTCAACCTCGGCTACGCCCTCGTCTACCCCGTCGCGATGATCGCGAAGGTCATCCTCGCGCCCATCCTCGGCGGCATCCTCTGACCCGACGCGTGCGGACGTCGTCGAGGGTTCGGAACGGTCCGGAACTGCTCGGTACACGATGGCCTCGGCCTCGATCGCGGCGGCTGTGGCGGGCGTGCTGCTCGGCCACTCCGTTGTGAGCGCTCTGGCCACCAGGGTCGCGAGCTGCTCCTCGAGGGTGTGTCCCCTTCTGACGAGGCGAGACGGTCTACATGCAGGCGCGGGCGGTCAGTCGATGATCTCGACTCGGAAGCCCGAGGCCAGGACTGTCGAGAGGCAGGGGCGTCCGCGCGGAACCGATGCTCAGCCGTCGAATGGTCCGACCGCCGGGTGATCTCGACGCAGTCGACCTCGTGGTCCATGGCGTCACTGCCACAGCGAGAGTGGGCGTCACCATGCATCCCATCGAGGCCCCGTGGTCGGCTAAGACCCGAGTGATATCAGGCACTTGTGCCGGTGGGGCTCCTGGATCCGCGGACGGCTCTGGCGACCGGGCGACCGCGCGCGAGCACTAGCCACGGTTGGCTCTGACCCACCGCGCAACCACGACGAGTGGCCGCCATGACGACGAAGAAGTCCTCCGCACACAACAGTGCCGCGAGGTGCAGTACTGGTGCGCCGCGTCTACTCGACACTGTCCGCGTCGGGAGCGAACTCGAGAATGTCACCCGGCTGGCAGTCCAACACCGCGCAGATGGCCTCAAGCGTGCTGAACCTGATGGCGCGCGCCCGCCCCGTCTTCAGGTTGCTCAGGTTCGTGAGGCTGATGTCGACCCGGCCGCTGAGTTCCGTCAGCCTCATCTTCCGACGCGCAAGCATGACGTCGAGGTTCACCACGATGGGCATCTCAGACCGTCAACGCTTGTTCTTCGCGCAGGTCCGTGGCGTTGTCGAACAACCCCACCATGACTGCGGCGAAGCAGAACAAGAACAGAGAGATGGCCTCGCCGACGCACCACGCGAGGAAAACTGAAGGGCTCTGCCCGGGCGCCATCGCGACGGTGACACCGATGCAGGCGACAAGCAGGTACACGGCCGTCGCCGCGAAGCAGTTCATGATCCGACGAAGCAGCGCCACCGTGCGGGTCGAGAACGCCTCACCGCTGGCCGCCAGCGTCGCGAACGACCACAAGGCGTGCAGGGCAACCAGGCCGGGGATGGCCGCGACCACCGCAGTGATGAACAACGGCATGCGCAGGCGGGCGAGAGCCGGGTAGCTCTGGGCGAGGTCCAGGCTCACGATGTACAGGACCAGGTACGCCAGCAGAACGCCGGCAGCCAGCACGAGCAGCAGACCTCGTAGGGCGAACGGGTAGCACCTCATGATGACTACCGTACGGTTCTTGTCGATATTCGACAGGGTCCGGTTGAGACGACCATCGGCGCGTCTCCGAATCGGATGAATCCGATCGCGCTGAACGGCGTTTCCGAGGACTGGCCGCGAGTGTCGTTCTTCCTGACGAGTTGCGCACCGTGCGGCTGGATCGGATCACCCCCGTCGCGCACCGGTTCGACCGACCTGACGCAAGGTGGGTTGCACGTCGGTTGACGGTCGCGACTGGTGCGGACGACATCTCCGAGATGGAGATCTGGGTACCTGACTGGTACACCACGTGGGGTGGCGCGACGAGGAACTTGGCCAACCAACTGGAGGACTGGGGCTGCGAGACGACCTTCGCCGCGGACAGGAACGTCGCGCGACCATCCCGGACCAGACCGAGTCAGTGAGTGTGAACGGCAGGCCCCCCCAGGGAGTAACTCCAGGCGCGGCACCTGATGCTGTGGTGTGGCGATGGGGGCATCATCCCACCCATGATTGACGTGGCCGCGCTCGACACAGCAGTGCGCGCCCGCGCGAGGCCTCTGACCGCAACGTTCGCCGCCTCACCCCTGGAACTGCTCAAGAGTCAGCACCGTTTCGCAGACGTCGAGGAGTGAGACGGTCCCGATCGCCCGAGACCGAGTACCAGTCGTGAACGACACGCCGGCACGCGACAGCGCCACCGTCGCCGGGGTCCCACCCAGGGTCTGCTTCTTGGCCACGGAGGTGATCCTCCTCGACGTGGCAGTCAGTTCATCCCGCTGGGGGTCCGGGCGAGGTCGATGGCGGGAAGCGACGGCAGCTCGCGCATCAGCAGGACCTCGCGGGCCAGCAGAGCCGCCTCGAGGCGCAGCCGGTCGGTGGTGGTCACGGCCTCGAGCAGGGCCTGACGGTCGCGCAGGTCGAGCACCATGGCGACGGCGACGAGGTAGGACAGCACGCGGGGGTCCTCGGGCATCTCGAGCATCTGAGCGCCCTCGACGGCGCCCGCGCCGGAGACGGCTGCCCGATACACCTCGAACCGACGGCGTACCGACTCACCGAGCACGGGCGCCTCGCCGGGCGTGCCGCCCTCGTTCTCGCCGAGCCACTCCACGTCCGCGGTGAGGTACGGCGCCCCGGTGTCGACCAGGCCGATGAGGCGGAACCGGGAGTCGCCGTCGCACCTGAGGTCGAAGCGGCCGTCGGCATAGGGGACGACCTCGCGCAGCACGGCCAGCGTGCCGACGTCGAACAGTGCTGTGATGCCGTCCTCGCCCACCTCTCGACCCTCTCGGATCGCCACGACGCCGAAGCCCTGGTCGGCGGCGGGGAGAGCCTGAAGGTCGCGCACGAGCTGGCGGTAGCGCTCCTCGAAGATGTGCAGGGGCAGGACGAGTCCGGGCACCAGGACGGTGCCGAGGGGGAAGAGTGGGATGACGGCCCGGGCGCCGACCTGCCTGGCAGTCACGAGGGCAGCCTCGCCCATGTGGCGCCCTGTCGCATCCCGGGTGGGGGTCAGGCACCTCCTTCCCTAGACTGGACAGATGATCCGCCGCCTCGACCTCAGGGGGTCCTCAGCCGACCCGCGTGACGTCCTGCCTCGTGCCGCAGTCGACGTCGAGAGCGTGCTGGCGACCGTCCGACCCATCGTGGAGGACGTCCGCGACCGCGGCACCGAGGCCGTCCTGGAGTGGGGCGAGCGTCTCGACGGCGTCCGCCCGCCCTCGCTCCGCGTGCCGCAGCAGGCGCTCGACTCGGCTCTGGCCGAGCTCGACCCGGCTGTGCGGTCGGCGCTCGAGGAGTCGATCCGGCGCGCCCGCCTCGTGCACGAGGCCCAGCGGCGCACCGATGTCACCACCCGCGTCGTCCCGGGCGGCAGCGTCACCGAGCGGTGGGTCCCGGTCGATCGGGTGGGCCTCTACGTCCCCGGCGGACGCGCCGTCTACCCGAGCTCCGTCCTCATGAACGTCGTCCCCGCTCAGGTGGCCGGCGTCCCCTCCTTCGCGGTCGCCAGCCCGCCCCAGCGCGACCACGGCGGGCTGCCGCACCCGACGATCCTGGCCGCGTGCGCACTGCTCGGGGTCCACGAGGTCTACGCCGCCGGCGGCGCGCAAGCGGTCGCGATGTTCGCCTTCGGCACGGCCGAGGGCCCGGATCACTGCCGTCCGGCGGTGATGGTCACCGGGCCGGGCAACATCTACGTGACGGCTGCCAAGCGCATGCTCAAGGGCCGCATCGGGATCGACTCCGAGGCAGGGCCGACCGAGATCGCGATCCTCGCCGACGACACCGCCGACGCCGCCTTCGTGGCCGCCGACCTCATCAGCCAGGCTGAGCACGACGTCATCGCGGCGTCGATCCTCATCACCACGAGCGAGGCGCTCGCTGTCGCGGTGGAGGCCGAGCTCGCGGTCCAGGTCCCGGCGACCAAGCACAGCGAGCGCGTCGCCGAGGCGCTCGCCGGGCCGCAGAGCGGGATCGTCCTCGTCGACGACCTCGAGGCGGGGCTCCGCGTCGTCGACGCCTACGCCGCCGAGCACCTCGAGATCCACACGCGTGACGCCGCAGCCGTGGCCGCCCGCGTGCGCAACGCCGGTGCGATCTTCGTCGGGCCGCACTCCCCGGTGTCTCTCGGCGACTACGCCGCAGGCTCCAACCACGTCCTGCCCACCGGTGGATGCGCCTGCCACTCCTCGGGGCTCTCGGTGCAGACCTTCCTGCGCGGCATCCACGTCATCGACTACGACGAGGCCGCGTTGCGCGACGTCGCCCACCACGTCGTCGCGCTCGCCAACGCCGAGGACCTCCCCGGCCACGCGGCCGCGATCGAGGTGCGCGTCCACCGTCCCCGCGGCGGCTGAGGTGGCTGCCCTCGACGACCTCCCGCTGCGCGACGACCTGAGGGGTCAGGTGCCCTACGGGGCGCCGCAGCTCGACGTCCCGGTGCTGCTCAACGTCAACGAGAACCCCTACCCGCCGTCGGACTCCCTCGTCGCTGACGTCGCGGCGGCTGTCGCCGACGCGACGCGCACGCTCAACCGCTACCCCGACCGCGACGCGCGTGGCCTCCGCGCCGACCTCGCGAACTATCTCGGGCGCGAGTCGGGGGTGAACCTCACCGTTGACCACGTGTGGCCGGCCAACGGCAGCAATGAGGTCATGCTGCAGCTCCTGCTGACCTTCGGCGGCCCGGGCCGCACTGCACTGGGCTTCTCCCCGACGTACTCCATGTACCCCGACTACTGCCGCGACGCGTTCACCCGCTATGTCACCGTGCCCCGCGACGATGCGTTCGGCGTCGACCCCGCCGCCGCCCGCGATGCCATCGCCGAGCACCAGCCGGCAATCGTGCTGCTCGCCTCGCCGAACAATCCCACGGGCACCGCGCTCCCGGCTGAGACACTGCTCGCGCTGCTCGACGTCGCACCCGGCATGGTCGTCGTCGACGAGGCCTACGCCGAGTTCCGTCGTGCCGGGACGCCTAGTGCCCTCGAGCTGCTGGCCGAGCACCCACGCCTGGTCGTCACGCGGACGATGAGCAAAGCATTCGCCCTCGCCGGTGCGCGCCTCGGCTACCTCGCGGCGTCGCCCGCTGTCGTCGACGCCGTGCAGCTCGTGCGCCTGCCCTACCACCTCTCCGCGGTCACCCAGGCGGTCGCACGCACCGCGCTCGCACACGCCGGCGAGCTGCAGGCGCAGGTCGCTCTACTGCGCGACGAGCGCGACGGGCTGGTGGCATGGCTGCGCGGGCGCGGCCACAGCGTCGCCGACAGTGACGCGAACTTCGTGCTGTTCGGGCACTTCGAGGACCGGCACGCGATCTGGCAGGGGCTCCTCGACCGAGGGGTCCTCATCCGGGAGACCGGTCCCGGCACCTGGCTGCGGGTGAGCGTCGGCACGCCCGAGGAGAACGCTGCGTTCCGCGCCGCGTTGGAGGAGGTCACGGCATGAGCAGGTTCGCGCGCGTGCAGCGCACGACCAAGGAGAGCGACGTCCTCGTCGAGCTCGAGATCGACGGGAGCGGTGTCGTCGAGGTCGATACCGGGGTGCCGTTCTTCGACCATATGCTGGCGCAGCTGGGCAAGCACGGCGGCCTCGACCTCACCGTGCGCACCAAGGGCGACCTCGACATCGACGCCCACCACACCGTCGAGGACACCGCGCTCGCCGTGGGCCAGGCGCTGCGCGAAGCCCTCGGCGACAAGGCCGGGATCCGCCGCTTCGGCGACTCCCTCGTGCCGCTGGACGAGGCGCTGGTGCAGTGCGCCGTCGACCTCTCCGGCCGTCCCTACCTCGTGCACAACGAGCCCGAGATCATCGAGCTCATCGGCAGCTACGACACCACCCTCACCAAGCACATCTTCGAATCGATCGTCGCCGAGGCGCGGATCTGCGTCCACGTCAACGTCATGTCCGGACGCAACGCTCACCACATCGTGGAGACGCAGTTCAAGGCGTTCGCCCGCGCCCTGCGCGACGCGGCCGCCCTCGACCCCCGCGTCGTCGGCATCCCCAGCACGAAGGGCTCGCTGTAGTCCCGTGTGGATCGCACTGCTCGTCCTCGGCGGCGTCCTGATCGGCGGCGTCGTCTCCTTCGCGCGCAACCGCGAGTGGCCCGCCATGGTCGCCTGCTCCGCGGCCGCCCTGCTCGCTCTGGCCGGAGCCTACGGCTGGATGCCGCGATGAGCGCGCGCGTCGTCGTCCTGGACTACGGCTCGGGCAACATCCGCTCGGCCGAGCGCGCGCTCGCCAGGGCCGGTGCCGACGTGGTGGTCACCTCCGGCCGCGCTGCGGCACTCGAGTGCGACGGCCTCGTCGTCCCCGGCGTGGGGGCCTTCGCTGCGTGCATGGCGGGCATCCGGTCGGTCGAGGGCGAGGAGATCGTCGGGCGCCGCCTCGCTGGTGGTCGCCCCGTCCTCGGGATCTGCGTCGGCATGCAGGTGCTCTTCGAGCACGGCGTGGAGCACGGCATCGACACCGAGGGCATGGGGGAGTGGCCCGGCGTCGTCGAGGCGCTGCACGCCCCGGTGCTGCCCCACATGGGGTGGAACACCGTCGAGGTGCCCGAGGGCTCGGGGCTGTTCCGCGGCGTGGAGGGCGAGCGCTTCTACTTCGTGCACTCCTACGGCGTACGCCGTTGGGAGCTCGACGTCCAGGGACGCACCACGGCACCGCTCGTCACCTGGGCGACCCATGGCGAGCCGTTCGTGGCAGCCGTGGAGAACGGGCCGCTCACCGCGACGCAGTTCCACCCGGAGAAGTCCGGCGACGCCGGTGCCGTGGTGCTCGCCAACTGGGTCGCATCGCTCTCGTGACACCCGTCGGTGAACGCGGAGACATGCCCGGCGCGATGTCGTGTGGCACATGAGCAAGGAGCGGGCGCACCGTCGCGCCGAACGCGAGGCCGCCGCTGTGGAGGAACGCCGCCGCAAGGCAGCGAGACGCCGTCGCGCCGACAAGCGCGGCGCCGTCGTCGGCACGGTGACGACACCGGCGCAGAAGGCCAGGACCTCGGCGTCGCGATGGTGGCGCCGCACCTACCCGCCGAACGACCCGTTCGCACGTCGTCGTCGCCGTCAGGCCATGGTGCTGCTGGCGATCGCAGTCGGGGTGCAGGTGTGCGCGTGGGTCATCGTCCCCTCGCTCGGCCTGCGGGTCGGCATCCTCGGCCTCACGGTCATCGTGCTCCCCGTCGTTCGCGTGCTGCTCTTCGACCGACGGTAGGCTCTGGTTCATGTCTGACCCGTCGAACGTCCTCGAGATCCTTCCCGCAGTCGACGTGGCAGACGGTCAGGCCGTGCGCCTCGTGCAGGGTGCCGCGGGCAGCGAGACGTCCTACGGCGACCCGCTCACCGCGGCGCTCGCCTGGCAGGAGCAGGGCGCCGAGTGGATCCACCTCGTCGACCTCGACGCGGCCTTCGGCCGTGGCTCGAACGCCGGTCTGCTGGCCGACCTCGTCGGCCGCCTCGACGTCAAGGTCGAGATGAGCGGCGGCATCCGCGACGACGAGTCGCTCCGCGCCGCCCTCGCCACCGGGTGTACCCGCGTCAACATCGGCACGGCCGCCCTCGAGGACCCCGACTGGTGCGCCCGCGTGATCGCCGAGTACGGCGACCGCGTCGCCGTCGGGCTCGACGTGCGCGGCACGACCCTCTCGGCGCGCGGCTGGACGAAGGACGGTGGCGAGCTCTACGCGGTGCTGGCCCGGCTCGACTCCGAAGGCTGCGCCCGCTACGTCGTGACCGACGTCGTCAAGGACGGCACGCTGTCGGGCCCCAACCTCGACCTGCTCCGTGACGTCTGCGCCGCCACCGACCGGCCCGTCGTCGCCTCGGGCGGTGTCTCCTCCCTCGCCGACCTGCATGCGATCGCCGAGCTCGTGCCGCTCGGGGTCGAGGGTGCGATCGTCGGCAAGGCCCTGTACACCGGTGCGTTCACCCTGCCCGAGGCACTCGCTGCCGTCGCCCCGCGCGTCGAGGTCCAGAACTCCGAGTGGTTCGCCGACGGCGTCGGCGACATCGCCCCCGGCATCACCTCGTGACGTCCGACCGGCGGATCTCCTCCGGCGGGCCATGGGAGGACGTCGTCGGCTACTCACGGGCGGTCGTCGTCGGCCCTTGGGTCCTCGTGTCGGGGTCGACCTCGACGGTCGACGGCGAGGTCCAGCACGTCGGCGACGCCTACGCCCAGACCCTCGAGGCGTTCGCCGTCGCGCGGCGCGCGCTCGAGGACGCGGGCCTGAGTCTCGACGACGTCGTCCGCACCCGGATGTACCTCGCGGACATGGCCCACGAGGCCAGCGTGGCCAAGGCCCACAAGGAGCTGTTCGACCTCGTGCGGCCGGCGGCGACGATGCTCGCGATCTCCGGGTTCGTCGACCCGCGGATGCTCGTCGAGGTCGAGGTCGACGCCTACCGGGCCTGAGGGAATCGTCCAGGACCGAAGGACTTTCCGTCCCTGGAAGTCACTCCCCGCCATGCTCCGCTCACTCAGGCGTAACCCTCGACGCCGGAGAGAGACGGCTCTGTCACGCACGGCGATAGTGCTAGGCGCTTCGAGCGATCCGTCCTACGTCGGGGGTCCTTTGTGTGCTTCTCTTGCCCGGATCTCACTCGGGAAGGAGATAGCTGTGAAGCGTTTGTCCGTCGTGGTGGCCATGGCGTTGGGGGTGGCGGCGCTCGTCGCTCCCGCCTCAGCCAACGCCGCATCCGTGTACTCCTTGCAGGTGAGCAAGTCCGCGGATCGCTCGGCAGCCACCGTGCTGGACGGCTCGACCCAGAACGGCATCGTCTACGTCTTCACGACGCCGGCGAGCGGCGTCAAGCAGGTGCGGTTCTACCTCGACAACACCGCTGCGACCGGCACGCCGAAGCAGACGGAGAACACCGCGCCGTACGACCTGCTCGGCACGGCCACCGCGGGCACGGCCAACGCGTTCAACATCAACTCCCTCCCCAACGGCACCCACACCGTGACGGCGGCGCTGGACAAGACCGCGGGCGGCACCGACATCGTGACCGCCACCTTCACCGTCACGACCCTCGTCCCGCCGCCGTCGCCGTACTCGCTGCAGGTCAGCAAGAGCGCCGACCGCTCGGCGCCGTCGGCTCTCGAAGGCTCGACCCAGAGCGGCACGATCTACGTCTTCACCGCGCCGATCAGCGGCGTGAAGCAGGTGCGGTTCTTCATCGACAACCCGGCTGCCACGGGTACGCCGAAGCAGACCGAGGGCAACGCCCCCTACGACCTGGCCGGCACGGCCACCAGCGGCAACGCCAACGCCTTCACTGTCAACTCCCTGCCCGACGGCACGCACACCGTGACCGCGGCGGTCGACAAGACCCTCGGTGGCACCGACGTCGTCACGGCCACGTTCACGGTCGGCCCCGCCGCGCCACCGCCGGCCGCCCTGGCGCTCGGCACCAGCCCGCTCGCCCTCACCGGCGTCCCGGCCGGCACCCCGGTGACGGGCACCCTGTCCTTGACGTCGACCGGCTCGACAGCGCCGGCGTGGACGGCTACGGCCAACCAGCCCTGGCTCGCGGTCACGCCCGGCGCGGGCACCGGACCGGCGACTCTCACGGTCCAGGCTGATCCCGCGGCCCTCGCCGTCGGCAGCTACACCGGCACCGTCAACGTCACGGCCCCCGGGTTCACCGCCGCCTCCGCGTCGGTCACCTTCGCGGTCATCTCGAGCACGACCTGCACGCCGGTCGCGTGCTCCCAGATCAAGGTGCAGCGTCCGTACTCGCTGTCCTTCGCCAACGACGTGGGCGGAATCCTCGACAAGGGCGGTGTCGGCACCGGGTTCACCACCTACCTGCGCACCGGTGCCGGCGGCGGCTATCTGCCCGCCAACCTCACCATCGACCCGTCGGGCAAGGGGCTGCTGGTCGCGACCACCCCAGGCGGCGTGAACACGACGGAGAACAAGCAGGACAACCTCCTTGGTGTCGGCTTCGACGGCACCGCTTCGACCGTCGTCGAGACCACGCTTCCCACCCTGCCCGCCGGCACCGGCAAGTTCGAGCAGGCCGGCGCCTGGTTCGGGTACTCCCAGGACGAGATCGAGCGCATCGGCGTCGTGAGCGTCGCAGGCGGCTGGCAGTTCGAGCACACGCTGGAGTCCGGCGGCCTCCAGGTGTCCAAGACGTCGAGCGCGGTCATCGCGATCGGGACATCGTCACCGGTCACCATGCGCATCACCACGAACCCGGCCAACCTCACATCGTCAGCGTCCTACCGGGTCGGCGCCTCGGGCGCGTTCACCGCGCTGGGCACGGTCACGATTCCCGGTGCGTTCTTCAGCTTCGACGCCGCCGGGATCAATCCCGAGATCGCGACGCGCAGCTTCGCCGGCGACTGGGCCACGTCGCGCCAGGCGACGGTGCGGCCGACGTTCGACTTCAGCGCCTTCTCCCTCGTCGCCGGGTCGACCACGCCACCGCCTCCGAGCCAGTTCGCCTTCGACAAGGTGAGATTCCCCGTCTCGTTCCCCACCGCCATGGTCACCGGTCCGGACGGCAAGCTCTACGTCGCGACCCTGGGCGGCACGATCCACCGGCTCACTCTCGGCGCCGACGGCTCGGTCACCAACGACCAGGCCATCACGACCCTGGGTGCGCGGCTGGCCCTCGGCATCACGATCGACCCGTCGTCGTCGGCCGGCAACGTGATCGTCTGGGTGTCGCACTCCTCGCCTGCAGTCCTGGCCGGCATCGCCAACACCGGCACCGTGACCCGCCTGTCCGGTCCCAACCTGGCCACCCGCTCCGACGTCATCACCGGGCTGCCGCGGTCCATCAGCAACCACAGCGTCAACGGGCTGCACTTCGGCAGCGACGGCCGGCTCTACATCGCCGTCGGCGGCAACACCGGTGGCGGCTCGCCGAACCTCGCGAACACGGAGTTCGGCCCCCTGGCCGAGCAGCCGTTGTCAGCGGCGATCGTGGTCGCCGACGTCAACAAGGTTCACAGCGCCACGTTCGACGGCTCGTGCGACAACACCGTCGGCACCAACATCTACGGCCCGAACCCCTGCGACGTGACGACCTGGGCGACCGGCCTGCGCAACACCTACGACTTCGTGTTCCACAGCAACGGCCTGATGTACGGGCCCGACAACGGTCTCGGCGTCGTGGGAAGCTACCCGCCCCGCCCGACCGCCCCGTGCTTCGGTTTCGGCGACACGACGTCGTGGACGACCGGAGGCGACAACCCCGGCACCCAGCCCGACAAGCTCAACCTCATCGAGCAGGGCAAGTACTACGGGCACCCGAACCCCGACCGCAACGAGTGTGTGTTCATGGACGGGCACTACCAGAAGGTGCCGGCGCCGGACTACACCCCGCCGCTCCTGAACCTGGGCAACGACCACTCCGCCGACGGCATCGTGGAGTACCGCGGTCCCGCGTTCTGCGGTGCGCTCGACAAGAACCTGCTGCTCGCCAACTACTCCACGGGCAAGGACATCACCCGTGTCGTCCTGTCGGCGAACGGCCGCAGCGTGGTGAGCAAGACCTCGCTCATGGGCGGCTTCCTCGACCCGCTGCCCATCACCGAGACGCCGCAGGGCTGGATCGTCGTCGGCGAGACGGGCGGGGCGGGCTCGGTCACCATCCTCAAGCCGCACGAGACCGGCTGCTACGCCACCGACACGGCGTTGCCCACGAGCCTGCTGGACGCCGGCGGCACAGCCATCGGCAGCACGATGTATGTCGTGGCGGGAAAGAACGCGACGTCGCACGTCAACTCCCTCTACGGGTTCAACTCCACCTCCCACACCTGGTCGACCCTCGCCCCGAAGCCGGGCACGCCCGTCGAGAACCCGTCCGTCAGCAGCTACAACGGCAAGCTCTACGTCGTCGGTGGATCCACCGGCCCGTTCTCCGGAGCGGTGGACGAGGGCTGGGTCTATGACCCCGGCACGGACTCCTGGGCCGCGCTGCCGGCCCTGGCCACCGCTCGCGGCGGCGCCGGGTCCACCGTCGTCGGGTCGACGATGTACGTCGTCGGCGGCATGGACGGGGGCGGCGCGTCCCTCACGTCGGTGGAGAAGCTCGACCTGAGCAACCCCACCGCCTGGACCGCCGGCCCGGACCTGTCGACCCCGCGGGACAACCCGGGTGTCGTCTCGGTCGGGACGACGGTCTTCGCGTTCGGCGGCCGCACCCGGCTCGCCGACGGCACGACCGTGGTCGCCACCCTGAGCACCGTCGAGGCGCTGACGAACGGCGCCTCGTCCTGGGTGGCCAGGGCGAGCATGCCGACCGGGCGGCGCACGATGGCGGCCGTCGTCGTCAACGGCAAGGCCTACCTCGCCGGCGGCGAGATCACCGCGATGTCCGGGGCGTTCGCCCAGAACGAGCAGTACGACCCCGCGACGAACACCTGGGCGGCGATGATCCCGCTGCCCACGCCGCGACACGGCATGGCCGCCGGCGTCATCAGCGGCCGCATCTACCTCATCGAGGGCGGGACGACGGGCGGCACGTCCTTCAGCAACGTCAACGAGGTCTTCACACCACCCGCCTGACCTCCGGTAGGACACCACTGCGGCGATGCCGTTGGTGTGACCGGCGTGGCCGAGTGCCTCAGGCCAGGAACGGGCGCACGCGCTCTGCCAGGGCGGCGACGTCGACCGGCCCCGTCGTGTCGACGTCGGTGACGATCCCGATACCGAGTGGTCGCGCCTCCAGGAGCCAGGCCTCCTGCCGCTCGTCGATCTCGGTGTCGTAGTGGCCTGAGTGCCTGCGGCGCAATGAGAAGCGGTCGCGGACGATCGCGGCGTCGGCATGACACCAGACCTCGACACAGACGTCGATCCCCGCGCGCGCGAGCCCGGCGACAGTGATGTCGCGGGCCGCATGCTCGAGCCAGGTGTCGATCACGACCGGCCCGGGGGAGTCGCGGGCCACCGTCCAGCAGATCTCGCCCGCCGCCGCGCCCAGCCGCCGGGACTCCTCCCGACCCGACCAGCCGAGGGTGTCGAGAAGGGTCTCCTTCACCGCGTCCTTGCTGATGCACGGGAGGCCAAGCTCGGCTGCGAGCCCTCCGGCCAGGGCTGACTTCCCCGATCCCGGTACCCCGTTGACCAGCACGAGACCGCGGACGGTGTCCGCCCCCATGCGCTCAGTCTCCTGACACCGTGGGCGTGGCCGGCGTGCGACGCTGGCCGGCTAGACGCGTGGGCGCTTCTTCTCGGGGTCATAGATCCCCCAGGGCAATACGGTCGCCGGTACCCCGCCCACCTCAACGGTGTCACCGTCGGACACGGTGCCACGATCGAGCACGGCGCCGCCGATCATGCCGAATGCGGGCGACTCCGAGCCGGCGCGCCAGGTACCGATCACGATGCCGTCCTTGGTCACGGGCGTACGCCGCTCGGGGAGCGGTCCGTCGACGCGCAGCGTCCGGTACATCCGCGGCGGGTCGGCAGCGACGCCCTCGAGCGCGGCCCGCCCGATGAAGTCGCCGGAGTCCATGTTGACGAACTTGTCGAGGCCGCAGTCGAACGGCGTGGTCACGCCGGGGTCGTAGTCGAGGCCGGCGATGACCAGACCCGCCTCGAGCCGCAGCGGGTAGATGGCCTCGGTGCCGAAGGGCACGACGCCCTTCTCGACGAGGGCGTCGAACAGCGAGACCATCCCGGCGGCGTCGGTGAAGAACTCGTAGCCGAGCTCGCCGGAGTAGCCGGTACGGGCGAGGAGGCCGGTGGCGCCGCCCACGACGATCGGGTCGGGCAGGAACCGGAAGTAGCGCAGCCCCGAGATGTCGGTATCGGTCAGCGACTGCACGACCTCGCGCGAGTTCGGACCCTGGATCGAGAGGTGCGGGATCTCCCGGACGACGTTGGTGACGGTCACGTCGAAGGCGGACAGGTGCTCGGTCCAGTAGGGGGCATGGCCGTCGCCGTTGGTCATGACGAGGACAAGATCGTCAGACACCCGGTAGGTCGTCGCGTCGTCGACGACGCCGCCGTCGTGGTTGAGCAGCGGCCCGTAGCGGACCTGGCCGTGTGCCAGGGTGCTGAGGTCGTTGCCGTTGACGTGGTTGGCGGCCGTGAGAGCGTCGGCACCTCGGAACTCCCACTTCACCAGCGGGGAGAGATCCCAGACGCCGACGTGGGTGCGGACGGCGTCGTACTCCGCCCTTGCGTCGCCGAACCCCTGGATCCACCACCAGCCCCCGTCGTTCTGGAAGGTGCCGCCCATCGCCTCGAGCCGGTCGTGCAGCGGGGTGCGAACGGGCTCGTCCATGGCGGTGCTCCTCAGCGGCGGGATCGCGGTGCGACACGGTAGCGCGCCGCTCGGGTCCGGCGGCACGCGCGCCGCGATGCCCGCATCGGGCATCGCGCGCTGCAGGTCTGACACCATCGGGTCAGGCTCAGTCGCCTGGCTGGGGAGTGGTCATGGGTGGTGCCCGATGAGTAGTGCCCGATGAGCGGTGCGCGGGTCTTCGCCCCGGTGCCGACACGGCGCGCGGCCGAGGCAACGCCGCCGGATCGCGACAGGGTGGTCGATGGCGCAAGGGCGGTCGCGCTCGTCCTCGTCGTGGGTGGTCACGCCGTCATGGCCGTCGTCGCCTGGCCGGACGGCGTACCGCGCCTCGGCAACCTGCTCGCGGCGTTCCCGTGGACCCAGGCCCTCACCTGGCTGCTCCAGATCATGCCGCTGTTCTTCTTCGCCGGTGGGGCGGCCAATGCCTTGTCGTGGCAACGACATGCGGCGCGTGAGCAGACCTACGCCAACTGGCTGTGGGCGCGCGCGGCCCGCCTGCTGCGACCCGCGTGGGTCTACCTCATCGTGATGAGCATCGTTGCCTCCGGGGTGACACTGCTGGCACCGGCAAGGACCTCCGAGCCGCTCATGCTCCTGGTGACCCAGCTCCTGTGGTTCCTCGGCGCCTACCTTCTCGTCACGGCGCTGACCCCGCTCTTTCGCCCGACGACGCCGGGGCGGGGCGCCCTCGTGGCTCTCGCTCTCCTGGCCGCGTGCGGGCTCGTGGATGCTGGGCGGTTCCTCTGGGGACTGCCCGACGCCGTCGGCCTGGTGAACTTCGTCCTCGTCTGGGCCGTACCGGCGTACCTCGGCGCGCTGCGATCGCACGGCGTCATGGCCCGGTATCCCCGGTGGACGCTGGCGGTGGCCGCACTCGCCGGCGTCTCGATGAACGCCGTGCTCATCAAGTTCGGGCCGTGGCCGGTGTCGATGGTCGGGATGCCCGGCGAGCCGGTGAGCAACATGGCACCGCCCACCGTCGTCCTGGCGATCCATGCGTGCGTCCTCGTGCTCGTCGTGACCCTCCTCGACGCGCCGCTCCGACGGTTCCTCGACCGGCCCGCCGTGTGGCGTCCGGTCACCGGGATCAACCTCGTCGCGATGACGCTCTACCTGTGGCACCTGCCAGTGCTCATCGCGGTCACGACCCTGGGTCACTGGCTCCGCGTCGAGCGCCCGGTCGGCCTGGACCCGGACGGCTGGCCGGTGCCCGACGGCTGGGGGTATGCCTGGGGGAGTCTGATGTTCTGGGCCGTCTACGGCATCGGGGTGTGGGCCGTCGTCCGCCTGCTGTGGCCCGTCGAGCACGCGCGCCTGCCGTGGTGGGACAGTCTGCCGCGAAGCCGGGAGCCCGGTGCCCGGACCGCGGCGGTGGTGGCGTGCGCCGCGACGGCGGGCGTGGGCGTCGCGAGCCTCATGCTCTCCGCGACCGGCCTGGCCGGCTTCCCGACACGGGTCATCGACTACGCCGGACTCCCGCTCAGCGCCGCCGGCGCGATCCTGCTCCTGGCCGGGTCGGGCGCCGCGATCCGATGGGCCGGCGCGCCCCGAGCGATGAGCGATGAGCGCCGCGTGGCGGCGTCGTGATCGTCGGCCATCCATGAGGGCCGCCGACTGATGCGGCCCCCGACGCCCTCGTCCCACATGCGCTGGCAACCACCGCCGACACGACTGGCCCGAGCTTGCCTGACGAACCAGGTTCGCTCGGCGCTGTCCAGCGCCACTTCGAGGATCTGAGACCGGTCGTGCGCGGCCAGACGTAGGCGGCGACCAACGGCCCGCCGTGGCCACGGCGTCCTCACCTCGGAGTGCGGCTTCGCGATCCTCGGGCGGCATGAGCGGCGCCCACCACAGAAGCAGGTTGCGGACCTCGTCGACCTTGCTGGACGGCTCGAGCATGTCGACGTCGATCAGTGCGACTGCTCGTCCCTCCTGGAAGAGCACGCTCTCGGGAGTGACGTCCCGATGTCCGACGAAGGCCGGGCCGGGACCGCTGGGCGCTGGGATACCGAGAGGTGACAGTTCCGGCACGATGCCTTCGGTCGGCGGACCCCAAGGAACCATGACGTCATCGAGCGCCCTCACGAGCCCGGCCACGCTGATCGCCCGATCAGGATCAGCGACCCATGCCGCCCACGGACGAGTGGCTACGAGGCCCTCCATGAAGGTCGGCACCTCCCGGCCCTCCATCGACACCGAGGAATCGGGGAGCGCCCGCGCGGGTGGCACTCGTCTGGTGTGGGTATCAGCACGACACGCACCTGGCCTACGAGATCGAGCTGTGGCCAAGCGGTGTCACGTGGCGGGCTCGTCCAGGTGGTGGCTCGATCACGCTGTGGGAGGTCGAGTCTGTTCGGATGCGTGGCTCCGTGCTGATGATCGGCTCGACGTCGGGCCGCATCAGGATCAAGGGCAGAGGGCCGGGCCCGGAACAGTTCGCCGGTCAGGCCAAGAAAGCGGTCCACCGGAAGTCACCGACAACGGTCGCCAGAGGCCGTGAGGCCGGCGCGGCGAGAGGCAACGACGACTCCGGGGCACCATCGAGGGGACGGGTAGGGCCTGGAAGCACCTCGGGCCTCGCCCGGAACTGAGGCAGGCGATAGGGATGCGCCTTCGCGGGTGTGTCGGGCGATTCGTAGGTCGTCGTGCTGCCCGTCAGCGACGCATCGCGTTACGCCCGGTCGGGGATCGTGACCTCCAGGGCCACTGACCCGCCTCGGTTGCGGCGGAACACGCTGCCGAAGGTCTCGAACAGGCGGAACTGGAGGCCGTACTTCGCCTTGTGCAGGCGCTCGACCCGGCTGATGTCGGCGGGGTCGGACAAGACGCGCGCGCTGCCCTCGACCTGGGCGCCCTGCAGGCGGCCCCGCGCGTCGCACGGCGCGAGGAGCACACGAGCGCCATTGCGCACTCGCTTGACCTTGCCGGAGGTCGCCTCGGTCCACACGAAGAGACGGTCGCCCGCATGGCTGACCCACACCGGCGTGGCGACCTGGCTGCCGTCCTTCTTGAACGTGGCGAGCGACACGTAGGAGCAGGACGCGAGCCGGTCGACCTCAGGATTGGTGGACTCTCCCATGCGTCCAACGCTACGTCAGCCCCGCGCCGCTGGCCTGTCGGGCGGATGGCCCACAGGACGTGACGCGGTGCTGGCGTCAGAGCCCCTGAACGCCCTTGACCGCCACGACGAGACCGATCACGACCAGGACGAGACCGATCACGACCAGGACGACCGCCATCACCGCGACGACGACCTCGGGGGCCGTCGACTGCGCGTCGCCGATCGCAAGCCCGGCGGCTGCGCACAGCAGCAGGATCTTGGGGTTGACCGCGGACAGCAGGAACCCGAGCCGCAGCGCGGAGGCCGGTGTCGCATCCGAGAGCGAGCGCGTCCAGGCAGGTGACTCCTGAGCCTCACCACGGCAGAACCAGCTTCGGACCCCGACGACCACGAGCGCGGCACCGAGGACGACGCAGACCCAGGACAACCAGGTGGGAGATGTCTCGCCCCGCGCGAGCACCTCGGCGAGCACCACGGACACTGGGGTCGCCACCGCGCTGCCGGTCAGCCAGCCCGCGAGGAACGCCGAGGAGGCCGCCCTGCTCGCGGCGAGAACAACAGCAGGATCGCGGGGATGAGCAGGAACGGGGATGCGGCGACGCCAGGGCCAGCGGCAGCGTCTCGTTCTCGCCGGCTTTCCCCGTCCTGGGCCCGGCGTGGGCGCGACCTGGTGTGCGGTGCTGTGCAGTGCGGGTGCGGCAGTTCGCTCCCCAGCTGGTCGTGGAGATCATGCCCGACGGACATCCCCGGGTGGGACGCCGCCTCGGCCGGGCCGGGGTGTCCCTAGGCTGAGGTCCATGTCGTTGGCGATCCGGGTGATCCCCTGTCTCGACGTCGACGCCGGCCGCGTCGTCAAAGGCGTCAACTTCATCGACCTGCGTGACGCCGGCGATCCGGTCGAGCTGGCCCGCGTGTATGACGCGCAGGGCGCCGACGAGCTCGTGTTCCTCGACATCACCGCAAGCAGCGGTGACCGGGCCACGACCTATGACGTGGTTCGGCGTACGGCCGAGCAGGTGTTCATCCCACTGACGGTCGGCGGCGGTGTCCGAGAGGCCGACGACATCGACCGGCTGCTGAGAGCGGGGGCCGACAAGGTCGGCGTCAACACCGCGGCACTGCTGCGCCCCGAGCTGCTGCGCGAGGCATCGGAGCGGTTCGGCTCCCAGTGCGTCGTGCTCTCGATCGATGCCCGCCGCTGCCCCGACGGCGTCCGCACCGACTCCGGCTGGGAGGTCACCACCCACGGCGGACGTCGGTCCACCGGGATCGACGCGCTCGAGTGGGCCGTTCGAGCCGCCGGGCTCGGCGCGGGGGAGATCCTGCTCAACTCGATGGACGCCGACGGGACCCAGCACGGCTATGACCTTGCGCTGATCCGAGCGGTGCGGGACGAAGTGCGGGTGCCGGTGATCGCGAGCGGCGGGGCCGGCCGGCTCGAGGACTTCGCCCCCGCCGTCGACGCCGGCGCTGACGCCGTCCTGGCCGCGAGCGTCTTCCACTTCGGCGATCTCACGATCGGCGCGGTGAAGAGGGCCCTCGCCGACGCCGGCCACGCGGTGCGCCTGCCGCACGTCTCCGCGCCGTAGCACGAGGGCTCCGCCCGCCCGCCGGCTGCTAGCGCGGGAAGGCCGTGAACGCCTCGACGTCGGAGACCGGGCCCCGCACCTCGAGGCCCTGCGTCACGCGGCCGTAGAGCGCCAGGACGATCTCGCCGACAGGTCCTGCGAGCGTCACCGAGCGGTCGCCGTCCTTGATCCGCACCTCGGTGCTGGCGGCGGGGCCGTCGGTGGGTGCGGCGAGCACGCCGACGGGTGAGCGGCGCAGCAGGAGGCGCCCGGAGCGCAGGACGCGCGACCAGAGGTCGGCGTTGGTCGCCTCGTCGAGGATGCGCGGCTCCCACACCTCGCCCGCACGGCGGACGTCCTCGTGGTGGACGTAGTACTCGATCGTGTTGGTCTCGGCGTCGAGGGCCGCGAGCGACACGATCGACCAGCGCGGCGGCCCCTGGCGGACCGAGGCGACCAACGAGTTCCAGTCACGTGCCGCGGCCCGCGACTGGACGTGCTCGGTCCAGCCGGCGAGCGGGGAGGCCAGGATGCCGATCGCTGCGTCGGGCCGGCTCTGGCGGATCACGAGGTGGGCCGCGAGGTCGCGGGTGGTCCAGCCCGAGCAGAGGGTCGGTGCTTCCGGTCCGACGGCGAGCATGAGGTCGGCCAGCGCCGTCCGCTCGGACCGGGCGAGGGCGTTCGGCGGGGTCGATCCGGCGTCGGTCACGTCCCCACCCTAGGCAGACGCCTCAGGCACCAGACCGCACGGACGGGCTCCCGGAGTTCAAGCCGGGGCCTGAACCTGCCGAACGCACACAGGAGACGGGTGCCGTGAGGCGCCCGAAGTGGGAGGTGCGACAGACCATGGGCGACCCCGGGTACGACTTCTTCGCCACCGGGCGACCGACGGGCCAGCAGCGCCCTGAGGAGACCTCCGACGTACTCCCGTCAGCGAGCAGCGCCAGCGTGAGCCGGTTCGGCGGGGTTGCGGCGCCCCCGGCGCCTGCACCCGCCCACGCCGCGCGCGGCGGACAGTTCGGTCCGCCCACCGTCGCCACCCCCACGACCACGGCACCTACCGCCGCCGAGCACGCGTACAACCCGCCGGCGGTGAACCAGTTCGGGACGCCGATCGGCGCCGCGCCGGCCCCCACCGGCCCCTACGCCGCGCCCGGCGTGGCTGCTGTCCCCGTGGCCGTGCCGGGCATGGTCAGCACGTGGGAGCGTGCCGGCTCGCACTCGCGGACCGCCCCGGCCCCACGCCGCGGTTCCGCTGGCATCGCTGTGAAGCCGGGCACCGTCACTGCGGCAGCTGTCATCGGGATCGTCGAGGGGGCACTTCTCCTCGGCCTCACCCTGCTCGGCCTCGTGGCCTACCTGGCCTTGCGCAGCGAGCTCGACTCGTTCTCGGCCTCGTCCGGCGGTCAGGGGCTCGGCGCGCTGGGCGCCGCGGCGGCTGCCGCGGCTCTCGTCGCGCTCGTCCTGCTGCTGGCGATCTCGGCCCTCTACCTCGTGGCCGGGATCGCGGCGGTCCGCGGGCATCGCTGGGGTGCCTGGACCCTGCTCGCAGTGAGCGCACTCACCGTCCTGGTCACCCTCTACGACCTGCTCAGGGGGACCACCGGGATCGGCAGCGCACTTCTCACGCTCCTCGTGTCGGGCTCGGTCGTCGTCCTGCTGGGCGTGGCCGACTCGCAGCGCTGGATGCGCGCGTCCTGACGTTGCGTCAGCCGGTCGTCCACGAGCGGGTGAGGCCGTCGGAGTCGTCGGCTGCCTCGATCACGCAGACCGCGACATGGGCGCGGGCGGGCCAGTCGGCCTCCACCGGCGCGTACCAGGCCGGGGTGATCGTGTCGTCCTCCAGCGCCGTGGGCACCAGGGCGGAGTTCTTCGCGTCGCACTCCTTGTCCGCGGTGCTCGTGACCACGTCGTCGGACGGGTAGGTCTCGAAGGTGAGCGGCACCAGGGCGTAGACCTGTCCGTCGTGCGGGTCCGTGCACGGCACAGGGTCCACCGAGTCGATGGTGTCCGCGGCGGTCGCGTCCTGCCCCAGGAGGTAGCAGTCGCCGGCCGCGAGGTCCGCGACGTAGGTCGCTCCCGCGGCCCTACCGGCGCCGGCGGAGAACCGCGCGAGCGCGTTGACGCCGACGGCGACCCCGCCGACGACCACGAGAAGCAGCGCCACGACGCCGATCACGATGGCCGCGCGTGCGCGCGCCGTGGTACGACCGTCGCCGGGAGAGTCCTGCCCGGGGAACATGGGGCCGGTCGGTCCTGGGTCGGCGCCAGGTGGTGCGAACGGGTCGTACGACGTGGGTCCGACCGTAGGATCTCGCCACGGCGCGCCGGGTTCCGGCGACTCCCACGGCGTCTTCTCGTCCATGTCCTCACCACCTGTCCTCGACTGCGGCGGATCCTGCCACGTGCGCGCGACACGCAGTGGCGGCGACACGACAGAATGACCCCGTGCAGCAGGTGCCGCTCGACCCCGACGCCCTCGACGCGCTCCGGGCGAGGCTCTCCCCGGACTCGCGGGGCCTCGTCGCCGCGATCGCCCAGCAGTGGGACACCGGCGAGGTCCTCATGCTCGCGTGGATGGACGCTGAGGCGCTGCGCCGCACCCTGGAGTCCGGCCGGGCGACGTACTGGTCGCGGTCGCGCCAGGAGTACTGGGTCAAGGGCGACACCTCCGGGCACGTCCAGCACGTGAAGGCCGTGCGGCTCGACTGCGACGGCGACGCCGTCCTGGTCTCGGTCGACCAGGTGGGCGCCGCCTGTCACACCGGAGAGCGCACCTGCTTTGACGCCGACGTCCTTCTCGACACGCTCGGCACGGCTCCCTCGTCCGCCCCGCCCTCGACCACCGGAGACCCCGCATGAGCGTCACCGCGGCATCGCCGTACGTCACCACCTTCGGCGGAACGGCGACGCCGGACGCCGACACGTTCCGTGCGATAGCGCGCCAGCGGCGCGTGATCCCGGTCGTCCGGCGGCTCCTGGCCGACGGAGAGACACCGACAGGTCTCTACCGCAAGCTCGCGGGGGAGCGGGCCGGCACGTTCCTGTTGGAGTCGGCCGAGCACGGCCGTGCCTGGTCGCGCTACTCCTTCGTAGGGGTGCGCTGCGCCGCCATGCTGACCGAGGTCGACGGCCATGCGCGGTGGATGGGCAACGCGCCGGTGGGCCTCCCCACCGACGGCGACCCGCTCGCCGCGCTGCGCGACACGATCGCCGCGCTCCACACCGAGCGTCTGCCCGGTCTGCCGCCGCTCACCGGCGGCATGGTCGGCTACCTCTCCTATGACGCGGTCCGTCGCTGGGAGCGGCTGCCCGACGCCAACCCCGACGAGATCGGCATCCCGGAGATCGCGATGCTGCTCGCCACCGACCTCGCCGTGCTCGACCATCACGACGGCTCCGTCCTGCTCATCGCCAACGCCATCAACTACGACGCCACCGACGAGCGCGTCGACGACGCCTGGGCCGACGCCGTACGACGGCTCGATGCGATGCAGGCCGACCTCGCAGGTCAGGCCGCTGCCTCCGCCTCGACGTATGACACCGAGGCCCAGATCGAGGTGAGCTCGCGCACCGACCGGGCCGACTACCTCGCCGGCGTCGAGGCGTGCAAGGAGTACATCCGCGGGGGTGATGCCTTCCAGATCGTTCTCTCCCAACGGTTCTCGGTCCCCTGCACGGCATCGTCCCTCGACGTCTACCGCGTCCTGCGGGTCACCAACCCGAGCCCGTACATGTACCTCCTGCGTGTCCCGGTGGTCACCGCCGACGGCTCGCTCTCCGACGAGGTCGCGTTCGACGTCGTCGGCTCGTCGCCCGAGGCGCTCGTGAAGGTCGAGGGCGGTCGAGCGATGCTGCACCCGATCGCCGGCTCCCGCCCCCGAGGGGCAACCCCGGAGGAGGACGTCGCCCTCGGCGAGGAGCTCCTCGCCGACGACAAGGAGCGCGCCGAGCACCTCATGCTCGTCGATCTCGGCCGCAACGACCTCGGCCGCGTGTGCGCTCCGGGGACGGTCGAGGTCGTCGACTTCATGTCGGTCGAGCGCTACAGCCACATCATGCACATCGTCTCCACGGTGGTGGGGCGCCTGTCCGAGGGGCGCACTGCGTACGACGTCCTCGCCGCGACGTTCCCCGCGGGCACCCTCTCGGGCGCTCCCAAGCCCCGTGCGATGGAGATCATCGACGAGCTCGAGCCGGTACGTCGCGGTGTCTACGGCGGTGCCGTCGGCTATCTCGACTTCGCCGGCGACCTCGACACGGCGATCGCGATCAGGACCGCCGTCATCAAGGACGGCGTGGCGCACGTGCAGGCCGGAGGCGGGCTCGTGGCCGACTCCGTCCCGGTGACCGAGGACCAGGAGTGCCGCAACAAGGCGGCCGCCGTCCTGCGCGCGGTCGCGATGGCCTCGACGATGCGACCGGCCGGCGCGTGAGCGACAGCGACGACGTACGCCCAGACGCAGGTCCCATCGGCACGGCCGCGGCACAGGGGCGCCGCGGGTACGTCGCGGCCCTGTCCTTCCTCGCCGTCGGCGCGGCCGTGCTGTTCCTCGCCCTGGGACGGGTGTGGGTCTCCGTCACGGTCAGCGACGCGGGGCTCCCCTCACTCCACGTCGACCTGACCGGCCGAGACCTGCAGCCCGAGGGTGCTGCCGTCGCCCTCGTCGCGCTAGCCGGGATCGCCGGCCTGGTCGCCACCCGTCGAGCGGGACGCCTGATCTCGGGCGTGGTGCTGGTCGTCGTCGGCGTCGGTGCCGCTGTCCGCGCCGTCATGTTCGGCCTGACGCACGGCTCCCGGCCAGGCTACGGCGACACGATCGCCTCTCTGGTCTCCGAGCGGACCGGCGTCGACCTGCCCCAGATCACCGCCAACGCGACCCAGTGGTGGGTCGGGGCGGTCCTCGGCGGTCTCGTCGTAGCGGCCGGGGGAGCTCTCGCGCTTCTGCGGGGCCGCACCTGGCCGGTGATGGGCGGTCGCTACGAGCGTCGCGACCCTGGTGTCCCCGGGTCCCAGGAGGCAGCTTCAGCGGCGGCCCGCCGTCACGACTCCGCCTGGGAGCAGCTCGATCGCGGCGTCGACCCGACCCTGCACGGTGCCGGGGGGACGGGCCCGGCGGCGACACCGGAGACCGCACCCGACCCGACGCTGGGCGGCAGCCCCCTTGCCTGACACAATGACGCCGACATCCGCCGAGGAGGGACCCTGATGACCGCCGAGCACGAGGACCACGGGAACACTCCGGCCGCCTGGACCGCCGTGACGATCATCATGGTCGCGTTCGTGATCGGCGCTGTCGCCGTGCTGACCGCCAACTGGCCACTGTTCTGGATCGGTGCCGTCGGGCTCACGGTCGTCGGCGGGATCGTCGGCAAGGTGATGTCGATGGCCGGCATGGGCAAGCAGCCCGAGGTCGCCGAGCGCTGATCCATCTCACGTCACGACGAGCCGCGCCCCGTGCGCGGCTCGTCGTGGTCACGGCCCCTCTACCGCCCTCGGCGCGGGCCCGTTGACCGCGCTGCTTCCGGCCCCGCCCCGCGCCGGACTGGTGGGTGGTCATGATCCCTGGAGGTGGGTCATGCCTAGGTCAGCGCGTGTCCGGCTCGTCGGGGTGAGCGTGCTCCCGCTCCTGCTGGCAGAGCCGGTCTCCGCCGGTCCGGCTCGCGCAGCGGCCGCCGACGAGGTCGTGTACGCAGCGCCGTCGGGCTCGCTGCACGTCCTGGATCAGGCCACCCACGTCGACGCCGAGCTCCCCGGCACCGGCGGTCAGGGGTTCTCCTTCGAGGCCCTCACCGTCTCCCCGGACGGGAGCAGGATCGCCTGGGTCGACTCCTCCGTCATCTCCGACACGTCGGTGCAGGTCTATGACCGCATGACCCACGCCGTCAGAACCGTGTACGGCGCGGCCGACCGGTGTGGACGCCCGACGGCACCGGGCTGCTCGTGGACACGCCCGTGTCGGTCGGCGGCGCCTACCACCCCGGCCCGCTCGCCATCGTGCGCGTGTCGGACTCGAAGGTCAGCCTCGTCCCGAACACCGCCGGGGCCAGCGAGTGGGACTTTTCCCCGAGCGGGAAGCAGATCGTGCTCAGCACCTGCGTGAAGGGTCGCTTCGTCATCGAGCTCGTCACCACCGACGGCACGGGTCTGACGCCGCTCGGCGTCGTCGGACGGTCGCCGCGGTGGTCGCACGACGGCTCGCGCATCCTCACGCTGGTCGACCTGGCAGCGCCGGGCGGCTCGGCCCTGGGCTCGGTCGTGGCGACCATGACTCCGCGAGGGGGCTCCCGCGTGGTGCTGGACCAGACCTACCGCTCGGCGGGCATCTCCTCCGCGGGCTGGTCGCCCGACGGCACCCGGATCAAGGTCCAGGGGTCCTTCGGCGGCCTCGAGACGGCGTCGGACGGCACCGGGTCGGCCAGCACCATGCTCGCCCGCGGCGACCGCCACCGAGGCCGCCTACGCGGGGCCGCGGACCCGCACCGAGGCCACGGCGCCCGCGCTCTTCTACGGGGGGGCGGGTGGTGCTCGGGGCCACGAGCGACTCCCTCGCGTGGGGTCCGGGCTCGGTCCCGACGGCAGACACCCTGGGCGTCCACGTCGCGGCGTCCCGCGGGACCACGCCCCTGCGACCGACGCGGCAGCGGCGAGGCGCGTCACCGTGTTGGGTTCCACCTACGGTGCCGCGCTGACCAGGCGCACGCCTGGTGTGACGTACTCCTACTCGGTCTGGTCCTTCGACGGATCGGGCAACGAGTCGGCGCCGATCACCGGACACTTCCGCCTCATCGCTGGCCCGGCAACCGTGACGGTGCCGCACGTCGCGTCCGCCACGTCATCGGGCGGCTGGATCAACGTGACCTGCTCGACCGGGCGGTCGGGGCCGCGACCGTGGAGCTCGGCTACCGCTATGACCCCGCCCAAGTCCGGCATGGGTGTCACGGGCTGGGGCCTGAGCCTGTCCCTGGGACGGAGCGGGACGTATCACCTCGGCCGCGGCGGCTATCCCTCGCCGCTCGTCCCAGGTGCCAGCTCCACCTTCCGGGCGGGCACACGTGACGCCTGGGGCAACGTGCGCTGGTCGACCACCACGACGACGACGCTCTACCCCTTCGACGACCGGGCGACCGTGCTGACGTACGCGGGAGCCTGGAGCAGGGTGGCCTCGACGCGCGCCTGGATGGGCACGACGTCGATGGCGAGCTCGGCCGGACGGGTCGCGCTCACCGTGCAGCGCCGCGGCGTCGGGGCGAGGTCCTTCTCGGTGATCGCGACCACGGCCCCTGCCGGCGGGACCTTCACGGTCTACCTCGACGGCCGCTGCGTACGCACCGTGAGCACGGCATCCTCGACAGCCCGGGTGCGCCAGACCGGGTGGACGTCGGCGACGCTCACCCCGCGGTCGCACGCGATGCTGCTCGTGCAGGTGCCCGGCACCGGCTGGGTCCGCCTCGACGGGGCAGCCGTCGCGCTGGGGTGAGCGTCGAAGGTCCGCCGGCGGGCCGGACACGACCCGAGGACGCGAGTCGCCGGATTCACGGTGTCGCTCGCTCGCGGCTGCGCGCCGCCCGGCCTACCCTCGGGTCCATGACCTCGCGCGACCTCGCCCCGCGCACCGCCGGCACGGCGACGTCGCGTTCTCGGCGCCTGGCCGCGCCGCTGGCCGTCGGCGCCGGCGTGCTGGTCGCCTCGGCATACGTCGGCCTCGTCGACCCGGGGGAGCCCGGGCACTACCCGCTCTGCCCGATCAAGTGGCTGACCGGACTGGACTGCCCAGGCTGCGGCGGTCTTCGTGCGCTGCATGCACTTCTGAACGGTGACGCCGTCGCCGCCCTCGACCGCAACGCGTTCGTCGTGCTCCTGGCCCTCCCGGCTGCCGCCGCGGTCTGGGGCCTGTGGCTGCGCAGCTGCTGGCGCGGCTCGGCGTCCATCGGCACCGCTGATCGGCGTCCAGCCCGCGGCGTGCCCGTCACACTGCTCGCGTGGTCCTTCCTCGCGGTGATGGTCGCGTTCACCATCTTGCGCAACGTCGGGGGAGTGCCCGCGTTCGCCTGGCTCGGCTCGTCGGCCGGATAGCGGAGGCGTCTCCGTCGCCGTACGACGGTGCAGGGCGGCCTGGCCGTGCTGCCGCACCCGCGGACGGGCGGTGGCTGTGTGGCGGATAGCCTTCGGGGATGACGGTCCTCGACGACATCCTCGACGGCGTTCGCGTCGACCTCGCCGAGCGCCAGGCCGGCACCAGCCTCGACCAGCTCAAGGAGATGGCGGCCGCACGCCCGGCCACGCTCGACGCCGAGGCCGTCCTTCGCGGCGACGGTGTCTCGGTCATCGCCGAGGTCAAGAGGTCGAGCCCGAGCAAAGGGGCGCTCGCCGCAATCGCCGACCCGGCCGCACTCGCCCGTGACTACCAGGCCGGCGGCGCGCACGTCATCAGCGTCCTCACCGAACAGCGCCGCTTCGGCGGGTCGCTCGCCGATCTGGCGGCGGTCCGCGCAGCCGTCGACATTCCCCTGCTGCGCAAGGACTTCATCGTCTCGAGCTACCAGCTCTGGGAGGCACGTGCCTATGGTGCAGACCTCGCCCTGCTCATCGTCGCGGCCCTCGAGCAGCCAGCCCTGGTCTCCCTGGTCGAGCGCGCGCGCAGCCTTGGGCTCACCCCGCTGGTCGAGGTCCACGACGTCGACGAGGTCGCTCGCGCTGTCGACGCCGGGGCTACGGTGATCGGTGTCAACGTCCGCAACCTGAAGACTCTCGAGGTCGACCGCGGCACGTTCGCACGCGTCGTCCCGTCGGTCCCGGAGTCCTGCGTGTGTATCGCCGAATCAGGGGTGCGCGGCCCGCACGACCTCATCGCCTACGCCAACGCAGGTGCGGATGCGGTGCTCGTGGGAGAGAGTCTGGTGACGGGCGGGGATCCCCGCACCGCCGTCCACGACCTGGTGACCGCCGGTGCCCACCCCGCGGTGAAGCACTCGCGCGGCTGACGGAGGCCCTGACATGACCACGACCACCTCGACGACGCCCCCGTCGCCCTGGGAGCCCGACGCCTCGGGTCACTACGGCCGCTACGGCGGGCGCTTCGTTCCCGAGGCTCTGATCGTCGCCCTCGACGAGCTCGACGCCGCCTTCCGCGCCGCGAAGGTCGACCCCGGTTTCCACGCCGAGCTCGACCACCTCCTCACCACCTACACCGGTCGGCCCAGCCCCGTCACGGAGTGCTCGCGGTTCGGCGCCCACGCGGGTGGCGCGCGAGTCCTGCTCAAGCGCGAGGACCTCAACCACACCGGCTCGCACAAGATCAACAACGTCCTGGGCCAGGCGCTCCTCGCGCTGCGCATGGGGAAGAAGCGCGTGATCGCCGAGACCGGTGCCGGCCAGCACGGTGTCGCCACGGCGACGGTCGCGGCGCTGTTCGGCCTCGAGTGCGTCGTCTACATGGGCGAGGAGGACACTCGCCGTCAGTCGCTCAACGTCGCGCGGATGAAGCTCCTCGGCGCCGAGGTCGTCCCGGTCCTGGCCGGCAGCCGCACCCTCAAGGACGCGATGAACGAGGCCATGCGCGACTGGGTCACCAACGTCGAGTCCACCCACTACCTCATCGGCACCGTCGCCGGCCCCGCACCGTTCCCGGAGATGGTCGCTGAGTTCCAGAAGGTCATCGGCGTCGAGTCCCGGGCCCAGGTCCTCGAGCTCGTGGGTCGTCTGCCCGACGCCGTCACCGCCTGCGTCGGCGGCGGCTCCAACGCCATCGGGATCTTCTCCGGGTTCCTCGATGACCCGTCGGTGGCGCTGCACGGCTACGAGGCTGGCGGTGACGGCGTCGAGACCGGCCGGCATGCGGCGACGATCACCGGCGGCACCGTCGGCGTCCTCCACGGCACCCGGTCCTACGTCCTGCAGGACGAGGACGGTCAGACGATCGAGTCGCACTCGATCAGCGCCGGGCTGGACTACCCCGGCGTCGGCCCCGAGCACTCCTACCTCGCCGACACAGGGCGCGCGACGTACTCCGCGGTCACCGACACCGAGGCGATGGATGCCTTCCGACTGCTGTGCACCACCGAGGGCATCATCCCGGCGATCGAGACCGCACACGCCCTCGCGGGGACGCTGCGGCTCGGTCGCGAGCTCGGACCGGACGCCGTCATCCTGGTGAACTGCTCCGGCCGCGGTGACAAGGACGTCGAGACTGCGAGCCGCTGGTTCGGGATCCTCGACGGCGAGCGGGCTGCGGAGGGACGTGCGTGAGCCAGCTCCACGAGGCTTTCGCCACCGCGAGGTCCGAGGGCCGTGCGGCGCTCATCGGCTACCTGCCCGCGGGGTTCCCCAGCGTCGATGGCGCAGTCGACGCGATCAGGGTCATGGTCGAGAACGGCGTCGACATCATCGAGATCGGACTGCCCTACTCCGACCCGCTGATGGACGGCCCCACCATCCAGGCCGCCTCGGAGATCTCCCTGCGCCAGGGCATCACCACCCGTGACGTGCTCGCGACGGTCGAGGCCGTGGCCACGACGGGTGCCCCGACCCTCGTGATGACCTATTGGGCCCCGATCGAGCGCTACGGCGTCGAGCGGTTCACCACCGACCTCGCCGCCGCCGGCGGGGTGGGCGTCATCACCCCTGATCTCACCCCGGAGGAGGCCGGTCCCTGGATCGAGGCGACCGACTCCGCCGGGCTGGACCGCGTCTTCCTCGTCGCCCCGAGCTCGAGCGCCGAGCGGATCAACGTCGTCTGCTCGATCACGACCGGCTTCGTCTACGCCGCCTCGCTCATGGGCGTCACCGGCGTGCAGTCGGTCTCGGCCGCGGCGCCGGCCCTCGTGGCGCGGACGCGTCCGCACACCTCGCTGCCGGTGGCCGTCGGCCTCGGCGTGTCCACGCCCGCGCAGGCGGTCGACGTCGCCGCCTATGCCGACGGCGTCATCGTCGGGTCGGCGTTCGTGCGCCTCCTGCTCGACGCTGCCACACCCACCGAGGGCGTCGCCGCGGTCGGGCGGCTGGCCGCGGCGCTCGCACGCGGGGTGCGCGGCGGCTGAGGGTCCGCACCGAGGAGCTCCGCGACCCGGGGAACTCCGCGAGCGCCCCGGCCGTCGGACACGCGGGTGCCGGACCTGAGCGTCGGCCGACCGACGCCGTAGGGGATGATCCACTCGTGAGCAGCGACACCCGTGCCTGGATCGGCACCGTCCTCCGACTCGGTCTCTCCGCCATCCTCTTCTGGTCCGGCCTGGCCAAGCTCTTCGAGTCCAACGACCGCCGGCGCGAGGCGATCCTCGCCTACCGCGTCTTCCCGGCATCCTGGGCGGACTTCCTCGGGTGGGCGCTCCCGATCGTCGAGGTGGGTCTTGCCGCGCTCTTGCTGATCGGGCTGTTCACGCGCCTGGCCGCACTCGCGACCGCCCTGCTCATGCTCGGGTTCATCGTGGGGATCTCCAGCGTCTGGATCCGCGGCTACTCCATCGACTGCGGCTGCTTCGGCGGCGGTGGCAACGTGAGCGAGTCGGGAAAGACCTGGCGCTACACCGCCGAGCTGCTGCGCGACTTCCTGTTCATGGGGATGGCGGTCTGGCTCGTCGCCTGGCCCCACACCAAGCTCGCCCTTGACCGCCCCCCGTTGGAGGGCCCGAGCGACTACGACGACACCAGCTATGACGACGAGTACGACGACAGCCACGACGATCCTGATGTGATCGAGCCGACCGAGGAGCCGACCCGATGAGCAACACACCCAAGGACAGCAAGCGGTCCACCAAGGACAAGGCCGCCGCCGCGCGCGCCGAGGCCGAGGCCGCGCAGCGCCGCCGCGACAACCGGATCCGGGTCTTCGGCGGCCTCGCGATCCTCCTCGTGGTCGGACTCATCATCGGGATCGCCGTCGTCGGCTCGAAGAAGGACAACCCGGCAGCGGCCTCGACGACGACGGTCGACAGCGCGAAGGTGCCCGCGGGCGTCAACGGCTCCACCGGGGCCAACGTCTGGGGTGTCCCCTACAACAGCGTGGCGGGCAAGCCCACGCTCGCGATCTGGGAGGACTTCCAGTGCCCGAGCTGCGCGAAGTATGAGAGCAGCTTCGGAGCCCAGATCACCAAGCTGGCTGACGACGGCAAGGTGAACCTGGTCTGGCGTCCCACCACGTTCCTCGACAGCAACTTCGTCGCGACCAGCCCCAACCCGAACTCCTCCCAACGCGCCGCCAACGCCTGGGGCTGCGCGATCGACGCGGGCAAGAAGCACGAGTTCCACACCCTCGTCTTCGCCAACCAGCCGGCCACGGAGGGCAACGGCTGGACGGACGCGCAGCTGCTCGACCTCGGCAAGCAGGCGGGGATCACCGGCGCGGCGTACACGACCTTCACGTCCTGCTTCAACGCCAAGACCTACGACCAATGGGTGACCAACTCCTACCTCGCGTTCCAGGCCGACGGCGTCCCGGGCACCCCGACGGCCTACCTCAACGGCAAGGAGGTCCCGTCGGGCACCCTGCAGGACATGGCGGCGCTGGAGAAACTGATCGCCGCGACCCCGGCATCGTGACCGGCTCAGCGCGTCGCATGCCGGTGTGGGTCCGGTGACCTCCTCGCTGGGCGTGCTCGCGTTCATCCCGAGCCCGTCACAGGGCGTCTGGAACCTCGGGCCGTTCCCGATCCGGGCATACGCCTTGTGCATCCTTGCGGGCATCGTCGTCGCGATCCTCCTCGGCGGCCGCCGCTGGGTGGCGCGCGGCGGGCTGCCGGGCACCGTCGCCGACGTCGCGGTCTGGGCGGTGCCGTTCGGGATCATCGGGGGTCGGCTCTACCACGTTGCCACCGACTGGCAGCTGTACTTCGGCCCCACCGGCAGTGGCTGGGTCAACGCCCTCAAGATCTGGGACGGCGGTCTCGGCATCTGGGGCGCCGTCCTCCTCGGTGGCGTGGGCTCCTGGATCGGCTGCCGGCGCCGGGGGATCCCGCTGCCGCCGTTCGCCGACGCGGTGGCACCCGGCGTCGCGATCGCGCAAGCGATGGGACGCTTCGGCAACTACTTCAACCAGGAGCTCTTCGGCCGTCCCACCGGCCTGCCGTGGGGCCTGGAGATCGACCTTGCACACCGTCCGGTGGGCTATGAGAACGTCGCGACGTTCCACCCGACCTTCCTCTATGAGTCGCTGTGGTGCCTCGCCGTCGCGGCCATCGTCATCTGGGCCGACAGACGCTGGCAGATGGGCCACGCGCGGGTGTTCGCTCTCTACGTGATGCTCTACGCCCTCGGCCGTGGCGTCATCGAGTCGCTCCGCATCGACGACGCGCACCACTTCTTCGGTATCCGGCTCAACGTGTTCACCGCTGTCGTGGTCGCGGTAGGGGCCCTGCTCTACATCGTCGTGAGCGCCCGGCTGCGTCCCGGTCGTGAGGCGCCGGAGCTGCTGCGGCCGCACCCGGCTCTGGACACCCCGGCTCTGGACACCCCGGCACTCGACCACCCGGCGCTCGAGATGCCCGAGGTGGGGTCGGGCGGGGCCGAGACGCCTGGAGCCGAGACGCCCGAGGTGGGGTCGGGCGACGGTGAAGGTGCGGCCCCGTCCGTGGACGGTACGGTCAGCACGTGAGCGGCAACGTACCCCCCGCGGACCATCACCGCGACGTCACCGGCGGCTGGCTGCGCCCAGCGGTCTTCGGTGCCATGGACGGCCTCGTGTCGAACTTCGCGCTCATGGCCGGTGTCGCGGGTGGCGCGTCGGCGATGGGGGAGAGCGCGCAGCGGTCCCTCGTCCTGGCCGGTCTCGCCGGTCTTGCCGCGGGCGCGTTCTCGATGGCCGCCGGCGAGTACGTCTCGGTGGCCTCGCAGGCCGAGCTGGCCGAGCAGGAGTTCGAGAACGAGCGCATCGAGCTGCGCCGCAATGCCGTCGGTGAGGCCAAGGAGCTGGCTCAGATCTGGGTGCGCCGCGGCGTCGAGCTCGAGCTGGCCGAGCAGGTCGCCGAGCAGCTCGGCCGCAACCCGGAAGCAGCTCTGGAGGTCCACGCCCGCGAGGAGCTCGGCATGGCGCCGGGTGAGCTGCCCAACCCGTTCCTGGCGGCCGGCTCCTCCTTCGTGGCCTTCGCCCTCGGCGCCGTGATCCCGTTGCTGCCGTTCCTGTTCGGCGCCCAGACCCTGTGGCCGGCCGCCGTACTCTCGGTCATCGGTCTGTTCGGCGCGGGCGTCCTGGTCTCGCGCGTGACGGCCCGCAGCTGGTGGTTCTCCGGCCTGCGCCAGCTCGTCGTCGGAATCGCCGCGGCGGCCGTGACCTTCGGCATCGGCCACCTCGTCGGAGCCTCGCTGTCCTGACGGCCCGCCGGAGACCGTCCCCGAGGCGGTCGCAGGGCCCGGCGGACGCGGTGACCCATCGGCTACCCTGTGCGCCTACGGCCGGGAGTCGGTTACAGTCGGCGCAGCAGCGAGGCCAACGTCGTCCCCCTGCTCGACCACCCCGGAGCATGAGCGCCGGACCAGGCGAGCACCAGACGACGGGAGTGACCCATGCGGTCAGCAGTCCCCGCCCCCCAGGGCCTCTACCAGCCCGAGCACGAGAAGGACGCCTGCGGCGTCGCCTTCGTCGCCCGGCTTTCGGGGGAGAAGTCGCACGACGTCGTGCGTCAGGCGATCACCGCCCTGGAGAACCTCGAGCACCGTGGTGCGTCCGGCTCGGAGCCCGACTCCGGCGACGGCGCCGGCATCCTCACCCAGGTCCCCGACGAGTTCCTGCGTGCCGTCCTGGCCGAGCAGGGCATCGACCTGCCGCCGCGCCGGTCCTACGCAGTCGGCATCGCGTTCCTCCCCGACGACGACGCCGAGGAGAGCGCTGCCATCGAGCGGATCGAGGCGATCGCGCACGAGGAGGGCCTCGAGGTGGTCGTCTGGCGCGACCTGCCCGTCGACCCCACCGGTGTCGGGGCAACAGCACGGTCGGTGATGCCGCGCTTCAAGCAGCTCGTCGTGCAGTCCTCCGGTGCGCGCGTGATGGGCCTGGCGCTGGAGCGGATGGCCTACTGCCTGCGCAAGCGTGCCGAGCACGAGGTCGACGTGTATTTCCCGTCGCTGTCGATGCGGACGATCGTCTACAAGGGCATGCTCACGACCGGGCAGGTCTCCACGTTCTTCATCGACCTCAACGACCCTCGCTACACCTCCGCTCTGGCCCTCGTTCACTCGCGGTTCTCGACCAACACCTTCCCGAGCTGGCCGCTCGCGCACCCCTACCGCCTGATCGCACACAACGGCGAGATCAACACGGTCAAGGGGAACCGCAACTGGATGCAGGCACGCGAGGCGCAGCTCTCCAGCGACCTGATCCCCGGCGATCTCAGGCGGCTGTTCCCCGTGTGCACCGAGGGTGGGAGCGACTCCGCGTCGTTCGACGAGGTGCTCGAGCTGATCCACCTAGGCGGCCGCAGCCTGCCCCACGCGGTGCTGATGATGATCCCCGAGGCGTGGCAGAACCACACCGAGATGGACCCTGCTCGCCGCGCCTTCTATGAGTTCCACGCGACCCTCACCGAGCCGTGGGACGGCCCGGCCGACGTCGCGTTCACCGACGGCACTGTCATCGGCGCGGTCCTCGACCGCAACGGCCTGCGCCCCGGCCGCTACTGGGTCACCGACGACGGGCTCGTGGTCCTGGCCTCCGAGGTCGGCGTCCTGGACATCGCACCCGAGCGCATCGTGCGCAAGGGGCGGCTGCAGCCGGGCCGCATGTTCCTCGTCGACACCGAGCAGCACCGCATCGTGTCCGACGACGAGATCAAGGCCGGGCTCGCCGCCGAGGCGCCGTATGACGAGTGGCTGCACGCCGGCGTCATGCACCTCGACGCCCTGCCCGAGCGCGAGCACATCGTGCACACCCACGAGAGCGTCCTTCGCCGCCAGCAGACCTTCGGCTACTCCGAGGAGGAGCTGCGCATCCTCATCGCCCCGATGGCCCGCACCGGTGCCGAGGCGATCGGCTCGATGGGCACCGACACCCCCATCGCGGTCCTGAGCGAGCGCCCGCGTCTGCTGTTCGACTATTTCGCCCAGCTCTTCGCCCAGGTCACCAACCCGCCGCTCGACGCGATCCGCGAGGAGCTCGTCACCTCGCTGTCGAGCTCGATCGGGCCGGAGGTGAACCTCCTCAGCGCGAGCCCGTCGCACTGTCGACAGCTCGTGCTCCCGTTCCCGGTCATCGACAACGACGAGCTCGCGAAGATCCTCAAGGTCAACGCCGACGGGAACCTGCCCGGCTTCGCCGGCGCGAAGGTGTCCGGCCTCTACCGCGTCGACGGAGGAGGAGCAGAACTCACCGCCCGCATCGACGCGATCTGCGCCGAGGTCTCGGCGCTGATCGCCGATGGCAAGCGCTTCGTGGTGCTGTCCGACCGCGACAGCGACGCCGACCTCGCACCCATCCCGTCCCTCCTGCTCACCGCCGCGGTGCACCACCACCTCGTCCGGGAGAAGGAGCGCACCAAGGTCGGTCTGGTCATCGAGGCCGGCGACGTCCGAGAGGTCCACCACGTGGCCCTGCTCATCGGCTACGGCGCCGCCGCGGTCAACCCCTACCTCGCGATGGAGACGGTCGAGGACCTCGTCCGCGAGGGCGTCGTCACCGGGCTCCCACCGGAGAAGGCGGTCCGCAACCTGGTCAAGGCGCTGGGCAAGGGCGTGCTCAAGGTCATGAGCAAGATGGGGATCTCGACCGTCGCCTCCTACCGCGGGGCGCAGGTGTTCGAGGCCGTCGGGCTCTCGAGCGAGGTCGTCGACCGATGGTTCACCGGGACGACCTCCAAGCTCGGTGGCATCGGGATCGACGTCATCGCCGAGGAGACCGCGCGCCGGCACGCCGTGGCGTACCCCCAGACCGGCATCTCTCCCGCGCACCGCCGGCTGAACGTCGGGGGTGAGTACCAGTGGCGTCGCGAGGGCGAGCCGCACCTGTTCGACCCGGAGACCGTCTTCCGGCTCCAGCACGCCACGCGGGAGGGCCGCTACGACATCTTCCAGCAGTACACCTCCCGGGTCGACGAGCAGTCCGAGCGGCTCATGACGCTGCGCGGGATGTTCCGCTTCCGCGACGACGCGCGCCCGTCGGTGCCGATCGAGGAGGTCGAGCCTGTCGCCGACATCGTGGCCCGGTTCTCCACCGGCGCCATGTCCTACGGCTCGATCTCCGGCGAGGCCCACGAGACGCTCGCCGTCGCCATGAACCGCTTGGGCGCGAAGTCCAACACCGGAGAGGGCGGCGAGGATGCCGAGCGCTTCGTTCCCCTGCCCAACGGCGACTCCAAACGGTCGGCGATCAAGCAGATCGCCTCCGGCCGGTTCGGCGTCACCAGCCACTACCTCGTGAACGCCGACGACCTCCAGATCAAGATGGCCCAGGGCGCCAAGCCCGGCGAAGGCGGTCAGCTTCCGGCCCACAAGGTCTACCCGTGGATCGCCAAGACGCGTTACTCGACTCCTGGCGTGGGCCTCATCTCGCCCCCGCCGCACCACGACATCTACTCGATCGAGGACCTCGCCCAGCTCATCCACGACCTCAAGAACTCCAACCCCCGCGCGCGCGTCCACGTGAAGCTCGTCGCCGAGGTCGGGGTGGGCACCGTCGCCGCCGGTGTCGCCAAGGCGCACGCCGACGTCATCCTGATCTCCGGCCACGACGGCGGCACGGGAGCCTCGCCGCTCACCTCGCTCAAGCACGCCGGCGGACCCTGGGAGCTCGGTCTCGCCGAGACCCAGCAGACCCTGCTGCTCAACGGGTTGCGCGACCGGGTGGTCGTCCAGACCGACGGGCAGCTCAAGACCGGGCGCGACGTCGTCATCGCTGCCTTGCTCGGCGCCGAGGAGTTCGGGTTCGCGACCGCACCGCTCGTCGTCCTGGGCTGCGTGATGATGCGCGTCTGCCACCTCGACACCTGTCCCGTCGGCGTCGCGACGCAGAACCCCGTCCTTCGCGAGCGGTTCGCGGGCAAGCCGGAGTTCCTCGAGAACTTCTTCACCTTCCTCGCCGAGGAGGTGCGCGAGCACCTCGCCGCCCTCGGGTTCCGCTCGGTCGCCGAGGCGGTCGGCCACGCCGAGGTCCTCGACACGCGTGCAGCCGTCGAGCACTGGAAGGCCTCCGGCCTCGACCTCGAGCCGATGTTCTACGTGCCGGAGCTTCCCGAGGGCACTGCGCGGCGCAACACCACCTCGCAGGACCACGGTCTGGACAGAGCGCTCGACAACGAGCTGATCGCCCTGTCCGCCGATGCCCTCGAGCGCGGTGAGCCGGTGCGGGCACGCCTGGCGATCCGCAACGTCAACCGCACGGTCGGGACCATGCTCGGGTCCGAGGTGAGTCGCCGCTTCGGCGCCGACGGGCTGGCCGACGGCACGATCGACATCTCCTTCACCGGTTCCGCGGGTCAGTCCTTCGGTGCGTTCCTCCCGGGCGGTATCACCTTGCGCCTCGAGGGGGACAGCAACGACTACGTCGGCAAGGGACTCTCCGGCGGCCGCGTCGTGGTCCGGCCGGACCGCTCGGCGACCTTCGTCGCGGAGGAGAACGTGATCGCCGGCAACGTCATCGGTTACGGCGCCACCTCGGGCGAGATCTACCTCCGCGGCGTCGTCGGCGAGCGCTTCTGCGTCCGCAACTCCGGCGCGACCGCGATCGTCGAGGGCGTGGGCGACCACGGCTGCGAGTACATGACGGGCGGGCTGGTGCTGGTCCTGGGCAGCACCGGGCGCAACTTCGCCGCGGGCATGTCCGGCGGTGTCGCCTACCTCCTCGACGTCGACGCCGGCCGGGTCAACCCCGACATGGTCGACCTGCTCCCCCTCGACGACGACGATGTCGCCCTGGTGCACGACCTCCTGGTGAGACATCACGAGGAGACGGGATCGGAGGTCGCCGTGGCTCTGCTAGCCGCCGACGACCTCGCCGTCCGGTTCACCAAGGTCATGCCCCGTGACTACGCGCGTGTGCTCGCGGCCCAGGCCGCAGCCGAGCGCGAGGGCCGTGACGTCCAGCTCGCAGTGATGGAGTCGACCCATGGCTGACCCGAAGGGCTTCCTCACCACCGAGCGCGAGACGCCCACGCGACGTCCGGTGGACGTCCGTATCCGCGACTGGCGCGAGGTCTATGAGGAGTTCCCTGCCGACCACCTCGAGCAGCAGGCCGGTCGCTGCATGGACTGCGGTATCCCCTTCTGCCACAACGGGTGCCCGTTGGGGAACCTCATCCCCGAGTGGAACGACCTCGTGTGGCACCAGGACTGGCGCGGCGCGAGCGAGAGGCTCCACGCGACCAACAACTTCCCGGAGTTCACCGGGCGGCTGTGCCCGGCGCCGTGCGAGACCGCGTGCGTGCTCGGCATCAACGCCGACCCCGTCACGATCAAGCAGGTCGAGGTGGAGATCGTCGACCGCGCGTGGGACGAGGGATGGATCACCCCCCAGCCGGCGCCCCGGCAGTCGGGCTCGACCATCGCCGTCATCGGCTCCGGCCCGGCCGGTCTCGCCGCTGCCCAGCAGCTCGCCCGGGCGGGCCACACGGTGGCCGTGTTCGAGCGTGCGGACCGCATCGGCGGGTTGCTGCGCTACGGCATCCCGGAATTCAAGATGGAGAAGCGCCACCTCGACCGTCGCGTCGCCCAGATGCAGGCCGAGGGTGTGAAGTTCCGGGCCGGAGTCGACGTCGGCACCGACGTCACCGGGTCGGATCTCCGCCGTCGCTACGACGCGGTCGTCGTGGCCGTCGGCGCGACCCAGTGGCGCGACCTCCCCGTGCCGGGTCGTGAGCTCGGCGGCATCCACCAGGCCATGGAGTTCCTGCCCGGTGCCAACCGGGTCCAGGAGGGCGACCTCGACGTCGCCCCGATCGACGTCGCAGGCAAGCACGTCGTCATCCTCGGCGGGGGTGACACCGGGGCCGACTGCCTCGGCACGTCGCACCGTCAGGGGGCGGCCTCGGTCACGCAGCTGGAGATCATGCCGCTGCCGCCGGAGCACCGACCCACCGGACAGCCGTGGCCGACGTACCCCATGACCTACAAGGTCACCAGCGCGCACGAGGAGGGCGGCGAGCGGATCTACTCCGTCTCCACCAACAGGTTCCTCGATGACGGCCACGGCCGCGTCCGGGCGCTGGAGATCGTGGAGGTCGAGCTCCGCGGCGGCCGCTTCGAGCCGGTCGCCGGCACCGAGCGCGAGCTCCGCGCCGACGCGGTCTTCCTGGCCATGGGCTTCACCGGCCCCGAGCGCGGGCCGCTGCTCGAGCAGCTCGGCGTCGGCCTCGACGAGCGGGGCAACGTCCGGCGTGACGGCCACTACATGAGCGAGGTCGACGGCGTCTTCGTGGCGGGCGACGCCGGTCGCGGGCAGTCCCTCATCGTGTGGGCGATCGCCGAGGGCCGTTCTGCTGCCGCGGGAGTCGACCACTGGCTGACCGGGAGCACGACGCTTCCGGCACCCATCCCGCCGACAGCGCGACCCGTCGTCGTCTGAGGGCGCGAACCCCGTCACCCGCCTGCAAGCGCTTTCAGATAAGGTTCGCCTGTGCGCCGCGCAAAGATCGTCTGCACCCTCGGCCCTGCTGTCGCCAGTCAGGAGGGGATCGCCTCGCTCATCGAGGCGGGTATGGACGTCGCCCGGATGAACCTCTCGCACGGCACCTACGCCGACCACGAGCGGATCTATGACTGGGTCCGGACCGCTGCCGAGGCCTCCGGGCGCGGCGTCGGCATCATGGTCGACCTCCAGGGCCCCAAGATCCGCCTCGGCACGTTCGCCAACGGCCCGGTCGTCCTCGACGTCGGCGCCGAGTTCGTGATCACCATCGACGAGGTCCCTGGTGACGTCACGATGTGCTCGACCACCTACAAGGGCCTCCCCGGCGATGTGCATCCCGGCGACGCCATCCTCATCGATGACGGCAAGGTCGCCCTCGAGGCCGTCGAGGTCACCGAGACCCTCGTCCGGACCAGGGTCGTCGAGGGTGGTCGCATCAGCGATCACAAGGGCATCAACCTCCCCGGCGTCGCGGTGAGCGTCCCGGCGATGTCGGAGAAGGACGTCGCCGACCTCCGCTGGGCCCTGCGCCTGGGCGTCGACATGATCGCGCTGTCGTTCGTGCGCCGCGCCGACGACCTTCTCGACGTCGTGCGGATCATGGACGACGAGGGTGTCCGGCTGCCCGTCCTGGCCAAGATCGAGAAGCCCCAGGCCGTCGACAACCTCGAGTCGATCATCGACGCCTTCGACGGGATCATGGTCGCTCGCGGAGACCTCGGCGTCGAGCTTCCGCTCGAGCAGGTGCCCCTCGTGCAGAAGCGCGCGATCACCCTCGCCCGGCGACGTGCCAAGCCGGTGATCGTGGCCACCCAGATGCTCGACTCCATGGTGTCGATGACCCGCCCCACTCGCGCCGAGGCCAGCGACGTCGCGAACGCCGTCCTCGATGGCGCCGACGCGCTCATGCTCTCCGGCGAGACCTCGGTCGGTGCGCACCCCGACCACGTCGTCCGCACGATGGCGCGGATCATCGAGCAGGTCGAGGGCGAGGCACTCGACCAGCTGCCGCAGATCGTCGACCGCAACGACTCCACCTCGCGCTCGATCGCCCGGGCGGCGGTCACCGTCGGGACCGATGTCGGCGCCTCGGCGGTGATCGCGTTCACCGAGACCGGCCGCTCGGCCCGGCTCGTCGCGCGCTACCGCCCGAACCTCCAGCTGCTGGCCTTCACGCCCAACCCGCGGGTGCGCAGCCAGCTCTCGCTGTGCTGGGGCGTGGAGACCTTCCTGGTCCCCAAGGCCGGCAGCACCGATGAGATGGTGCGCCTCGTCGACGCCTCGCTGCAGGAGCTCGGGCGGCTCAGCGTCGGGGAGCTGATCGTGATCATCGCGGGCGTGCCGCCGGGCGTCCCGGGAACCACGAACGGTCTGCGCGTGCACCGGGTCGGGACGTCGCTCGCCGTCGGCATCTGACCCAGCGACGACAGCGCCCCCCGGACCTCGGTCCGGGGGGCGCTGTCGTGCGTGGGCGGCTGCTGGTCAGTCCAGGGCGCGGCGTGCCTCGGGGTTGAGGACGCCCCAGGCGATGAGCTGGTCGGCGAGCTGGCTCGGCGGCTCGTCATAGATCACAGCGAGCGTGCGCAGGTCGTCCTGGCGGATGGAGAGCACGCGCCCGTTGTAGTCGCCACGCTGAGCCTGGATCGCGGCGGCGTAGCGGGCCAGCGGGCCAGCCTTCTCCGCCGGGACCTGGCCGAGGCGTTCGAGGTCGATGATGAGCCTCTGCGGCGGTTCGGCCGCGGCCGCCGGGGAGGCGTCGGGGAGCAGCTCGGACACCGGGACGGTGTAGAAGTCCGCGAGCTCGGCCAGCTTCTGCACGGTCACGGCACGGTCGCCGCGCTCGTAGGATCCGACCACGACCGCCTTCCAGCGCCCCAGGGAGCGTTCTTCGACGCCGTGCAGCGACAGGCCTTGCTGCTGGCGGATGGCTCGGAGTCGTGCACCGAGCGCCCGCGCGTAGTCGCTGGCCATGTCGGTCCCTTCGATGGATCGTCACCGACCGGGCAACTCCGGTCGCTCTCAGTGTCACAGGTGATGTTACGGAGCGTGACCCTCCGTTCGCTCCCCGGTGGCATGGGCCATTCGGTTGATGTCGCAGGTCGTACGGCGGTGGTCGCGAACACCCGGAGCGTGGTGGGGAGGGCTCCGCGGTCGCCCAGAGTGACCACCTCGCGGCGCGGTCGTGGCCCGCCCGGTGCGGTGCCGGGCACGCGTCGGAGTCGGGTAGGGTCAGTTCCGCCCGACCGTCCTTTAAATCCGTCCAGTGAGGCGGGGAAGGGGGTCGCAGAGATGTCCGCTGCCAGGACTCCTGACGACACACGCACTGTTCTCGACGACGCAGAGATCGCCCGCGCACTGACGCGCGTGGCTCATGAGATCGTCGAACGCGCCAAGGGCGCCGACGACCTCGTCCTCCTCGGAATCCCCACGCGGGGAGTGTTCCTCGCCCGACGGGTCGCGGAGCGGATCCGGGCCATCGAGGGCACCGAGGTCCCGGTGGGATCCCTCGACGTCACGATGTATCGCGACGACCTCCGCCGCGCACCGGCGCGGGCCCTGCTGCCCACCGAGATTCCACCGGGCGGCATCGACGACAAAGTGGTCGTCCTCGTCGACGACGTCCTCTACAGCGGTCGCACCATCCGCGCGGCGCTCGACGCCATGAGCGACATCGGCCGACCTCGGGCCGTGCAGCTCGCGGTCCTCGTCGACCGTGGCCATCGCGAGCTGCCGATCCGCCCCGACTACGTCGGGAAGAACATCCCGACGTCGAAGTCGGAGAAGGTGCACGTCCTCGTCGCGGAGCACGACGGCGCGGACGCGGTCCTGATCAGCGGCCATGCCGCCACCGATGCCCCGACCACGGATGAGGACGCGCGATGAAACGACACCTGCTCTCCTCCGCCGACCTCGACCGCGACGACGCGCTCCTGGTCCTCGACACCGCGGCCGAGCTCGCGCAGCTCACCGGGCGCACCGTCAAGAAGCTGCCGACCCTGCGCGGCCGCACCGTGGTCAACCTCTTCTTCGAGGACTCCACCCGCACCCGCATCTCCTTCGAGGCAGCCGCTAAACGGCTCTCGGCCGATGTCATCAACTTCTCCGCCAAGGGGTCGAGCGTCTCCAAGGGCGAGAGCCTCAAGGACACGGCACTGACCCTCGAGGCGATGGGGGCCGACGCCGTCGTCATCCGTCACGGGTCGAGCGGTGCGCCGCACCGCTTGGCGCACTCGGGCTGGATCGGCGGCTCGGTGGTCAATGCCGGAGACGGCACCCACGAGCACCCGACCCAGGCGCTGCTCGACGCGTTCACGATGCGGCGCCACCTCGCCGGCGGCAAGGGCGACCTCCAAGGACGTCGCGTCACCATCGTCGGCGACGTCCTGCACAGCCGGGTGGCACGCAGCAACGTCCTGCTGCTCGCCACGCTCGGCGCCGAGGTCACCCTTGTCGCACCGCCGACGCTGCTCCCGGTCGGCGTCGAGACCTGGCCGTGCGCCACGTCCTACGACCTCGACGCGCACCTGCGCGAGGCTGACGCCGTGATGATGCTCCGCGTGCAGCGTGAGCGCATGAATGCCGCATTCTTCCCCAGCTCAAGGGAATACAGCCGCCGCTACGGGCTGGACACGCGCCGCATGGCGCAGCTGCAGGACCACACGATCGTGATGCACCCCGGGCCGATGAACCGCGGCATGGAGATCGCCGCCGACGTCGCCGACGCCCCGCGGTCGGTGATCGTCGAGCAGGTCGCCAACGGCGTCAGCGTGCGCATGGCGGTCCTCTACCTCCTCCTCGGCGGTGCCCAGCTCGGCACCGGGGAGACCGACTTGAGCGACGCCGGCGCAGACACCGCCACGGAGGCCTGACATGACCGACCCCACCAGCCCTGCCACGACCTACATCCTGCGGGGCGCGAGGATCCTCGGCGGCGAGCCGGCCGACATCGTGCTGCGCGACGGCGTGATCGCCGAGATCACGGCTGCGGGTGCGGCGACGGCCGACGGCGCCGTCGAGGTCGATGCCGTGGGTCTCGTCGCCCTCCCCGGCCTCGTCGACCTGCACACGCACCTGCGCGAGCCCGGCCGTGAGGACGCCGAGACGGTCGCCAGCGGCAGCCGTGCGGCGGCGGTCGGCGGTTTCACCGCCGTCTTCGCCATGGCCAACACCGACCCCGTCGCCGACACGGCAGGCACCGTCGAGCAGGTGTGGCGCCTGGGTCACGAGGCCGGCTACGTCGACGTCCAGCCCGTGGGTGCGGTGACGATCGGGCTCGGTGGCCAGCAGCTTGCCGAGCTCGGCGCCATGGCCACGAGCGCCGCCGCCGTCCGGGTCTTCAGCGACGACGGCAAGTGCGTCCACGACGCCGTCATCATGCGGCGCGCACTCGAGTACGTGAAGGCCTTCGACGGCGTCGTCGCCCAGCACGCGCAGGAGCCGCGCCTCACCGAGGACGCGCAGATGAACGAGGGCGCGCTGTCCGGGCTCCTGGGCCTGCGCGGCTGGCCCGCCGTCGCGGAGGAGGCGATCATCGCCCGCGACGTCCTGCTCGCCGAGCACGTCGGGTCACGGCTGCACGTCTGCCACGTGTCCACCGCCGGTTCGGTGGAGATCATCCGGGCGGCGAAGTCCCGCGGGGTCGACGTCACCGCCGAGGTCACGCCGCACCACCTGCTGCTGACCGAGCAGCTCGTCACCTCCTACGACCCGGTCTACAAGGTCAACCCGCCGCTCCGCTCGGACGCCGACGTCGCCGCGCTCCGCGCCGGGCTCGCCGACGGCACCATCGACGCCGTCGCCACCGACCACGCGCCGCATCCGGTGGAGGACAAGGACTGCGAGTGGAGCGCTGCCGCGATGGGGATGCTCGGACTCGAGACGGCTCTCGGCGTCGTCGCGACGGCGATGGTCGAGACCGGACTGCTCGACTGGGCCGGCGTCGCCGATCGCATGTCGGTGCGCCCCGCGCGCATCGGCCGGCTCGAGTTCCACGGCCGCCCGATCGCGGTCGGCGAGCCCGCCAACCTCGTGCTCGTCGACCCCGCTCGCGAGACCACGGTCGATCCCGCCTCGCTCCAGAGCCGCAGTCGCAACACGCCCTACGCCGGTCGGACGTTCCCGGCGTCGGTCGTCGCCACGTTCCTGCGCGGCCGGGCCACGGTGCTCGACGGTGCGATCGTCCCGGCGGCGGCGGCGACGGCGGCGGCGACGGCGGTGGCTGGCGCATGAGCGCGATCACCGACATCGAGCCCGCCGTCCTCGTCCTCGAGGACGGCCGGGTATTTCGCGGGCAGGCCTACGGCGCGGTGGGAGAGACGTTCGGCGAGGCCGTGTTCACCACCGGGATGTCGGGCTACCAGGAGACGATCACCGATCCCTCCTACCACCGTCAGGTGGTCGTGCAGACCGCGCCGCACATCGGCAACTACGGCGTCAACGACGACGACGCCGAGTCGCGCCGCATCTGGGTTGCCGGCTATGTCGTGCGCGACCCCTCGCGCGTCGCCTCCAACTGGCGGTCACAGCGCACCCTCGACCACGACCTCGTCGACCAGGGCGTCGTCGGCATCAGCGACATCGACACTCGGGCCCTGACCCGTCACCTGCGCGAGCGGGGCGCCATGCGCGTCGGCGTCTTCAGCGGTGCCGCCGCCCGGCGAACGGTCGAAGAGCTGCTCGCACTCGTCATCGCCAGCCCCGAGATGGTGGGTGCCGCGCTTGCCGACGAGGTGAGCACCGACGCCGAGTACGTCGTCCCTGCGGTCGGCGAGCATCGCTACACGGTGGCGGCCATCGACCTCGGGATCAAGGGCGCCACCCCGCGCCACCTGGCCGAACGTGGCGTCGAGGTCCACGTGCTGCCCTCGACCACGTCGCCCGAGCGCATGCTCGAGGTGGGCGTCCACGGCGTCTTCGTCAGCAACGGGCCGGGAGACCCGGCCACCGCCGACCACGCCGTCGCCCTGGTGAGCGCGGCGCTCGATGCGCGTCGCCCACTGTTCGGCATCTGCTTCGGCAACCAGGTCCTGGGCCGCGCCCTCGGGTTCGGCACCTACAAGCTGCGCTATGGGCACCGGGGGATCAACGTGCCCGTCCTGGACCGCATCACCGGGACGGTGGAGATCACCGCGCAGAACCACGGCTTCGCCGTCGACGCGCCGACCGATCGGGTCAGCGAGACGCCCTACGGCCGGGTCGAGGTGAGTCACGTGTGCCTCAACGACGACGTCGTCGAAGGGCTGCGCTGCCTCGACGTCCCGGCCTTCTCCGTGCAGTACCACCCCGAGGCGGCGGCCGGCCCGCACGACTCGGCCTACCTCTTCGACCGCTTCTGCGACCTGATGGAGGGCGCTCGTGCCCAGGCGTGAGGATCTGCGCTCAGTCATGGTGATCGGCTCCGGCCCGATCGTCATCGGCCAGGCCTGCGAGTTCGACTACTCCGGCACCCAAGCGTGCCGCGTCCTGAAGGCCGAGGGCCTGCGGGTCGTGCTGGTCAACAGCAACCCGGCCACGATCATGACCGACCCGGAGTTCGCCGACGCCACCTACGTCGAGCCGATCACGCCGGAGTACGTCGAGAAGATCATCGCCAAGGAGCGCCCCGACGCACTGCTCGCGACCCTCGGCGGTCAGACGGCGCTGAACTGCGCGATGGCGCTGCACGCATCGGGTGTCCTGGAGCAGTACGGCGTCGAGCTGATCGGCGCGAACGTCGAGGCGATCGAGGCGGGGGAGAACCGCGAGAAGTTCAAGGAGATCGTCGCGCAGATCGACGCCGCCGGGCTCACCGCGGAGTCGGCGACCAGCGTGGTCTGCCACACGATGGAGGACTGCCTCGCCGCCATCGACGAGCTCGGCTACCCGGTCGTCGTGCGTCCGTCCTACACGATGGGCGGCGCGGGCTCGGGCATCGCCTACGACGAGCCCGATCTGCACCGCATCGCGGGTGCCGGCCTGATGGCGTCACCGACGAGCGAGGTGCTGCTCGAGGAGTCGATCATCGGCTGGAAGGAGTACGAGCTCGAGCTCATGCGCGACGTGAAGGACAACGTCGTCGTCATCTGCTCGATCGAGAACGTCGACCCGATGGGAGTCCACACCGGTGACTCCATCACCGTGGCCCCGGCGCTGACCCTCACCGACCGCGAGTACCAGCACCTTCGCGACGTCGGCATCGCCGTGATCCGCGCCGTCGGGGTCGACACCGGCGGCTGCAACATCCAGTTCGCCATCAACCCCGACGACGGCCGGATGGTCGTCATCGAGATGAACCCCCGTGTCTCGCGCTCCTCGGCGCTGGCGTCGAAGGCCACCGGCTTCCCGATCGCGAAGATCGCCGCGAAGCTCGCCGTCGGCTACACCCTCGACGAGATCCCCAACGACATCACCCGCGAGACGCCGGCGAGCTTCGAGCCTGCGCTCGACTACGTCGTCGTCAAGGTGCCGCGGTTCGCGTTCGAGAAGTTCCCGCAGGCCGACCCCACGCTCACCACCACGATGAAGAGCGTCGGCGAGGCGATGGCCATCGGCCGCAACTTCACCGAGGCGCTGCAGAAGGCGCTCCGGTCGATCGAGCGCAAGGACGCGCCGTTCTCCTGGACCGGCGAGAAGTCCGACATCGACATCGACGGGCTCGTCGCCGAGGTGCGCGTGCCCCACGACGGCCGGCTGCGCAAGGTGCAGCAGGCGCTGTGGGCCGGTGCATCCGTGGAGGACCTCCACGAGGCCACCAACATCGATCCCTGGTTCCTCGACCAGATCGTTCTGCTCAACGAGATCGGGGACGCGCTCGTCAGGTCCGCCGAGCTCAACCCCGACCTGTTGCGGCTCGCCAAGCGGCACGGGTTCTCCGACGTGCAGATCGGCGATGTCCGCGGGCTGCCCGAGGACGTCGTACGCGGAGTCCGGCACGCACTGGGCATCCGTCCGGTCTACAAGACCGTCGACACCTGCGCCGCGGAATTCAAGGCCAGCACGCCCTACCACTACTCCACCTACGACGAGGAGACCGAGGTCGAGCCCCGGTCGACGCCGGCGGTGCTCATCCTGGGGTCGGGACCCAACCGGATCGGTCAGGGGATCGAGTTCGACTACTCCTGCGTGCATGCCAGCCTCACCCTGCGCGAGGCCGGCTACGACACGATCATGGTCAACTGCAACCCCGAGACCGTCTCGACCGACTACGACACCTCGAGTCGGCTCTACTTCGAGCCGCTGACCCTCGAGGACGTCCTCGAGGTCTACCACGCGGAGCTCGCGGTCGGCCCGGTCGCCGGTGTCATCGTTCAGCTCGGTGGGCAGACCCCGCTCGGGCTCGCACAACCGCTCAAGGACGCCGGGGTCCTCATCGTCGGCACGAGCCCGGAGTCCATCCACCTCGCCGAGGAGCGGGGGGCCTTCGGCCGCGTGCTCGCCGCCGCGGATCTGCCCTCGCCCGCCCACGGCATCGCGACCAGCTATGACGAGGCTGTCGAGATCGCGGCACGCCTCGGCTACCCGGTCCTGGTGCGACCGTCCTACGTCCTCGGCGGTCGTGGCATGGAGATCGTCTACGACGAGCCCATGCTGCACGACTACATCGCTCGCGCCACCGAGGCGACCCCCGAGCACCCCGTGCTCGTCGACCGCTTCCTCGACGACGCCGTCGAGATCGACGTCGATGCGCTCTACGACGGTGAGGAGCTCTACCTCGGCGGCGTCATGGAGCACATCGAGGAGGCTGGCATCCACTCCGGCGACTCCGCTTGCGCGCTGCCCCCGATCACGTTGGGGCACATGGAGATCGACCGCATCCGGCGATCCACCGAGGCGATCGCCCGCGGCGTCGGGGTCCGCGGTCTGCTCAACGTGCAGTACGCACTCGCGGGCGACGTCCTCTACGTCCTCGAGGCCAACCCGCGTGCGTCGCGCACGGTGCCGTTCGTCTCCAAGGCGACCGCCGTCCCACTCGCCAAGGCGGCCGCGCTCGTGACCATGGGCGTCACGATCGCCCAGCTGCGCGCCGACGGCGTGCTCCCCGCGGTCGGCGACGGCGGCACGCTGCCCATCGGAGCGCCCATCGCGGTCAAGGAAGCGGTGCTGCCCTTCGGCCGCTTCCACGGGGTCGACACCGTGCTCGGCCCGGAGATGCGCTCGACCGGCGAGGTCATGGGGATCGACTCCGTGTTCGGCACAGCGTTCGCCAAGTCCCAGACCGCGGCGTACTCCTCGGGGCTGCCGACCAGCGGGCGGGCCTTCGTCTCGGTGGCCAACCGCGACAAGCGATCGATGATCTTCCCGGTCAAGCGCCTGGCGGATCTCGGGTTCGAGATCCTCGCCACCGAGGGCACGGCCGAGGTGTTGCGACGCAACGGTCTCAAGGCCACCATCCTGCGCAAACAGCACGACGGCCGGGGCGCCCATGGGGAGCCGACGACCGTCGATGCGATCCTCGCCGGCGAGATCGACCTCATCATCAACACGCCGTACGGCGTCGGGTCGCGCCTGGACGGCTATGAGATCCGCACGGCCGCGGTGACCCGTGGCGTGCCGTGCATCACCACCGTCCAGGGCCTCGCCGCGACGGTGCAGGGCATCGAGGCGCTGATCGCCGGGGACATCGGCGTACGGTCGCTCCAGGAATGGGCCGCCGAGCTCGCGTCGCTGCGCGCGGCGCAGGCCACGAGCGGGCCAGGATCCACCGATACAGGATCGACGAGCCAAGACGGGAACCACTAGGCATGTCAGTGCAGGCGAGGTCGGGCGCGGTCCAGGTCACCGGTGAAGTACTCGGTCTGCGACGGGCGGGTGACTACACCGTGCTGACCCTGACTGCTCCGGGTATCCCCGAGCTCGCCCGGCCCGGGCACTTCGTGGCCCTCGGCGTGGGCGGGCCAGAGTCATCGATGCTCCTGCGCCGAGCGTTCTCGATCTACTCGGTGCAGAGCCGTGGGGTCTACGGCGGCACGCTCGAGATCGTGTTCGCCGCGAAGGGGAAGGGCACCGAGTGGCTCTCCCGGCTGCACCGCCACGACCAGGTCGACATCGTCGGCCCGTTGGGACGACCCTTCGCGCTGCCCAGGGAGCCCGTGTCCTGCGTGCTCGTCGCCGGCGGCTACGGCTCCGCACCGATGTTCATGCTCTCCGACCAGCTCCGTGCCCGCGGGTGCCGGGTGGATGTCGTTCTCGGCGCCGCCACCGAGACCAAGCTGTTCGGCGTCCTGGACGCCAAGCGCATCGCGTCGACGCTGACCATCACGACCGACGACGGATCGCTGGGGGAGCGAGGTCGCGTCACAGACGTGCTTCCGGCGGTGCTGGCGCGCACGGACGCCGACGTCGTCTACGCGTGCGGCCCGATGGCGATGCTGCAGGCTGTCGCCGAGGTCGCCGCCGCACACGGTGCCTACTCCCAGTGCGCGGTCGAGGAGTCGATGGCCTGCGGCATCGGCATCTGCATGACCTGCGTGCTGCCCGTGATCGGCGACGACGGGATCACCCGGATGCTGCGCTCGTGCGTCGACGGTCCCGTCTTCCGTGGTGACCGGGTCCGATGGGACGAGGTCGGCACGATTCCCGAGGGAACACTCGGCGCACCTGTGAGCGGAGGCCACTGATGACCCGCGCTGTGATCACCCACGGTCCGCGCCCGGGCGCCGCCGCGCCGCTGCCGGACGTCGACATGACCGCCTATCTCGCCGGGCTCGAGCTGCCCTCACCGGTGCTCACGGCCTCGGGCTGTGCCGGGGCCGGGCGAGAGCTCGACCAGTTCTTCGACATCACCACGATCGGTGCCGTGGTCACCAAGAGCATCATGCTCAACGCGCGCTCGGGCCGCCCGACACCGCGCATGGCAGAGACACCGAGCGGGATGCTCAACTCCATCGGACTCCAAGGCCCGGGCATCGATGCCTTCCTCGAGAAGGACCTCGAGTGGCTCCGTGAGCGTGGCGCCCGCGCCGTCGTGTCGATCGCCGGCGGCTCGGTCGACGAGTACACCCGGCTCGCCTCGAAGCTCCGCCACGTCACCGACATCGCGGCCATCGAGGTCAACATCTCCTGCCCCAACGTCGAGGACCGCGGCCAGGTCTTCGCGTGCGACGCCGTCGCCGCCGCGGAGGTGATCAGCGCCGTCCGTCGCAACACCGCGCCCGGGGTCCCCGTGCTGGCCAAGCTGTCCCCGGATGTCACCGACATCGTCGCGATCGCGCGCTCCGTCGTCGACGCCGGAGCCGACGGCCTCTCGATGATCAACACCCTGCTCGGCATGGTCATCGACGTCGAGACGATGCGGCCGGCCCTCGCCGGCATCACCGGCGGGCTGTCCGGTCCGGCGATCCGTCCGGTGGCCGTCCGCTGCGTCTACCAGGTGCACGCGGCCATGCCCGATGTCCCGATCCTCGGGATGGGTGGCATCCGCACCGGCCGCGACGCCCTCGAGTTCGTGCTCGCCGGCGCCAGCGCCGTCAGCGTCGGTACCGCGACCTTCAACGACCCCAGCGCTCCAGCCAGAGTCGCCAGGGAGCTCGCGATCGCCCTGGCCGAGCGGGGTTTCGAGGCTTTCGAGGATGCCGTCGGGTTCGCCCACCGAGCGCCGGACCCCGTGCCCGTCGCCGGAGGCCCGGTGATCGGGCACGGCAACGACCTCGACGACGAGGGCGCCGACACGACGATCGAGGCAGGCGTGGAGGGATGACCGCGTCCCTCGCACTCGCGCCGGTGGCCATCGCTCTCGACGGCCCGGACCTCCCCACGATCACGGCGTGGGCGGCCGCTGCCGGTCCCTACGTCTCCACGATGAAGGTCGGTCTCGAGACGTTCCTTCGCGATGGCGACGCCTCGGTGCAGGCCGCCCGCGAGGCCTCTGGTGGCCGCGACATCTTCCTCGACCTCAAGCTCCACGACATCCCCAACACCGTTGGCGGTGCCGCCCGCTCGGTCGCGCACCTGGCCCCGGCCTACCTCACGGTGCACGCCAGCGGAGGCTCGGCGATGGTGCGTGCCGCGGTGGAGGCGCTGCCCGGCACGTGCGTCACGGCCGTCACGGTGCTCACCTCCATGTCGGAGGCTGACCTCGCCGCGGTCGGACTGCTCGGCCCGTCGATCGACGCCGTCCGTCGGCTGGCGGCCCTCGCGGTCGCAGCCGGCGCGGGCGCGATCGTGTGCTCGCCCCAGGAGGTCGCGGCCGTTCGGGCCGAGGTGGGTGCGCGCATCATCCTCATCACCCCAGGGGTCCGACCTGCGGGCGTCGCGTCGGGCGACCAGTCACGCGTGGCAACGCCGGAGCAGGCTATCGCCGACGGCGCGGACCTCCTCGTGATCGGCCGCCCGATCACCGGCTCGTCCGATGTCGCGGTCGCGGCGGCGGCCATCGCCGGGGTCCTCGCGCACCGCTGACCAGTCCGTCGCGAGCCGGCCGCTCAGACGACACTGACGAGCGCGTCTCCCACCGAGGCCGCCACCCAGGCGCCGTAGGCCTCGCGCTCCTCGGGTGTCGGCTCGGGGATTCCCCGTGCCGCTGCGCGAACACCATGCGGCCGGAAGCCGATGATGCGCACGGGAACACCGGGCGCGTGCTCGGCGAGGTAGTCGCCGGTCCGGCGCAGAGCGTCCTCGGTGTCGTTGTGCCCCGGGACGATGAGCAGGCGCACCTCGGCGAGACGGTGCGCGCCCGCGAGCCGGTCCAAGCTCGCGAGGACCTGGAGGTTCGAGTGCCCGGTCAGCTCGCGGTGGGTGGTCACGTCGAGCGCCTTGAGATCGAGCATGACGCCGTCGGTCAGCGGCAGCAGGAGGTTCCAGGTCGCGTCGTCGGCGCAGCCGTTGCTGTCGACGAACCGGGTGAGACCGGCTGTCGTGGGGTCCTCGCGCAACGCCGTGAACCAGGCCGCGACGAACGGGGCTTGCAGGGTCGCCTCACCACCTGACACCGTGACTCCGGACAGGAACGGCGCGAGCTTGCGCACATCCTCGAGGAGCTCGCCGACCGTCGCCTGGCGGGCGCGCAGGGTGTGGCGCGGCATCGTGTGCGGGTTGTGGCAGGCCAGGCAGTCCAGGTTGCACCCCTGGAGGAAGACGGCATACCGGTTTCCCGGCCCGTCGACCCAGGAGAACGGGACGACGTCAGCCAGCAGACCTAGGGGCGGACTCACTGCTGATCACCCGCTTGACGGTGCGGTCGGTGACGTGGGAGTTGGCCACCGATCCCGCCGCGAGGACGTCGCTCCCGTGGCGCGCGACGCCGGTCGCGGCGAGCTTGGCGAGGTCGGACTTGCGCACCAGGTAGCCGGTGATGCGGATGAAGTCGTTGCTGTCGAGGTTGAACGTGACGTCGCGCATCCCCGTTGCCATCGCGCCGCGGATGACGTCGACGACGGCCTGCGGGTTGCGCTTGGCGGTGTCGTCGAAGTGGACGATGTCACTGATGCCCGAGGCGAAGTGCTTGTGGTTGGGTGCGACCGCGAGCAGGTGCTCGAGAAGAGGCGGCTCGTCGCCGATGGGGATGCGGGTGCCGGCCGTGACGCCGAGGTCGGAGTCGATGCCCGACTGGGAGTGGAGGAATGCACGACCGTCGTTGCCCTCGCAGTGGGGAAGCGGCGTAGCGGCCACCAGCTCAGCGACACGCTCGACGATGCGCCAGCCGAGCGCGGTGGCGTCGGCGTCGTGGCCGTACCTGCCTGGGGCGTCAGTGCTGTCGACCGATCCGTCCGTCGCGGCCGCGCCGGCAGGGCCGGCAGGGCTGGCCGTGCTGGCCGTACCGGCAAACAGGCGGTTCGTCGCCTCGGCGAGTCCGTAGATGCCGAACATCGCCGAGAACCTGTCGAGGGACAGGAGACCCTCGTCGACCAGCCAGCTGTGGTCGAAGAAGCGAGCGCCGTCGACGAGGGAGGAGATGCGTGCGGCCATCACCTCGGCGGTGAGGGCGACGTGCGCCGGGAGGGTCGTTGCAAGGTAGGCGTCGACGTCGCCGTCGTGGCGGGCGGCCGACTCGGCGAGGTTGAGCCGCACGAGCGTGTGCGAGCCGCCGCCGACCTTGAGGGAGTTGTAGCAGGACACCACGCCGTAGTGCGGACCGAGGTCGGCGGTCATCATGGCGTGGTTGACGAAGTGCGGCTTCCCGCAGGCGAACACGGTCTGCACGGCGTCGAGGACGAGGCTGTCGGGCGTGCGGTCGGCGTCGACCCGGAGCGTGAGGTTCGGGACCGTCTGCAGCAGCTCGCGCTCGAGCGCCAGGATCGTGCGGCCGACTCTGGAGTCGTCCGGACCGAGGTTGGCGTGGGTGAACGCGTCGGGGAAGGAGCGGTCGATCGTGACCCACATGAGGCGCAGCAGCTTGGTCAGAGTCTCGTCGTCGACGCCGTCGGCGTACGGCTCGAGCAGCCGGTCGACATCGCCGAGGTAGACGGGGTACCCGGTGATGGACGGCACCTGGGAGTACATGGAGAGAAGGAAGGCGACTGCCTCATAGAGGTCGGTCGGAGCTGCGAGCCCGAGGAACTCCGAACCGTTGCTGAGTGCACGGTCGTAGTCGGGGAGGAGGTAGCGCGGGCGGTAGGGCGCGTTGCCCTCGGCGAGGTCGCTGACGAGCCCGGTGGCGAGAGCCTCGGCGGCCGACGGCGTGACTGTCGGAGGATCAAGCGACTCCTCGGCGAGGCTGGCGAGCGCCTGGACCCGTTGCCGATACGTCAGCGCGGGGCTGTCGACGAGCGCGCGGGCACGACTGAGGAACTCGGGGGCATCCACCCGCAGCACGCTACGCCGAAGCCGGGTCGGAGTCGCGCTGCCCTCACAGACGCGCGGGCGCGGGCCCAGGGCTCGAGGAGCCGGCTGTGCCAGCCGCGGATGGTGTGGCGTTCCCGGCGACGAGGCCGTGCTCGTGGTGGATCGTGACGCGAGGACGGTGTCGCGTGATCGCTCCGGCGCCGTCGCGTTCCTACCGGCTCGACGCGCCCCCCCCCGCGAGCGAAGGCGCGGTGCTGGTTCGTGGGCGCGATCCGCTGGATCCTCTCCACGGACGGACCCACAACGACGGTTCTCGCCTCCCGCTGACACCTCCACGGCGACGACCGATCGAGAACCCGGCCGCCACGGCGAGGCGTACCGCGCACCTCGGCGTCGTGCCGGTGGTCCCTGGTGTGAGGTCCAGCGGCGAGGGAGGCGTTGGCCGACGGGACCACTCGGGTCACCCACCGGCATCGTCACCGGATGCTCGTCGCCGTCGCCGGCGCCGGCGCCGTCACCGTCGCCGTCGCGGGAAGCCCGCGGTCGGGGTTGCGGGGCCGCGCGATCGGCTGGAACCAGGCCACCCGGCACAACTCTGCTCGCGTCGCCTGAGACTCGGGTCACGGCCGGGCTGTCCCGCACTAGCCTGTGGGCGTGGCCTCGCTCCCTGTCATCGACGTCGCCTCCCTCGTCGACCCCGAGTCGTCGCTCGCGGCGCGTACGGACGTCGGGCGTCGCCTCGACGCCGCCTGCCGCACGAGCGGGTTCCTGCTCGTCTCCGGACACGGGATCGAGCCCCGGCTGCGCGAGGACCTCGAGTCGCTCGCACGTGAGTTCTTCTCCTTGCCCGCTGAGGTCAAGGCCGAGATCTCCATGGACCGAGCGGGATCCGCGTGGCGCGGCTGGTTCCCCGTCGGCGGCGAGCTGACGTCGGGGGAGCCCGACCACAAGGAGGGCGTGTACTTCGGCACCGAGCTCGACGACGACGATCCGCGGGTCGTTGACGGGACGCCGCTGCACGGCCGCAACCTGTTCCCGAGGAGTCCGGACGCGCTGGGACCCACGGTGCTTCGGTGGATGGCGGAGGTCACGGCCCTCGGCCAGGCCCTTCTCCGAGGTCTTGCCCTCGGGCTCGGCGTCGAGGAGGACTGGTTCGCCCGTCACCTCACCGCCGATCCGACCGTCCTGTTCCGCGCGTTCCACTACCCGCCCGGGGATGCCGACAGCTGGGGCGTGGGCGCGCACACCGACTACGGACTGATCACGCTCCTCGCCCAGGACCACCACGGCGGCCTGCAGGTTCGCAGCGACGACACCTGGATGGACGTGCCGGCCGACCCCGACGTGTTCGTGGTCAACATCGGCGACATGCTCGATCGGATGACCCGCGGGAGGTATCGCTCCGACCCGCACCGTGTGCGCAACCTCTCCGGTCAGGACCGGGTGTCCTTCCCGCTGTTCCTCGACCCGTCCTGGGACGCTCGGGTGACCCCGCTGCCCGAGTCGGTGTTCGCCGGTGAACCCGATCCCGATGACGACGCCGAGAGCCGATGGGACGGTGCCAGCGTCCACCGGTGGGACGGGCGCTACGGCGACTACCTGAGCGCCAAGGTCGCGCGAGTCTTCCCCGACCTGTTCGCCCGCGTCACCGGCTGAGCCTCCTGTCACGAGCGTCGACCCCGCGAGAGGCCGGCGTCCGACCCTGGCAGCGAGGTGCGTGTCCCCGGGGACGGAACTCCTCCCACACCCGCATCCTGGCCCGAGCCGGGAGATGGTCCGTGCGGCTCCGGACCCGCTCGACGGCGCCGGGTCCAGGGCTTCGTGGTTGACGGGTCGCCCGACCTCGCTAGGGTCATGATCAGACCCCGACGAGAGGACCGATCGTGGCCCTGCCGCCCCTGACGCCCGAGCAGCGCACCGCAGCGCTGGAGAAGGCCGCCGAGGCACGACGAATCCGGGCCGAGGTGAAGAACCGGCTCAAGCGCTCAGGCGCGTCCATCGGCGAGGTGATCGCCGCCGGTCACAACGACGACATCATCGGCAAGATGAAGGTGTCGGCGCTCCTGGAGTCGATGCCCGGAGTGGGAAAGGTGCGTGCCGCCGAGATCATGGAGCGACTCCAGATCGCGGAGAACCGTCGCGTCCGCGGTCTGGGCACGCACCAGACCGCCGCGCTGGAGAAGGAGTTCTCCGCCTGACCACGCGCCTGACCGTCATCTCCGGCCCCTCTGGCGTCGGCAAGAGCACGGTCGTCTCTCACCTGCGGTCCACCCGCCCTGACGTCTGGTTGTCTGTCTCGGCGACCACACGCCGTCCGCGGCCGGGGGAGACCCACGGCATCCACTACTTCTTCGTCGACCACGCCGAGTTCGCGCACATGGTCGGGCACGGCGAGCTGCTGGAGTACGCCGAGTTCGCCGGCAACTACTACGGCACCCCCCGTGGCCCCGTGCTCGAGCGCCTCGAGGCCGACACCCCGGTGCTGCTCGAGATCGAGCTGCAGGGGGCACGCCAGGTCCGGGCGAGCCTGCCTGATGCGCTCCTGGTCTTCCTGGCCCCGCCGTCATGGGACGAGCTGGTGCGCCGGCTCGTCGGGCGCGGGACCGAGCCCGCCGAGGTGATCGCGCACCGTTTGGCGACCGCACGCGTGGAGCTGGCGGCCGAGTCGGAGTTCGACGCGACCATCGTCAACGCCTCGGTCGAGCTGGCGACCGCAGCCTTGGTAGACTTGATGGGTCTGTCACCGTCCTGACTGCGGCGAGCCCCTGGCTCGCCGCTCCTGGGACGCCCGGAGACAGGCGAGCGGGCACCCGCCCGTGGAACCGATGAGCTGAAAGGCGCCCGCGTGTCCGGCACCTCCTCCTCCCCCGAGGGAATCACCAACCCGCCGATCGACGAGCTTCTCGAGGCCACCGACTCGAAGTACTCGCTGGTCATCTACGCGTCCAAGCGTGCGCGTCAGATCAACGCCTACTACTCCCAGCTGGGCGAGGGCCTGCTCGAGTACGTCGGCCCCCTGGTCGAGACGCACGTGCAGGAGAAGCCGCTCTCGATCGCGCTCCGCGAGATCGCTGCTGGCCTCCTCGTCGCCACGCCGTATGACCCCGAGGCTGAGGCCGCGGCGGGCACGTCCGGCCTGTGAGCGCTGATCCCGTCGCCGACGCCCGCCCACCCCGTGTGGTGCTGGGCGTGGGCGGCGGGATCGCCGCGTACAAGGCGGCGGAGCTGCTCCGCCGCTTTTCCGAGTCCGGCCATGACGTCACCGTCGTCCCGACCCGCGCCGCGCTGCACTTCGTCGGCGCCGCCACCTGGTCGGCGTTGTCGGGCAAGCAGGTGTCGGCTGAGGTCTGGGACGACGTCGCCGACGTCCCGCACGTCCGGATCGGCCAGCAGGCCGATCTCGTCGTCGTCGCCCCTGCCACCGCCGACCTCCTCGCCCGGGCCGCGACCGGGCTTGCCGACGACCTCCTCGCCAACGTCCTGCTCACCGCGCGCTGCCCCGTGGTGATGGCCCCGGCGATGCACACCGAGATGTGGCAGCACCCGGCCACCCAGGCCAACGTCGCGGCGTTGCGTGAACGCGGCGTGATCGTCCTGGACCCGGCCGTCGGGCGCCTCACCGGCGCCGACACCGGCCCCGGTCGGCTCCCCGAGCCCGCCGCGATCTACGCCGTGTGCCTCGAGGTCCTCGCCCGTCGTCGCGAGGTGGCGGACCTCTCCGGGCGCACCGTCGTCGTCTCCGCCGGCGGCACGCGCGAGTTCCTCGACCCTGTGAGATTCCTGGGCAACCGCAGCAGCGGCAAGCAGGGCTACGCCCTCGCCGTCAGCGCCGCCGCCCGCGGCGCCTCGGTGATCCTGGTGTCGGCGAACGTCGACCTCCCGGACCCTGCCGGTGCCACCGTCGTGCGTGTGACCTCCGCGGAGGACCTCCGCCGGGCCGTGCTCGATCGCTCCGCCGGTGCCGACGTCGTCGTGATGGCGGCGGCGGTCGCCGACTTCCGACCCGTCTCCAGCGTGGGCCACAAGATCAAGAAGGACGACGCCGGGGGAGTGCCGGCGCCGATCGCGCTCGAGCGCACCGCCGACATCCTCGCCGAGCTCGTGGCCCGCCGCGACGCTGCCTCCAGCTCTCAGGTCGTGGTCGGGTTCGCCGCCGAGACCGGAGACGCCGACGCAAGCGTCCTCGACCACGGGCGCGCCAAGCTGGCGCGCAAGGGCTGCGACCTCCTCGTCGTCAACGAGGTGGGCGAGGGCAAGGGCTTCGAGTCCGACGACAACGAGGTCGTCGTCCTCAGCGCCGACACCGGCACCGGTGTCGGTGTGCTCGCCGTCCCGACGGCCTCGAAGCGGGCGATCGCCGACTCGGTGTGGGACGCCGTCCTCGCCGTCCTCCCGCACTGATCCGGGTCCAGCCGCGGGTTCGCGGCCGGTCGCGGGTGCGGGCCGCGGCGCGCGGCCTCCTCGACCCTCGCGGCCATGTCTGCCGGCCCGGCTAGACTCCTCGAAACGCCGTCTCTCGTCTCATCAGGAGCGTCCCCCTTGGCCCGTCGTCTGTTCACGTCCGAGTCGGTCACCGAAGGCCACCCGGACAAGATCGCTGACCAGATCAGCGACTCCATCCTCGACGCCATGCTCAAGGAGGACCCGCGCAGCCGGGTCGCCGTCGAGACCCTCATCACCACGGGCCAGGTGCACGTCGCCGGCGAGGTGACCACGACGGGCTGGGTCGACATCCCCACCCTGGTGCGCGAGTGCATCCTTGAGATCGGCTACGACTCGAGCAAGAAGGGCTTCGACGGTGCCTCGTGCGGCGTCAACGTCTCGATCGGCTCGCAGAGCCCGGACATCGCCCAGGGCGTCGACGACGCGCTCGAGGAGCGCGAGGAGGGCAGCGGTGACGAGCTGGACCGTCAGGGAGCAGGCGACCAGGGCCTCATGTTCGGCTACGCCTGCGACGACACCCCCGAGCTGATGCCCCTGCCGATCCACCTCGCCCACAAGCTTGCGCGTCGGCTGTCCCAGGTCCGCAAGGACGGCGCGATCCCCTACCTGCGACCCGACGGCAAGACTCAGGTCACCATCGAGTACGACGAGGACGACAAGGCGGTCCGCCTCGACACCGTCGTGATCTCCACGCAGCACGCGGCCGACATCGACCTCGCGACGCTGCTCGCGCCGGACATCGCTGAGCTCGTCGTGGCACCAGAGCTCGAGGGCCTCGGGATCGACATCGAGGGCTTCCGCCTCCTGGTCAACCCGACCGGGCGCTTCGAGGTCGGCGGCCCCATGGGTGACGCCGGCCTCACCGGACGCAAGATCATCGTCGACACCTACGGCGGCATGGCCCGCCACGGCGGCGGCGCCTTCTCCGGCAAGGACCCGTCCAAGGTCGACCGCTCCGCGGCGTACGCCATGCGCTGGGTCGCCAAGAACGTCGTCGCCGGCGGCCTCGCCCGTCGCTGCGAGGTCCAGGTCGCCTACGCCATCGGCAAGGCGCACCCCGTCGGCCTGTTCGTGGAGACTTTCGGCACCGGCGTGCTCCCCGACTCCCAGATCCAGGCCGCTGTCCTGGAGATGTTCGACCTCCGCCCGGCGGCGATCATCCGCGACCTCGACCTGCTGCGCCCGATCTACGCGCAGACGGCGGCCTACGGCCACTTCGGCCGCGAGCTGCCGGACTTCTCCTGGGAGCGCACCGACCGCGCGGGTGCCCTGCGCGCCCTCGTGGGACTCTGACCGGCCCGACCGCCAGGGCGTCCGCATGACTCGTGACGAGTTGCGGACGCCTCGGTTGTCGTTGCGGGCCTGGCGCGATGCCGACCATGAGCCCTTCGCGGCGATGAACGCGGACCCGAACGTGATGCGCTGGTTCCCCTCCACTGCGGACCGCGCCGTGAGCGACGCCGGTGTCGCACGCTTCGACGCCCTGCACGTCGAGCGGGGGTTCACCGGCTGGGCCGTCGAGGTCCTCGACTCCGAGCGGGGGCCCGCGCCGTTCGTGGGGTTCGTGGGTCTGGTCCCGCCCTCGTTCGACCCCCCGTTCAGCCATGGCCTGCCGTGCGTCGAGATCGGCTGGCGGCTCGCGGCCGACTGGTGGGGTCTGGGGATCGCGAGCGAGGCCGCAGCGGCCGCGCTCCGGTACGCCTTCGACGTCGCTCGGCTGCCGGAGGTCGTCTCCTTCACGGTGCCGCCGAACATCGCCTCGCAGAAGGTGATGCAGCGCATCGGCATGCGCTATGACGGTGTCTTCGACCACCCTCGCGCCCAGCCGGGCGACTGGTGGCGCCCCCATGTCCTCTACCGGGTCGGTGCCCATGACCCGCTCCCGCTGACGGACCTCTCCGGTAGAACACCCACGTGAGGCAACCTCCGGCCGACGAGCAGCTCGCGCTGGTGGCCGCGAAGGTGCGCAAGGCGAGGGTGACGCCGCCATCCGGTCCTGCCGAGGTCGACCCGATCGCGCGCGTGGCGGTCGACATCTCCCTGCCGCACCTGGACCGGCCCTTCGACTACGTCGTGCCCGAGCCGCTGTCGGCCTCGGCCGTGCCTGGCGCGCGCGTGCGGGTCCGGTTCGCCGGCACGCTCGTCGACGGCTGGGTCCTCGAGCGGGCCGCCTCCTCCGAGCACACCGGACGGATGGAGCGGATCGTGAAGGTCGTCAGCGCCGATCCGGCCCTGACGCCCGAGATCGCCGCGCTCTGCCGTGCGGTGGCCGACCGTTGGGCCGGCACGCTCGCCGACGTCCTGCGGGCCGCCGTCCCGCCTCGCCACGCGGCCGCCGAGGCCGCGGTCGACGCCGCCGGCGCTGTCGTCCCGCCCGATCCCGATCCGGCCGCCGCCGGCGACGGTCCCTGGCCGGCGTACTCCGGCGGCACGGCCCTGCTCGCCCGCCTCCGTGATCCTGCCCTCGGGTTCACGGCCGTGTCACCCGGGCCTCGCGCCGTCTGGACGGCCGGTCCTGGGGAGGATCCGGCCGCCGCCATCGCCCACCTCGTCGCGGCCGCCTCCTGCGGCGGCCGCGGCGTGCTCGTCGTAGCCCCGGACGCCCGCGACGTCGCCCGCCTCGACGCGGCTCTGAGCTGTCTGCTCGGCCCCGGCCGCCACCGCGTCCTGTCGGCCGGTCTCGGCCCCTCGGCGCGCTACCGCGCGTTCCTCGAGATCCGCCGGGGCCAGGTCGGGATCGTCGTGGGCACGCGTGCGGCGGTGTTCGCACCGGTCCGTGAGCTCGGGCTCGTCGTGCTGTGGGACGACGGCGACGACTCCCTGGCCGAGCCGCACGCGCCGTACTGGCACGCCCGCGAGGTGCTCGAGCTTCGATCGGAGCAGACCGGAGCCGCCGTCGTCCTGGGATCCACGTCGAGGTCGGTCGAGGCCGCGTCCCTTGTCCTCGCCGGCTGGGCGCGCGAGGTCGTGCTGCCGCGCGCCGAGCTGCGTCGCCGAGGCCCCCGGGTGCTCACCTCGGGCTCGGACACCGAGCTGGCGCGCGACGAGGCGGCCCGCAGCGCCCGGCTGCCGCACGTCGCCTGGGAGGCCGCGAGGGTGGGGCTCGCGACCGGACCGGTGCTGGTACAGGTCCCGCGCCGCGGTTACGTCCCGTCGCTGGCGTGCCAGAAGTGCCGCGATCCAGCGCGGTGCCACCACTGCCACGGCCCGCTCGGGGTCGCGAGCGGGCACGCGGTCCCGTTGTGCGCCTGGTGTGGCCGCCTTGCCGGCGGCTGGGTCTGCCCTCGGTGCTCCGGCAACCGGTTGCGGTCGGTGTCCGTGGGGGAGAGACGCACTGCCGAGGAGCTTGGCCGCGCCTTTCCCGGTGTGCCGGTCCGGGTCTCGGGGCGTGACCCGGGCGGTGCCGGTGTGCTCGACGTCGTCGAAGCACGCCCGGCACTCGTCGTCGCCACTCCTGGTGCCGAGCCTCGGGTCGACGGCGGCTACTCGGCGGCCCTCCTGCTCGACGGCAGGGTCATGCTCGACCGCCCCGACCTGCGTGCCGCCGAGGAGGCGGTCCGCCGGTGGTCTGCTGCTGCGAGCCTCGTGCGCCCGGCCTCGGAGGGTGGCACCGTCGTCGTGCTGGCCGACCCGTCCCAGGCCCCGGTGCAGGCCATCGTGCGCAACGACTCGGCCGGGTTCGCGGCCCGCGAGCTCGCCGAGCGCGACGCCCTGCACCTGCCGCCGGCGTGGCGGGTCGCGGAGGTCACGGGTCTCCACGACGACGTCACCGACCTCCTCGGCCATGCGAGCCTCCCTTCCGGCGCTGGTGTCCTCGGGCCGGTCCCGGTACCTGTCCCGCGCCGTGGGGCGGAGCTCGACGCCCGGGTGCGCGCCCTCGTGGTGGTCCCGCCGGGAGACGGCGCGGCGCTCGCGGCCGCGCTGCACGCCGCGGCCTCGATCCGTAGCGCCCGTAAGGAGGGCGGCCCGGTCACGGTCCGGATGGATCCAGTCGTTCTCGGCTGAGGGGCGCGCGGAGTCGCGGAGGTCCCAGGTCCGTAGACTGAAGCGACCTCGCTCGTCGATGAAGGAGTGCTCGCGTGGCCGTCAAGCCCATCCGCCTGTTCGGCGACCCGGTGCTCACGACCCCGGCCGCTCCGGTCGAGACCTTCGACAAGGAGCTGCGCAAGCTCGTCAAGGACCTCACCGAGACGATGCTCGACGCGCCGGGTGCCGGCCTCGCCGCACCGCAGCTGGGCGTCAGCCTCCGCGTCTTCGTCTACGACGTCGACGACGTCATCGGCCACCTCATCAACCCGGTGCTCGATCTCTCCGAGGACATGCAGGAGGGCGACGAGGGCTGCCTGTCGGTACCCAACCTCGCCTTCAACACCCGGCGTTCGATGCGCGTGGTCGCCAAGGGTCTCAACGAGCACGGCGAGCCCGTCATCGTCGAGGGCACCGAGCTGCTGTCGCGGTGCGTGCAGCACGAGACCGACCATCTCGACGGCATCATGTTCATCGACCGGCTCGACGCCGAGACGCGCAAGGAAGCGATGCGGGCCATCCGCGAGGCCGACTGGTTCGGACAGTCCGAGCCCCAGGTCAAGCTCTCACCGCACCGCGTCTCGTCCCGCTGGCTGTAGTTCATGCGTCTGGTGTTCGCCGGCACTCCCGAGGTCGCCCTACCGTCGCTGACGGCCCTGCTCGAGTCTCGGCACGAGGTCGTCGCCGTCATCACCCGCCCGGACGCCGCGGCAGGTCGCGGACGTGCCGTGCGCGCCTCGCCCGTAGCCGAGGTCGCCGCTTCGCACGGCATCGAGCTGCTCAAGCCCGAGCGTCCCGGCGACCCGGAATTCCTCGCGCGGCTGCGGGAGATCGCCCCGGAGTGCTGCCCCGTCGTCGCCTACGGGGCGCTCCTGCCCCGCTCCGCGCTCGGCATCCCCAAGCACGGCTGGGTCAACCTGCACTTCTCCCTCCTGCCCGCCTGGCGGGGCGCCGCTCCCGTCCAGCACGCCGTCTGGCACGGCGACGACGTCACCGGCGCGTCGACCTTCCTGCTGGAGGAGGGCCTCGACACCGGCCCGATCCTCGGCGTCGTCACCGAGACCGTGCGCCCCACCGACACGAGCGGCGACCTGCTGGAGCGGCTCTCGGTCAGTGGCGCGGGCCTGCTGGTCGCGACCATGGACGCGCTGGAGGCTGGGATCATGGCGGCGGCGCGTCAGCCCGCCGACGGTGTCTCGCTGGCGCGGAAGATCACGGTCGAGGACGCCGCGATCGACTGGATGCAGCCCGCCGTCCGCGTCGACCGCCAGGTCAGAGCCTGCACCCCCGATCCCGGGGCGTGGACCACCCTGCTCGGCGAGCGGATCAAGGTCGGGCCGGTATCGATGCTCGCCGAGGAGACCTCCCTGGCCTCGGGTGAGCTCGGCGTGGAGAAGCACCGGGTCCTGGTGGGGACGGCGTCGCACGCCGTCGTCCTGGGCGAGGTGCAGGCGCAGGGGAAGAAGGCCATGGCCGCCGCCGACTGGGCCCGGGGCCTTCGGCTGGGGTCCGACGAGAGGCTCGGCTCATGACCGACGGTCCGCGCGGCCACCGCACGCGTCCGGTGCAGTGGCGCCCCGACCGCAAGTCGACCGATCCCGCCAGGCTCGCGGCGTACGACATCCTGCGGGCGGTCGACACCGATGGCGCCTACGCCAACCTCGTCGCTCAGCGGGTGCTCACCGCCGCCGACCTGCACGGTCGCGACGCCGCGTTCACCACCAGCCTCGCCTACGGCACGCTGCGGCGCCGCGGCTTCATCGACGCGGTTCTCGAGGCCTGCAGCGCGCGGCCGCTCGCCGAGATCGACACGCAGGTGCTCGACGTCGTCCGCCTCGGGGCCATGCAGATCCTCTTCCTCGACACCCCGCCGCACGCGGCAGTGGGGGAGACCGTGCAGCTCGCGCGGCTCGTCGGTGGCGAGGCGCGATCGAAGTTCGCCAACGCCGTCCTTCGTCGGGTCGGTGAGCGCGACCTCGACCAGTGGATCGACGAGGTCGCCCCCGACCCGAAGACCGACCCTGCAGGTCACCTCGCCGTCGTCCAGTCGCACCCGCGATGGATCGTGGAGGCCCTCCACGACGCCCTCTCCGCCTGGTCCGGCACTGTCTCCTGGGCCGACACCGAGGACCTCCTCGCGGCCGACAACGAGGCGGGCACCGTCACTCTCGTCGCTCGGCCCGGTCGTTGCGAGGTCGAGGAGCTCCTCGAGATCCGAGGGGCCGCACCGGGTCGCTGGTCGCCCTACGCCGTGCGCCTCCAGAGCGGCAACCCCGGTGCCATCGCCGCGGTGCGGTCGGGTGACGCCGGCGTCCAGGACGAGGGAAGTCAGCTCGTGGCCATGGCCCTGGCACGCGCACCGATCGAGGGTACGGACTCGATGTGGCTGGACATGGCCGCAGGACCGGGCGGGAAGGCCGCGCTCCTCGCAGGGATCGGCTTCGAGCACGGCGCGGCGCTGCTCGCCGTCGACCGTGCCCCGCACCGGGCCGGTCTTGTGGCGCAGGCGTTGCACGGCGCACCCGGCAACCAGCTCACCCTCGCCGCCGACAGCACCTCCGGGCCGTGGCGCTCGGGCACGTTCGACCGGGTCCTCCTCGACGCCCCGTGCACCGGTCTCGGTGTCCTGCGCCGTCGTCCCGAGTCGCGCTGGCGGCGTCAGCCGGCCGACGTCGCCGACCTGTCCGCGCTCCAGTCTCGGCTGCTCGACGCCGCGATCGACGCGGTGCGCGTCGGAGGCGTCGTGGGCTATGCCACGTGTTCGCCGCACGTCGCGGAGACTGACGTCGTCGTCGACACCGTCGTCCGGCGCGGGGACGTCGAACGGCTCGACGTCCGACCACTTCTCCCGGAGGTCGACGACCTCGGCGACGGCCCCGACCTCAGGCTGTGGCCGCACATCCACGGCACGGACGGGATGTTCCTCGCGATCCTGCGCCGGGTCCGCTGAGCGTTCCGAGGACGGCGCCGTCAGGCCTGCGCGAGCGGCCCGGAGTCCGGGTGCCCGCTCGTCGAGGTCGCCAGCTCCACCCGGTTGCGCCCACCTCGCTTGGCGCGGTGGAGCGCCGCGTCCGATGCGGCGACGAGTGTCACGAGCCCGGCGTACTGCACGCTGTCGGAGACGCCGATGCTCACCGTGACCTCGAGGTCCGGTGCGATCTCGTGCCAGGGATGACCCGCGACCTCGGTCCGCAGCCGCTCGCACAGAGCATGTGCCTGCTCCAGGGAGGTCTGCGGCATGACGAGGAGGAACTCCTCGCCGCCGTAGCGCGTGATCACATCGGTGCTCCGCGCCGTCGTCGTGATGATGCGCGCGAAGCGCCGCAGGACCTCATCGCCGACGCTGTAGCTGTGGCCGTCGTTGATCAGCTTGAAATGGTCGATGTCGGCCATCGCCATCGCGAGCGGATGGCCGTAGCGGTCCGCCGCGGCGAGGAGCCGGGGCAGCTCGTAGTCGGCGTGCCGGCGGTTGTACAACCCGGTGAGGGGGTCGCGCAGGGAGAGCTCGGCCATCTGGGCCACCAGGGACTCCTGGCGCGACAGGGCGTGCTGCAGCTCCTCGGTACGTTCCATGACGCGCTTCTCGAGCTCGGCGTTGGCCTCGGTGAGCCGTCGCGCCAGCTTCGCTGACTCCTGGGCCGCGTCGTCCGCCCGGCGGGTCTCCAGTCGCTGGCCGTACTGGCCCAGCAGCGAGGTCACGAGGGAGACCAGGATCAGCAGCAACGCCGCCGTCACGATCTCCGATCCGCCCGGGGGCGGGTCTACGGGCGGGTAGAGGGTGGTGCCGACCAGCGCGATGCTGATGGCGGCCGCGGTCACGAGCGCGACTCCTCGCCGGCCCAGAGTTACCCCGGCGACGCCGACCGGCATGGCGCAGTAGACCGCGGACAGTCGCGCGTCGTGACCGATCAGCGGGACGGCCAGGAACGCCAGGAGGAAAGCCGTGAAGAAGATCGTCACGCCGAGGGTGTAGCGGCCGGTGCGGACGAGGTACGCACTGGCCACGAAGACGAAGGTTGCTGCCAGCGCGACGCTCGCGACCATGGTGCCGTTGGGGATGCGGCTCAGGGGCCACAGCGCGACGACACCGGTCAGGACGAAGGCGTAGATGACGATGAGGACGTTGGCGGCACGCACCTGCAGGACCGGATCCGGGTGGCTCACCGCAAGAGCGTCCTCGACGCTCCACCGTCCACTCGACATCGGATCGGACTCCGCTCACTCGGCTTCGCACATCGTGTCACAGCCGCTGCCGGATGCCCGGGTGCACGAGGGATAGCCTTCGACCCATGGGCGTCCAGATCTCTCCGAGCATCCTGTCGGCCGATTTCGCGAGCCTCGGGGCGGAGTGCGACCGGGTGTCGGGCGCGGCCGACTGGCTGCACGTCGACGTCATGGACAACCACTTCGTCCCCAACCTGACCTTGGGGCTCCCGGTGGTCGAGGCGCTGCTGCGCACGGTGACCACCCCGGTGGACTGCCACCTGATGATCGAGGACCCCGACCGTTGGGCCCCGGCCTATGCCGAGGCCGGGGCCGGTTCGGTCACCTTCCATGTGGAAGCCGCGGCCGCCCCCATCAAGCTGGCGCGCGACATCCGCCGGGCCGGGGCGCGAGCGGGGATGGGGCTGCGCCCGGCGACGTCGGTCGACGCCTACGCCGACCTCCTGCCCGAGATCGACATGCTGTTGATCATGACGGTGGAGCCCGGTTTCGGCGGCCAGAGGTTCCTCGACGTCGTGGTCCCGAAGATCCGGCGGGCTCGCGAGCTGGTGCGGGGCCGCGACCTCGACCTGTGGATCCAGGTCGACGGCGGCGTGACCGCCGAGACCATCGAGGTGTGTGCGGATGCCGGAGCCGACGTCTTCGTCGCCGGCTCCGCGGTGTACGGCACGCCCGACCCCGCCGCTGCGGTGCGCGACCTCGCCGCCCGGGCCGGCAAGGCGACCTCGAGCAGCTGGTGGTGCGGGCGTGCGTAGGGTACGCCGACGACCGACGGTAGGGTGGGGGCCGTACGAGCGCACTCAGCTCGCGCGTCCCGGGGTCGGTGCAATTCCGAGCCGGCGGTGTCAGCCCGCGACCCGGCCACAGCCAGTGGCCGGTTGATCCGGTCGAGCCGCGAACCGTCGCCACCGGCGACGTACCGCGTCCCATCCGGAGCCGACGGTGAGAGTCCGGATGGGAGGCGACGCGCGCGGCCGGTCGTCGTGCGCCGCCCCCGGCTCCCGGGTGCGGCGTAGGTCGCCGTCCCGCGTCCTGCCTCACCCCGTGTCGTGACGAGCACCGATACGTCCGGACGGCAGGAGAACAGATGAGCACGGCGAACGCCCGCGAGACCGGCGAGATGCGCCGTGCGCTCGCACTCGCGGCGTCACCCGATGCCCCCCTCGGCCCGAACCCGCGCGTCGGCTGCGTTCTCATCGGCCCGGACGGGCACGTCGTGGGGGAGGGGTATCACCGCGGCGCGGGGACCCCGCACGCCGAGGTCGTCGCCCTGGCCGCCGCCGGCCGCGCGGCCCGTGGTGCCACGGCAGTTGTCACCCTCGAGCCGTGCAACCACACCGGCCGCACCGGCCCCTGCTCCCAGGCGCTGGTCGCAGCTGGTGTCTCCCGCGTGGTCTACGCGCAGTCCGACGTCAACCCGCTGGCTGCCGGGGGTGCCGCGACCCTACGCGCGGCGGGCGTCGCGGTGGTCGGAGGAGTCCTGGCCGAGGAAGCCATGGCGCTCAACGAGATCTGGACGTTTGCCGTGAGCCACGGGCGCCCGTTCGTGACCTGGAAGTCCGCCTCGACGTTGGACGGTCGCATCGCCGCGATCGACGGCACGAGCCGATGGATCACCTCGCCCGAGGCGCGGGCCGACGTGCACCGCTTCCGAGCGACGGTCGACGCGGTCGTCGTCGGTACCGGAACGGTGCTCGACGACAACCCCCACCTTGCCGTGCGCAGCGATGGTGAGGTGGCCGCCGGTCCGCAGCCCCTCCGCGTCGTCGTGGGCCTGCGCGAGATCCCCGCCGGGGCACGTGTCCTCGACGACGCGGCGCCGACGCTCCAGCTGCGGATGCACGACCCGGTCGAGGTGCTGGAGGTGCTCTTCGAGCGCGGCGTCCATCACGTCATGCTCGAGAGCGGTCCGATCCTGGCGGCGGCGTTCGTCCGGGCCGGGCTGCTCGACGCGGTCCGCTGGTACGTCGCGCCGGCACTTCTCGGCGCCGGTCCGCGTGCGCTGGCCGACGCGGGCATGTCGACGATCGCTGATGCGTTGCGTCTCACAGTGACGGACGTCGCCCTCGTCGGGGCCGACGTCCGCATCGAGGCCCGGGTGCTCCGGGCCACGGAGGAGGACTGAGTGTTCACCGGAATCGTCGAGGAGCTCGGCAGCGTCGTCGCCGTCGATCCGCTGCCCGACGCCGCACGGCTGCGGATCCGCGGCCCGCTCGTCACCGGCGACGCCGTCCACGGTGCGTCCATCGCCGTCAACGGCGTCTGCCTCACCGTGGTCGACCACGGCGACGGGGAGTTCACCGCGGACGTCATGCAGGAAACGCTCGACCGCTCCTCGCTGGGCGAGCTCGTCTCCGGGTCGCGGGTCAATCTCGAGCGCCCGGTGACCCTGGAGGCCCGGCTCGGCGGTCATCTCGTCCAAGGGCATGTCGACGGCACCGGCACCATCCTCGAGCGCTCGCCGAGCGAGCACTGGGAGCTGGTTCGGATCTCGTTGCCCGACGACCTCGGGCGCTATGTCGTCGAGAAGGGCTCGATCACCGTCGACGGCGTCTCGCTCACCGTGGTGGAGGCAGCCCGCGACTCCTTCACCGTCTCGCTCATCCCGACCACCCTCGAGCTCACCACGCTCGGGACCAAGGGCGTCGGCGACCACGTCAACCTCGAGGTGGATGTCGTCGCCAAGTACGTCGAACGCATGTTGCAGTGGAGGACCTCATGACCGTGCCCGTCACCGCCACCCAGGCCCACGCCCCCGCGACGTCCCCTCGGGACGGGATCCGGCTGGACTCCGTCGAGGACGCGGTCGCCGCGATCCGGGCCGGCCGGGGCGTCGTCGTGGTCGACGACGAGGACCGCGAGAACGAGGGCGACCTCATCTTCGCGGCGCAACGCGCGACCCAGGAGCTGACCGCCTTCATGATCCGCTGGACGAGCGGCTACATCTGCGTCGCGATGCCCGGGCGCGATCTCGACCGGCTGGGGCTCCCGCCGATGACCCTCGTCAACGAGGACAAGAAGGGCACGGCGTACGCCGTCACCGTCGACGCCCGTGACGTGAAGGCCACCGGCATCTCCGCGGAGGACCGTGCCCGCACCATCAAGGTGCTGTCGGACTCCGCCACCGAGCCCTGGGAGCTCACCCGCCCCGGGCACGTCGTCCCCCTCCGGGCGATGGAGGGCGGGGTGCTGCGTAGGCCCGGGCACACCGAGGCGGCGGTCGACCTCGCCCGCCTGGCCGGGCTCACTCCTGCGGGCGCGCTGTGCGAGCTCGTCAACGAGGACGGCACGATGATGCGAGCGCCGGAGTGCCGCGCGTTCGCCGACGCCCACGATCTGGTGATGATCTCCATCGCCGACCTCATCGCCCATATCAGGCATACCGAGCGCCAGATCGAGAAAGCCGCGGACACCAGGCTCCCCACCGAGTACGGCGAGTTCCGTGCCGTCGGCTACCGGTCCAGGCTCGACGGCGTCGAGCACGTCGCGCTGGTCTACGGCGACATCGGCACCGGCGAGGACCTCCTCGTGCGGGTGCACTCGGAGTGCCTCACGGGGGACGTGTTCGGGTCGCGTCGCTGCGACTGCGGTCCGCAGCTGCACGCGGCGCTGCGCCGTGTCGCCGCAGAGGGTCGCGGCATCGTCCTGTACATGCGCGGCCATGAGGGCCGCGGGATCGGCCTCCTGCACAAGCTGCAGGCCTATGAGCTGCAGGACGGCGGCGCCGACACCGTCGACGCCAACCTCGAGCTCGGGCTCCCCGCCGACGCCCGCGACTACGGCACCGGCGCCCAGATCCTGGCCGACCTCGGCGTCCGCACGATGCGCCTGCTCACCAACAACCCGGCGAAGCGCGCGGGCCTCGAAGGCTACGGGCTCGCGATCACTGAGCGGGTCGGTCTCGAGATCGCGCCCAACGCCGACAACGTGGAGTACCTCCGCACCAAGCGCGACCGGATGGGTCACGACCTCCCCGCCGGCCTCGAACTGCCCGACGACCTCGAGCTCCCCGAAGGGAACCCCTCATGAGCGGCACCGGAACCCCGTCCCTCGACCTCGCCGGAGTGACCGGCGTGCGCGTAGCGGTGATCGCGTCGTCCTGGCACGAGTCGGTGATGACCGGACTCGTCGACGGCGCCACCCGGGCGCTGGCGGAGCTCGCCGTCCCGTACGAGGTGATCCGAGTGGCCGGCGCATTCGAGCTGCCCATCGTGGCGAAGGCCGCCGTGGCCGCCGGTTTCGACGCCATCGTCGCGCTCGGCGTCGTCATTCGCGGGGGCACCCCGCACTTCGAGTACGTCTGCCAGGCGACGACCGACGGGCTGTCCCGCGTCGCGCTCGACACCGGCGTCCCCGTCGGTTTCGGGCTCCTGACCTGCGACACCGAGGAGCAGGCGCTCGAACGAGCCGGCCTCCCGGACTCGATCGAGGACAAGGGACGAGAGGCGGTCGAAGCCGCGATCGCTACGGTGACGACCCTCCGTGGTCTGGCCCCGCGTGGTTCCGTAGGCTTCGCGTCGTGAAGACTTTCGAGGAACTGCACGCCGAGCTGGTCACCAAGTGGATGGAGAAGGACGAGACGTCCGGAACCGTCACCAGACTGCTCGAGGACGGCGTCCACGGCATCGGCAAGAAGGTTGTCGAGGAGGCCGCCGAGGCGTGGATGGCGGCCGAGTTCGAGGGCAAGGAGCGCGCGGCCGAGGAGATCTCCCAGCTGCTGTTCTTCACCCAGGTGCTCATGCTCGCGGCCGACGTCTCCCTCGAGGACGTCTACCGACACCTCTAGACCGGCTAGGCACGTCCCCGCCTGGCGCGCCCGTCCCTGCCAGGCCCGCAGGCAGGGACGGTTCCGCCGGCGGTCCACCCGTCCTACCGCCGCCCACTGGAGCCACCGTGCTGCGCGTCGCCCTGCCCAACAAGGGCCAGCTCTCCGACCCCGCCCGCGAGATGCTGCGCGAGGCGGGCTACCCCGCGGCGCACTCCGCCCGTGAGCTCGTCGTCCAGGATCCCGACAACGATGTCGAGTTCTTCTTCCTGCGTCCGCGCGACATCGCCACCTACGTCGCGACCGGCCAACTCGACATCGGCATCACCGGGCTCGACCTCCTGCTCGACTCGGGCTCGCGGGCCGAGACGCTGCTCGAGCTGGGCTTCGCCCCTTCCACCTTCCGCTTCGCGGTGCCGGCAGGGACCGCCACGGAGGTCGCCGAGCTCGGCGGCATGCGCATCGCGACGTCCTACGCCGGTCTGCTCGCGAGCCACCTCGTCGAGCTCGGCGTCGAGGCGACGATCGTGAAGCTCGACGGTGCGGTCGAGAACGCGGTGCGGCTCGGGGTCGCCGACGCCGTGGCCGACGTCGTCGCCACGGGCACCACGCTCAAGCAGGCAGGCCTCGTGGTCGTCGGTGAGCCGATCCTGGTCAGCCAGGCGCTGCTCGTGCGACGTTCCGGCGCCCCCGACAGCGTCGCCGTGGATACCTTCGTGCGCCGTCTGCAGGGCGTCATCGTCGCTCGCGCGTACGTCCTCGTCGACTACGACATCCGCGCCGAGACGGTCGAGGAGGCATGCCGGATCACCCCGGGCATCGAGTCGCCCACCGTCTCGCCGTTGCACGACCAGGGGTGGGTGGCCGTGCGAGCGATGGTCCCCAAGCGCGACGTCCACCGGATCATGGACGAGCTCTACGACATGGGTGCCCGAGGGATCCTCGTGACCGACATCCACGCGTGCCGGCTGTAGCAGCAGACAGGCTCGTGGTTCGTCCTAGTCGTCCGACCGGACGCTGAGCACCGGGCACGGGGAGTTGAACAGCACGGACTGCGCGGTGCTGCCGAGCAGGATCTTCCCCATCGGTGAGCGGCGTCGCAGCCCGATCACGACGAGCCGCGCGGCATTGGTCTCCGCCTGCGCCACGATCAGCTCGGCCGGGTCGTCGTCGTCGAAGAGGGTCACGATGTCGGCGTCGACTCCCTGCTCGGCGAGGCTGGCGTGGAGTGCGTCGGCGTCCTGCTCCGCGGAGAACTCGACCTCCTCGGCCTTGTTGACCACGACGAGCTTCTCGCCCGCGTGCAGCTGCTCGATGGCGGCCGCGAGGGCCGCGGCACCCACGTCGTTCTGCACGTATCCGACGACGACGGTCATGTCTCTCCGATCATTGGGGTGACGTCCCTCACCAGGGACGGTTATAGCAGCGCTGGGCGAACACCGCCGGGCGGCACCCCGCCCCCGCTGGTCGCGGCGGAAGCCCGATGCCTCAGGATCGGGGCGTGATCGATGACCGCGACAGTCGATTCGAGGGCGTGACCGTCCCCGAGCCCGGGTTCGCCGACGACGACGGCAGTGTGGATCCCTGGCTGGCCGAGGTGCTGTCGGCCTACGACTCCGGGGCAGCCTCGATGCCCGAACTGGTCTCGGTACTGTCGGACTGTCGGCTGATGACCCCGCTCGTGGCCATCCTCGACGAGGCCGAGGAGTCCCCGGCCGGCCCTCGCCAGGAGAAGTCGAGCCACCTGGCCTCGGTGAGCCTGATCGAGGCCGACGGCCGCCGGGGCCTCCTCGCCTTCGGCTCGGTCGGGTCCATGGCGGCCTGGGACCCTGCAGCCCGAGGGATCCCCGCACCCGCGTCCCGCGTGGCGGCTGCGGCGCTGGAGGAGGGGGCTGACGCCGTCCTGCTCGACCTGGCGGGTCCGGTGCGCGTCGCGATCTGGGGCTCTGCCCTGCGCGCCCTCGCCGACGGCACGGCCCTTCCCGAGCCGCACCTCGATCCCGAGCTCAGAGCCGCCGTCGTCGCGGCGGTGTCCGGGCTCGACGGGCTTGATGGGATGGACATCGAGGGGCCAGGGCCGTCCCCGGACGGCCGCGGCTCCGACCTCCTCGTCGTGCTCGTGCCGGCACCCGGCGCGGACGTTACGGCGCTCGCGGAGGCCGTGGCCGGGCTGGCACTGGCTCACCCTCTGGTCGCCGAGCGATGCCCTCGCGGTGTGGCCGTCGGGGTGCGCGTCACCGAATCCTGAGCGCCCCCACGCGTGTCGGGTCAGCCTCCCCGGGGTCGTCGGAGATCATTCTCCCCACGGGGCCACCCACTGAAGGGACTGTCATGCAGTCGCGCAAGCTGATCGCCGAGTTCATCGGAACGTTCCTCCTCGTGTTCCTCGCGGTCGGTTCCGCCGTCGTCGGGATCGCAACGAGCGGCGTGCTCGCCGTCGCGGTCTCCTTCGGCTTCGTGCTCGTCTTCGTCGCCTACGCCTTCGGCCCCGTGAGCGGGGCGCACGTCAACCCGGCGGTGACCCTCGCGATGGTGATCACCCGGCGCCAGCCGGTCAACGAGGCGGTCGGCTACTGGATCGCGCAGTTCCTCGGCGCCATCGCCGGCGCCGCGGTGCTCAAGGTCTTCGTCTCCGGCTTCGAGGTGAAGGACCAGACCGGCGGGCTCGGCACGAACGGCTACGGGCCGCTGGGCCACATCAACCTCGCCGGGGCCTTCGTCCTGGAGATCCTGCTGACGTTCGCCTTCGTCCTGGTGATCCTGCTGGTGACCGACCGGGCGGCGAGCACGGTGACCGCCGGGCTGGCGATCGGAGTCTCGCTCACGGTCGTCCACCTGGTGGGCATCCCGCTGGACGGCACCTCGGTCAACCCGGCGCGGTCCTTGGGTCCGGCGCTCTTCGCCGGCAACGGTGCGCTCGGCCAGGTCTGGCTCTTCCTCCTCGCCCCGCTCGTCGGCGGCGCGATCGCGGCGCTGGTCTACCCCTTCACCAACAACGGCGGGACCCGCGAGGACGTTGGCCAGGCCGACCTCGTCTGACCGCCCCCGCGCGCCCGGTTTGGGCACGACGGGCCGACCCGGGTACAGTTCGACCCGGACCGATCCGTCTCCTACGTGGGGCCGGATCACACAAGTGGAGTTCTCGCTCCCACCCGTACGGCCCCAGGGTCGTCGGGTCAGGTCGTGGCACCCCTGACGGGGGGAGCCGACGGGCATGTCCGCCCTCGGGCGGGCGTTCCGACGACTGCGAGGCCTCGCGTGTGTGCGCGGGGCCTCGATCCATGTCGGGGGCCCGGAGCGGTGACAGATCCCGAACCACCCCGAGGAGAGCCCATCAGCGCCGAGCCCCGTATCAACGAGCGGATTCGCGTCCCCGAGGTCCGACTCGTCGGTCCTAACGGTGAGCAGGTCGGCATCGTGCGCATCGACGATGCGCTGCGCCTGGCCGCAGAAGCCGATCTCGACCTGGTCGAGGTGGCGCCGATGGCCAAGCCGCCGGTCTGCAAGCTCATGGATTACGGCAAGTTCAAGTACGAGTCCGCCCTGAAGGCGCGTGAAGACCGCAAGAAGCAGGTCAACACCGTCATCAAGGAGATGAAGCTCCGCCCCAAGATCGATGCGCACGACTACGAGACCAAGAAGGGTCACGTCGTCCGCTTCCTCAAGGCGGGCGACAAGGTCAAGATCACGATCATGTTCCGCGGTCGTGAGCAGTCCCGACCCGAGCTGGGGTTCCGATTGCTCAAGAAGCTCGCGGACGATGTGGCGGATCTCGGTTTCGTGGAGTACTCCCCGAAGCAGGACGGCCGCAACATGATCATGGTTCTCGGCCCGATCCGGAAGAAGGCCGACGCCATGGCGGAGGCCAAGGCCGAGAAGGACGAGGCCAAGGCTGAGGCCAAGGCAGATCGCCGTCGTCTCGCGGCCGAGGAGTACGACGGTGCCACGGCTCCGGTTCTCGATGACGACGCCGATGCCGAGGTCCTCGAGACCGAGGCCGGCTCGGCGGACGGCACGGAGAGCACCGGGGAGACCGAGAGCACCGAGACCGACGCGACGGACGCCCCCGAGGCTGCCGCCACGGAGGCCGAGGTTCCTGAGGCGGCAGACGCCTGAGCCAGGCAGCACGCGCTCGACCAGGGTCACCACCGGCCCGCACCGACGATCTGCACGACCGACGTACGAGGAGAACGGCGACATGCCGAAGCAGAAGACCCACAGCGGCGCCAAGAAGCGCTTCAAGGTGACGGGCTCGGGCAAGATCATGCACGAGCGCGTGAACAGGCGTCACCTCCTCGAGGTGAAGTCCTCGCGGCGCACCCGTCGGCTCGCCGGCGTCAACGAGGTCGCCCCCGCGGACCTCAAGAGAGTCAAGAAGCTGCTCGGCCGCTGAGCGCCGACCCCCGACGTCCATCGCCGGGCCGGTCTGGCCCGTTCGTGAAGTAGGAGAAGTCCCATGGCACGCGTAAAGAGGGCGGTCAACGCCCACAAGAAGCGGCGCGAGATCCTCGAGCAGGCAAGCGGTTATCGCGGACAGCGTTCGCGGCTCTACCGCAAGGCCAAGGAGCAGGTGCTCCACTCCGAGGTCTATGCGTTCAACGATCGTCGCAAGCGCAAGGGCGACTTCCGTCGTCTCTGGATCCAGCGCATCAACGCAGCAGCGCGCGCGCAGGGCATGACCTACAACCGACTCATCCAGGGCCTCAAGCTCGCGGGTGTCGAGGTCGACCGTCGCATGCTCGCCGAGCTCGCCGTCAACGACGCCCCGGCGTTCTCCGCGCTCGTCGCGACGGCGAAGGCGGCTCTGCCCGCCGACGTCAACGCGCCGGTCTCGGCAGCCTGAGCCTCGCAGGTCCCGACCGTCCCGGTCGCGACGCCGCATGAACAGTCCCGATGCCCTCGAGCAGGACCCACGCCCCTCGGGCGCCGGGTCCCTCCGAGGTGGCATCGAGCTGACGTCCACCCGCTCCCCGCGGGTGAACGCCGCTCGACGACTGGTCAAGCGCGCGTTCCGCGACCGGGACGGTCGATTTCTGGCCGAGGGCCCGCAGGCCTGTCGTGAGGCCGCGGCGTCCCCCGGTGTCCTGCTCGAGCTCTACGTCACTGCCGAGGCCGCTCGTCGCCATCCCGACGTCGTCGCGGCGGCCCACGACGCCGGCGCCGAGATCGTGCGCGCATCGGGCGAGGTCGTCGGGTCCCTCTCCGGCACGGTGACGCCCCAGGGGATGGTCGGCGTCTGCGCGCGCGTCGGAGCCTCCCTCGAGGACCTCCTCTCGACCGCGCCGACCCTCGTGACCGTCCTGGCGCACGCGCGCGACCCGGGCAACGTGGGCACGGTCATCCGCTGCTCGGACGCCGCCGGGGTCGGGGGCGTCGTCCTCACCGACGCCAGCGTCGACCCGCTCAACCCCAAGGCGGTCCGAGCCTCCGCCGGCTCGCTGTTCCACCTGCCAGTCGTGACCGGGCCGAGCGTGGAGAGCCTCCTGCCGACCCTGCGGGCCGCAGGACTCCGTATCCTCGCCGCCGACGGCGCGGGGGAGCGCGACCTCGACGACCTCCTCGATGACGGCTCGCTCGTCCGCCCGACCGCGTGGGTCTTCGGCAATGAGGCATGGGGGCTGCCCGAGCCGACCCGGGCACTGTGCGACGACGTCGTGCGGGTACCGATCCACGGCCGCGCCGAGAGCCTCAACCTCGCTACCGCGGCTGCCGTGTGCCTCTACGCCTCGGCGCGCGCACAACGCCGTCCCTGAACGACTGGCCACGCGCACCGGGTCCTCGTACGGTGAGGGAATCGTGCGTTGCTCACGTGGGTGTGGCACTTCGGCCAGGCTTCCCTAACTCGCCGGTGTGACGAAACCGCCACTGCGCCACGGGGTCTCGGCCGCTCGCGTGATGGAGACTAAGAGTCGCATCTCGCCAAGCGACACTCCGTTCTGGGACACCTGGAGGACCTGCCATGGGTCGTCATCTCACCCTTCCGATCCTCGAGGAAACCGGTTACGTGGTCCTCGACAGCTACCTCGAGCCGATGGACCCGCGCCAATGGCGCGACCTCGCCTACGTCGACTGGAAGTCCTCGGGCGACACGAGGTTCGCGCCGCTGGCCTCGGCCTACGGCGAGATCGAGTGCAACGGCTTCTGGCACTTCGACCCGCCCAAGTCGGACAAGAACGGCGTCTGGATCGACTCCCAGACGACGATCGCTCCCACGCTGACCCAGCGCGCGCAGACCATCGGTGCCAACGTCGGCCGGTGCCGCGTCATCGAGCTGCAGCCGAACTCCTACGCCGACGCGTTGTACAACAGCCACCTCGACGACAACAACCGGCTCAACCCCGATGGTGAGGGATGGGTGCTGCGCTGCTTCATGCAGCTCACCCACGACCCCGACAGCGTGATGATCCTGCGCGAGGACATCAACGACCCGTCCACCGAGACTCGGATCTCCCTGCCCGCCGGCGCCCAGCTGGTCGTGGACTCCGAGCGCATGTGGCACTCCGTGTGGCATCAGGGCGACGAGCCGCGGTACTGCCTGATCACCTCCGTGGAGTCCGGTCCGGCGCTCGAGAAGTGGATCTGGGAGAACTCCCCGACCACCCGCGCCGAGAGTGCGTTCCTCGACCAGGGCGTGGCCGTCTCCGGCGAGGTCACCGCGCAGGAGCGCCGCGCCGCCCGCACGGCGTACTACGGCTACGACCCGACCTCGGTGATGTCGGAGGCCTGAGGCGCCGAGTCCCGCACCGCACGGGCCGGCGCCTGTGCGGTGCGGTCAGGCCGTGACTCGCTCGACATGAGTCGAGACACACCTCAACTTAGGGTTACCTAACTTCTTGGGTGCCTGCGGCATGATGGGGTCCGACCGGCGACCCCGACGTGTGAGGACCAGATGTCGTACACCGAGAACGGCTACACCAAGCTCGAGGCGTTCCGTGCGAACGGATACGTGGTGCTCGACGCCTACGACCAGGCGGCCGACCCCCAGGAGTGGCGCGACATCGAGTTCGTCGACTGGAAGTCCTCGGGCGAGACCCGGTTCGCGCCGCTGGCCTCGGCCTACGGCGACCTCGAGTGCGACGGCTTCTGGAACCACATCCCGCCCAAGACCGACAAGGACGGAGTCTGGGTCGAGGCGAACGCCGCCAAGGCTCCGCGCCTCGTCGCGCGAGCGGAGGAGCCCGGCGCGAACATCGGCCGGTGCCGGGTGATCGAGCTGCTGCCGAACCTCTACGGCGAGACGCTCTACAACGTCCACCGCGACGACAACAACCGGCTCAATCCCGAAGGTACCGGCTGGATCGTCCGAGGGTTCTTCAACCTTACCGACAACCCCGACTCGATGATGGTGCTGCGCGCGGACAAGGACGACCCCACGACCGAGACGCGCCTAGCCCTTCCAGCCGGCGCCCAGCTGATCGTGGACACCCAGCGGCTCTACCACGCGGTCTGGCACCAGGGGGACGAGCCGCGGTACTGCCTCATCACCTCGTGGGAGTCCGGTCCCGAGCTCGAGGCCTACATCGAGAGCCACCACGGCCGGTCCTACGTCGATTCCTACCCGCTCACCAAAGACCAGCTCGCTGAGGGCGAGCGTCTCGCAGCCCAGAAGCGCTCCGCGCGCGCCGCAGCCCTCGCCGAACGGGGCCAGGACCCGACCTTCGGCGACGGCACCCTCACCGTCCTCGAGTCCACCACATCCACCCCAGAGCCCGAACAACTCTCCGAAGCCTGACCGTTGCGATGAAGGTGGCCTTCGGTGCTAAGAGCGCAACAAACCAGGCCTTCATCTCCGACTTCGTCCGCCACCGACGCAGGCGCTGCGCCCCGAACCGGTGCGCTCCCGGACGGCGCGCACGCCTAGACTCGGCGCGTCCTACCGAGAGTGGAGTGGTGAGCGGATGTCCGCGCCGAACAAGTCCTTCGACCCCGTTGAGGTGGCCACGTTGAGTCCCGACGCGATCGATGCGGCGGTGTCCGATGCGCGAGCCGCCATCGATGCGGCGTCCGACCTCGACGCTCTCAAGGAGGCCAGGCTCGGCCACGCCGGTGACCGAAGCCCTCTCGCACTCGCGAACCGCGAGATCGGCGCCCTCCCCCCGCAGGCGAAGGCCGAGGCCGGTAAGCGGGTCGGACGTGCCCGGGCGCAGGTCCGTGAGGCTCTCGAGCGCCGTCAGGTCGAGCTCGAGGACGAACGTGACGTCCGGGTGCTCGTCGAGGAGTCCGTCGACGTCACCCTGCCCTACGACCGCCGGCCCGCCGGTGCCCGTCACCCGCTCACCACGATCCAGGAGCGTATGGAGGACGTGTTCGTCGCCATGGGCTGGGAGATCGCCGAAGGGCCAGAGGCTGAGGCTGAGTGGCTCAACTTCGACGCGTTGAACATCGGTCCGGACCACCCTGCCCGCACGATGCAGGACACCTTCTTCGTCGGCAGCGAGGCGTCCGGTGTCGTGCTCCGCACCCACACCTCGCCGGTCCAGATCCGCACGATGCTCGATCGGCCGCTACCCATCTACGTCGCGTGCCCGGGCAAGGTCTTCCGTACTGACGAGCTCGACGCCACGCACACTCCCGTCTTCCACCAGATCGAGGGACTCGTCGTCGACGAGTGCATCACCGTGGCCGACCTGAAGGGCACGATGGACCACTTCGCGATGGCGATGTTCGGTCCCGAGACCCGTACCCGCTGGCGGCCGTCGTACTTCCCGTTCACCGAGCCGTCGCTGGAATTCGACATCTGGTTCGCCAGCGCCAAGGGCGGTGCTCGCTGGATCGAGTGGGGCGGCTGCGGCATGGTCAACCCCCGCGTCCTCGCGGCCTGCGGCATCGACAGCAACCGCTACTCCGGGTTCGCCTTCGGCATCGGTGTCGAACGGACCCTGATGTTCCGTCACGACGTCACCGACATGCGCGACATGGTCGAGGGCGACATCCGCTTCGCAACCCAGTTCGGCCAGGAGGTCTGATGCGCATCCCGCTGTCGTGGCTGCGCGAGTACGTCGACCTGCCGGCTGACGAGTCGCCCGACGCCATCGGCGACCGCATGGTGAGGTGTGGTCTCGAGCTCGAGGAGATCGTGGCGGTCGGCGCCGACGTGACTGGTCCGCTGGTCGTCGGCCGGGTGCTCGATGTCGAGGAGCTCACCGAGTTCAAGAAGCCGATCCGGTTCTGCCACGTCGACGTCGGTGCGGCGAATGGCCACCCGGACACGCCAGGTGTGCGCGGAATCGTCTGTGGCGCAAGCAACTTCGTTGCCGGTGACCTCGTCGTCGTGGCACTGCCCGGCGCCGTGCTGTCCGGCGGCTTCGCGATCGCGACTCGTGAGACGTACGGCCACGTCTCTGACGGGATGATCTGCTCGGAGCGCGAGCTCGGTCTCGGTGAGGACCACGACGGCATCATCGTGCTGCCGCAGGGCACAGCCGAGATCGGTGTCGACGCCGGTCCCGTCGTCGGGCTCGGCGACCACGTCCTCGACGTCACCGTCACTCCCGACATGGGCTACTGCCTGTCCATGCGCGGGGTGGCACGCGAGCTCGCGCACCAGTACGCCGTTCCGATGCGCGATCCGGGCACCGAGCTCGTCGAGCTGGCCGCACCCGAGGGCGGCGACCCGCACTCCTGTGGCGTCGGCGACCTCGAGGGCAGCCATCTGTTCACCCTTCGGACCATCGTCGGCTTCGATCCGTCCGCTCCGTCGCCGTACTGGATGCGTCGCCGTCTCGTCATGAGCGGGATGCGCCCGGTGTCGCTCGCGGTCGACGTGACCAACTACGTCATGCTCGAGACCGGTCAGCCCCTCCACGCCTTCGACCGTGCGAAGCTGCGCGGCCCGATCGTCGTGCGAAGAGCGCGCACGGGGGAGACCGTCGAGACCCTCGATCACGTCGCCCGCACCCTGGATGACGCTGACCTCCTCATCACCGACGACCGCGGTCCGATCGGTCTCGCAGGCACCATGGGCGGACTCGACACCGAGGTCGACGCGACCACGTCCGACCTCGCTCTCGAGGCGGCCCACTTCGCACCGGCTGTGGTCGCGCACATGTCGCGTCGGCACAAGCTCTCGAGTGAAGCGTCGCGCCGGTTCGAGCGCGGCGTCGACACGGTGCTCGCCCCCTACGCCTCGGCGCGGGCGGCCGCGCTGCTGATCGCGCACGGCGGCGGGCACTACGTCGGAATGACGGCGGTCGAGGCACCCCGCGACCCGGTGACGATCTCTCTCGACCCTGCTCTCCCGGGACGTGTCGCCGGTATCCCGGTCGACCGTGCGGCCGTGGTCGACCGGCTCGCGGCCGTGGGCGCAGCCGTCGCCGACCCCTCGTCCGACCCGCTGCTCGTCACGCCGCCCACGTGGCGCCCGGACCTCACCGACCCGGCAGACCTCGTCGAGGAGGTCTTGCGCCTCGGGGGCTATGACGCGATCCCGGCGACCCTGCCGAAGGCGCGCGCAGGCTTTGGTCTCACCGAGGCGCAGCGTGCCACTCGCCGCGTCGGTCGAGCCCTCGCGGGGGCCGGCTACGTGGAGGGCCTCTCCTATCCCTTCGTCGGCGCCCCGGAGCTCGACGCGCTCGGGATCGCGGCCGACGACCGTCGTCGCCACGCGCTCCTGCTCGCGAACCCGATCAGCGACGAGCAGCCGGCGCTGCGCACCACGCTGCTCCCAGGTCTCCTCTCCACGCTGCGCCGCAACGTCGGCCGTGGCACGTCCGACGTCGCGATCTTCGAGGCGGGGTCGGTGTTCCTGCTGCGCGAGGAGCAGTCACCGCGCGGTGTCACGGACCCGCCGCGTCCCCACGTCGAGGGGCGCCCCTCCGACGACGACCTCGCCAGCCTCGAGGCCCTCCTGCCCGACCAGCCGCTCCACGTCGCCGTCGCGGTCGCTGGATTGCGCGAACCGGGCGGTTGGTGGGGCCCGGGCCAGCAGGCAACGTGGTCTGACGCCGTGGAGGCGGCGCGCGTCGTGGCTGACGCCGTGGGCGTCGACCTCGACGTATGCCGTGGCTCGACACCGGCTCCCTGGCATCCGGGCCGATGCGCCGAGCTCGTCGTGGCGGGGCAGGTTGTCGGCTACGCCGGCGAGGTCGCGCCCCGTGCGTGCGAGAAGGCGGGCCTGCCTCGACGCACGTCGGTCATGGAGCTCGACCTCGGAAAGATGATCGAGCACGCCCGTGGTCCAGTGGCCTCTGCTCCGCTGTCGAGCTACCCGGTCGCCAAGGAGGACGTCGCTCTGGTGGTCGACGACGACATCCCGGCGTCATCGGTGGAGGCCGCACTCGTGGCGGGAGCGGGCCCGCTGCTGGAGTCGGTCCGGCTCTTCGACGTCTACACCGGCGAGCAGGTCGAGCCAGGTCGCAAGTCCCTCGCGTTCGCACTGCGGTTCCGCGCATCCGATCGCACCCTCACTGTCGATGAGGTCTCGGCAGCGCGTGATGCTGCGGTCGGATGCGCCATCGCGGCGGTCGGGGCGGTCCAGCGCGCATGAGGGTGCTGGTCACCGGCGTCACGCGGGGGATCGGCCGCTCGATGGTCGAGCACCTCGTCGCCGGAGGCTGGACCGTCGCTGCGGTAGGGCGCAACGAGAGGGCCCTGGGTGCGCTGGCGGTGGGCTGGGGCGAGGCAGTCGAGACCCATGTCGCCGACGCCTCGGACGTCGGGGCCATGGCGTCGATCGCTCGTGCCGCGGACCCGCTCGATCTCGTGGTGGCGAACGCCGGTGCGCTCGGCCCGACCGGGCCGCTCTGGGAGACCGACCCGCACCAGTGGTGGAGGGGTGTCGAGGCCAACCTGGGCACGGCGCACTCCACCGCGAGTGCCGTGATCCCGGCAATGGTCGCTCGCGGTTGCGGGCGGCTCGTGCTCGTGTCGAGCGGGATCGGCAACAACCCCGGGCCTTGGATGTCGTCGTACGCCACGAGCAAGGCGGCCGTCACGGTCCTGGGGGAGTCGCTCCAGGCGGAGCTCGTCGGGACCGGCGTCAGCTGTTTCGTCATCAGCCCGGGCATGGTGCGCACCGAGATGACCCAGTGGCCCGAGACCCTCACACGCCACCGTCCCGAGCTCGCCGATCCACCTGACCAGCGGTTCACCCCCGTCCAGCGGGTCCTCGACCTCCTCGACGAGATCGCGTCGGGACGGCTCGATGGGCTCGCCGGGCGGTTCCTCCACGCCACCGACGACCGTGCCACCCTCCTCGACGCCGTCGGTCCGATCGATCACCGGGCCCGCACCCTGCGCCTGTCCGCCGCCTATGACGGTGACCCGATGGCCCGCTGAGGCCGGGAGCCCTCCGGTCGGCTCGCGCCGCGAATCGACGCCAGTAATTATCGGAATATGTGTATATTCTTCCCATGGCCTTCTCCAGGGCGTCCGAGCCCCTCGTCGCCGCTGTCGTCGGTGCGTCCGGGTACGCCGGTGGAGAGGTCGTCCGGCTGCTGCTCGGGCACCCGTCGCTCGAGGTGGGGCCGCTGCTCGCCGCCGGCAGCGCGGGCTCCCGCGTCACCGACCTGCACCCGGCCCTCACACCCCTGGCGGACCGGACCTTCCTCGCGACCGACGTCGACACGCTGTCGGGGGTCGACGTCGTCTTCCTGGCGCTGCCGCACGGGGAGTCCGGTGCCCTCGCGGCCGCACTGCCCGCGGGCACCCTCGTGATCGATCTCGGGGCCGACCACCGCCTCGAGCACGGTGAGGCGTGGTCGCGCTACTACGGCGGGTCCTGGTCCGGTCACTGGACGTACGGCCTGCCCGAGCTGGCAGGACACCGGGAGCAGGTCGCCACGTCGAGACGCATCGCCAATCCCGGCTGCTTCCCCACGGGCGTCATCCTCGGCCTCGCTCCGCTGCTCGCCGCGGGGCTGGTCGAGCCCGACGACGTCGTCGTCGTGGCGGCGAGCGGTACTACCGGCGCCGGCCGCAAGCCGAGCGACGCACTCCTCGCCAGCACGGTCATGGGACAGATGTCGGCGTACAAGGTCGGCGGACAGCACCAGCACACCCCGGAGATGGAGCAGGCTCTCGCCGAGGCGGCGGGCGAGGTCGTGAGGGTCTCGTTCACCCCGATGCTCGCCCCGATGCCGCGCGGCATCCTGGCCACGACGTCTGCCCGGCTCGCGTCAGGTGCCACGACCGAGGTGCTGCACGAGGCGTTGCACGCGGCGTACGCCGACGAACCCTTCGTCTCGGTCCTCGCCACCGGCACGTGGCCGCAGACCGGCGCGACGCTCGGCGCCAACTCGGTGCACCTCCAAGTCGCTGCTGACTCGCACTCGGGTCGCGCGATCGTGGTCTCCGCGATCGACAACTTGGTCAAGGGTGCTGCAGGGCAGGCCCTCCAGAACGCCAACATCGCACTCGGGCTGCCCGAGGGCGCCGGCCTCACCGTGATCGGTGTTGCCCCGTGAGCGTCACTGCCGCAAGGGGTTTCCGGGCCGCGGGGGTAGCGGCCGGGCTCAAGTCCACCGGCGCTGCGGACGTGGCCCTCGTCGTCAACGACGGCCCGCTGTTCGCCGCAGCGGGCGTCTTCACGCGCAACCGGGTCAAGGCAGCACCGGTGCTCTGGTCGCAGCAGGTGCTCCGCGCCGGCGTCGTGCGCGCCGTGGCCCTGAACTCCGGTGGTGCCAACGCCTGCACCGGGTCAGACGGCTTCCTCGACACGCACCGGACCGCCGAGCACGTGGCGGCCCTCGCCGGGATCGGCGCGGGGGACGTCGCGGTCTGCTCCACCGGCCTCATCGGCGTTCGGCTGCCGACCGACAAGCTGTTCGCTGGCCTCGGTGCCGCGTTCGGTGCTCTGGACGCCGACACGGCCGGTGGGGTCGACGCTGCAGCAGCGATCATGACCACTGACTCCGTCGCCAAGACCGCGATCAGCGGCGGCGACGGGTTCACCGTCGGGGGCATGGCGAAGGGCGCCGGGATGCTCGCGCCCTCGCTCGCGACGATGCTCGTCGTCCTCACGACCGATGCCGTCGCCGACTCCGGCCAGCTCGACGCCGTCCTGCGGGAGTCCACCCGGGTCACGTTCAACCGCGTCGACAGCGACGGCTGCACGTCCACGAACGACACCGTCCTGCTGCTCGCCAGCGGCGCCTCGGGCGTGGCACCGTCGGCCGAGGCCCTCGCCAATGCCGTCACCGCGGTGTGCGCCGATCTCGCCCGCCAGCTCGTCGCCGACGCCGAGGGGGCCGGCAAGGAGATCCGGATCGACGTCGTCAACGCCGCGACCGAGGACGACGCCGTCGACGCCGGGCGGGCCGTCTCGCGCGCCAACCTGGTCAAGTGCGCCATCCACGGCGAGGATCCCAACTGGGGGCGCATCCTCGCCGAGCTGGGCATGACCGACGCGGCGTTCGAGCCCGACGCCGTCGACGTCGCGATCAACGGGGTCTGGGTCTGCCGCGACGGCGCCACCGGCGAGGACCGTGACCTCGTCGACATGAGTGGCCGGCTGGTCACCATCACGATCGACCTCCGCGCCGGTGACGCCTCCGCCACGATCTGGACGAACGACCTCACCGCGGAGTACGTCCACGAGAACTCGGCGTACTCCTCATGAACGCCGCCACGTCCGCGGGCCACGTCGACCGCGAGGTCGCCCTGCTCAAGGCCTCGGTGCTCGCCGAGGCACTGCCCTGGCTCGAGCGTTTCCACGGGGCGACGATCGTGCTGAAGTACGGCGGCAACGCGATGATCGACGAGTCGCTCGGTCGGGCGTTCGCGGCTGATGTCATGTTCCTGCGCATGGCGGGGATCAGGCCCGTGGTCGTCCATGGCGGGGGCCCGCAGATAACCGCGATGCTCGACCGGCTGGGCATCGAGGGCGAGTTCCGGGGCGGTCACCGCGTCACGAGCCCCGAGGCGATGGACGTCGTCCGCATGGTGCTCACCGGCCAGGTCCAGCGCGACGTCGTCGGCCTGCTCAACGCCCACGGGCCGTACGCCGTCGGGCTGTCCGGGGAGGACGCGCACCTGTTCACCGCCGAGCGTCGCGCCATCGTCGTCGATGGCGAGAGCGTCGATATCGGGCTGGTCGGCGACGTCGTGGAGGTGCGTGCCGACTTCGTCGTGCAGCTGCTCGACGACGGCTTCGTGCCGGTCGTGTCCTCCGTCGCCCGGGGTGTCGACGGGGAGGTCTACAACGTCAACGCCGACACCGCCGCAGCTGCATTGGCGATCGCGCTCGGAGCCGACAAGCTCGTCGTCCTCACCGACGTCGAGGGCCTCTACGTCGACTGGCCGACGAGCGATGAGGTCATCCGCACCATCGGCGTCAGCGATCTCGAGTCGATGCTCCCGAGCCTCGCGAGCGGAATGGTGCCCAAGATGGAGGCCTGCGTGCGTGCTGTCCGCGGCGGCGTGCCGAGGGCCCACGTCATCGACGGACGCCTCGAGCACGCCGTCCTCCTCGAGGTCGTGACCTCTGCGGGAGTCGGCACGATGGTGCTGCCCGACGACGCCGAGCTGTTCGACGACGAGTCCGGTGCCACATGACCGCGACCGAGAGGATGCAGGCACGCTGGGACGCGGTGATGATGCGCAACTACGGCATCCCCCCGCTCGCGCTGGCGCGTGGGGCCGGGACGCGCGTCTGGGACGTCGACGGCCGCGAGTACCTCGACCTGCTCGGCGGGATCGCGGTGTCCTCCCTCGGGCACGCGCACCCCGCCGTCGTCGAGGCCGTGTCAAGGCAGGTGGCGACCCTCGCCCACACGAGCAACCTGGCGATGCACGAGCCGGGTCTCGTGCTCGCGGAGCGGCTCTCGGCACTCGTCCCCGGCGATGCGCGCGTGTTCCTCTGCCAGGACGGTGCCACGGCCAACGAGGCTGCACTCAAGATCGTCCGCAAGCACATGCAAGGCAAGCGCACCGAGGTCGTCGCAGCCCACGGGGGCTTCCACGGCCGGACCCTCGGCGCGTTGTCGATCACCGGGAACCCCTCGAAGCGCGCCCCGTTCGAGCCGCTACCGGGCCTGGTCACCTTCGTCGACCACGGCGACGTCGAGGCTCTCCGCGCCGCCGTCACCGACGCGACGGCAGCCGTGGTCCTCGAGCCGGTGCAGGGCGAGGCGGGCGTGCTCCTCCCGCCGGTGGGATACCTCGCCGCGGCGCGCGCCATCTGCGACGACGCCGGCGCCCTGCTCGTCCTCGACGAGGTGCAGTCGGGCATCGGCCGCACGGGGGAGTGGCTCATGAGCGTCGCCCAGGGCGTCGTGCCCGACGTGGTCACCCTGGCCAAGGGCCTCGCCGGAGGTCTCCCGCTCGGCGCCGTCCTCGCTCACGGCCCGGCGGGGGACGTCTTTTCACCCGGCGACCACGGGTCGACCTTCGGCGGCAACCCGGTCTCCTGTGCGGCGGCCCTGGCGGTGCTGGACACGATCGAGCGCGACGACCTCCTTGCCCACGTGCGTGCGGTGGGTCACCGTTGGGCAGCATCCTTCGACGCCGTCGACCACCCGATGCTGGCGTCGCACCGCGGCGTCGGCCTGTGGCGGGCCCTCGAGCTGGCCGAGCCGCGCGCCGCGGCCTTCGAGGCGACCGCCCGCGACGCCGGCTTCCTCGTCAACGCTGTACAGCCGACGTCGATCCGTCTCGCCCCGCCGCTGATCCTCAGCGCTGCGGATGCCGACGAGTTCGTCGCCGCCCTCCCGGCTCTCCTAGGGGCGATCGCATGAGCGCCCCGCACACCAAGGCGGCGCGTCACGCCCGAATCGTCGAGCTGCTCGAGCACCACGCCGTGCCCAACCAGGCCGCGCTCGCCGACCTCCTCTCGGCCGAGGGCATCTCCGTCACGCAGGCAACGCTCTCCCGGGACCTCGACGAGGTGGGTGCGATCAAGGTCGCAGGGCCCGAGGGCGTCGCCGTGTACGCCGTTCCCGGTCTAGGTGGTGACACCTCGCCGATCGGCGCCGTGGCCGACGAGGCCGCCGTCATCAAGCTCGCTCGCGTCGCCGGCGAGGTGCTCGTGTCAGCCGACAGCTCGGCCAACCTCGTCGTGCTGCGGACGCCGCCCGGTGCCGCGCAGTACCTCGCCTCCGCCATCGATCACACGGTGCTGACGTCGGTGATCGGCACGGTGGCCGGCGACGACACCGTCCTGCTCGTGGCTCGGGACCCTGATGGGGGGGCGGAGGTGGCCGCTGCGATGCTGAGCCTCGCGACGAACGGCCGCAGGGCGCGCTGACCACGACCGGTAGATGCCCGACCGCCGTACGCCGTACGGCCCTGAGGAACGAAAGAGGAACGACCGTGACTGAGCGCGTTGTACTTGCCTACTCCGGCGGACTGGACACTTCGGTGGCCATCGGCTGGATCGCCGAGGAGACCGGTGCCGAGGTGATCGCCGTGGCGATCGACGTCGGCCAGCAGGGTGAGGACCTCGAGGTCATCCGCCAGCGGGCGATCGCGTGCGGGGCCGTCGAGTCCTACGTGGCCGACGCCCGGGACGAGTTCGCCGACCAGTACTGCCTGCCCGCGCTCCGGGCGGACGCGCTCTACATGGACCGCTACCCGTTGGTGTCCGCGCTGTCGCGTCCGGTGATCGTCAAGCACCTCGTGACCGCGGCCCGGCAGTTCGACGCGACGATCGTCGCCCACGGCTGCACGGGCAAGGGCAACGACCAGGTGCGCTTCGAGGTCGGCATCGCCAACCTCGCACCCGACCTCACCTGCATCGCTCCGGTGCGCGACTACGCCATGACCCGGGACAAGGCGATCGAGTTCGCCGAGCGCAACGACCTCCCGATCGACCAGAGCAAGAAGTCCCCCTACTCCATCGACCAGAACGTCTGGGGTCGCGCGGTGGAGACCGGCTTCCTCGAGGACATCTGGAACGCGCCGATCGAGGACGTCTACAGCTACACGCAGGACCCCGCGACCCCGCGCGAGGCCGACGAGGTCGTCATCAGCTTCGTCAAGGGAGTGCCCGTCGCGCTCGACGGCAAGCCGGTCACGATGCTCGAGGCCATCCAGCAGCTCAACCGCCGCGCCGGCTCCCAGGGCGTCGGGCGTCTCGACATCGTCGAGGACCGCCTCGTGGGCATCAAGAGCCGCGAGGTGTATGAGGCCCCCGGGGCGATCGCGTTGCTCACGGCCCGTGCCGAGCTCGCGAACGTCACGGTCGAGCGCGACCTGGCCCGGTACGCGCGCGGCGTCAGCCAGAGGTGGAGCGAGCTGGTCTATGACGGGCTCTGGTTCTCCCCGCTCAAGCGCGCGCTCGACGGCTTCCTGGCCGAGGTCAACGACACCGTGACCGGCGACATCCGCATGACGCTGCACGGCGGTCGCGCGGTCGTGAGCGGGCGGCGCAGCGAGGAGTCGCTCTATGACTTCGGCCTCGCCACCTACGACACCGGCGACACCTTCGACCAGTCCCTCGCCAAGGGCTTCATCGACCTGTGGGGACTCCCGAGCAAGATCGCCGCGAAGCGCGACGAGCGGCTGGGCCGCGACCTTGGCTGACGACGGCATCTCGACCGACGCCGACGCGACCGCCGGACCGACCGCCGGACCGACCGACGGACCGGTCGTCCCCGGTGCCCAGCGACTGTGGGGCGGCCGCTTCGCCGGCGGGCCGTCTGACGCCATGGCCGCCCTGTCCCTGTCGATCCACTTCGACTGGCGGCTGGCGCCCTACGACCTCGCGCAGAGCCGTGCCCACGCACGCGTCCTGCACGGAGCCCGGCTCCTCGACGACGACGAGCTCGTGGCAATGATCGGCGCACTGGACTCCCTCGACGTCGACGTCCGATCGGGGGCGTTCACGCCCGTCCCTGCCGACGAGGATGTCCATACAGCGCTCGAGCGCGGTCTGACCGAGCGCCTCGGCGAGCTGGGGGGCAAGCTCCGCGCCGGGCGGTCCCGCAACGACCAGGTGGCCACGGACTTCCGGCTGTTCCTGCGCGACCACGCGCGCCTCCTCGCCTCGGCGGTCATCGACCTAGAGCGAGCACTGCTGGCCCAGGCCTCCCGACATGTCGACACCGCGGCGCCAGGCTTCACCCACCTCCAGCACGCGCAGCCGGTGTCGTTCGGGCACGAGCTCGCGAAGCACGTCCACGCGTTCGCGCGCGACGTCGACCGCCTGCGCGACTGGGACCGCCGCACGGCGCTGTCTCCGATGGGGGCGGGTGCCCTGGCGGGATCGTCGCTCCCGCTCGACCCGCAGGCGATCGCCGCCGAGCTCGGGTTCAGGGATGCGATCCCCAACTCGATCGACGCGGTGAGTGACCGCGACTTCGTCGCCGAGTTCTGTTTCGCGACCGCGCTGATCGGCGTGCACCTCTCCCGGCTCGGCGAGGAGATCTGCCTGTGGACCTCCCGCGAGTTCGGCTGGGCCACGCTCGACGACGCCTGGTCGACCGGCAGCTCGATCATGCCGCAGAAGAAGAATCCCGACGTCGCGGAGCTCGCCCGGGGCAAGGCCGGCCGCCTCATCGGCGACCTCACGGGGTTGCTCACGACGCTCAAGGGCCTGCCCTTCGCGTACAACCGCGACCTGCAGGAGGACAAGGAGCCCGCGTTCGACGCCATCGACACGCTCCTGCTCGTCCTGCCGGCCATGACCGGGTGCGTCGCCACGTTGAGGTTCGACGTCGACCGCATGGCGACGTCAGCCCCCCAGGGCTTCGCTCTCGCCACCGACATAGCCGAGTGGCTGGTCCGGCAGGGTGTCCCCTTCCGTGCGGCGCACGACGTGGCGGGTGGCTGCGTGCGTCGGGCGGAGGCGCGTGGCGTCGAGCTGTGGGACCTCTCCGACGAGGAGCTCCGGTCGATCAGCGACCACCTGACCCCGGCTGTGCGCGGCGTGCTGTCCGTGCGAGGGGCGTTGGAGTCCCGGTCCGCGTTCGGCGGCACAGCTCCCGTCCGCGTCCGCGAGCAGATCTCGGCCGTGACGGGCGTCGTGGACGCCGACGCTGCCTGGGCGGCGCGTCCTCCGGGCGCCTGAGCACCTCGTGGCGATCGGCCGGGTGCTGACGCGGTCGTTCTACGCCCGTCCGGCCCCTGAGGTCGCGAGGGACCTCCTCGGCTGCCTGGTCGAGGCGGATTCCGTCGCCGGCCCCGTCGTGGTGCGTCTGGTCGAGGTCGAGGCCTATGCAGGGGAGGAGGACCCCGCCTCGCACGCCTGGCGTGGCCCCACGCCGCGGACCGAGGTGATGTTCGGGCCGCCCGGGTTCTCCTACGTGTACTTCTCCTACGGCATGCACTGGGCGCTCAACGTCGTGTGCGGCCCCGTAGGTCGCGCCTCGGCTGTGCTCCTGCGCGCAGGGGAGGTCGTCGCCGGCGAGGAGCTCGCCCGCAGCAGGCGGCGGCCCGATACCCCCCCAGGACGCCTCGCATCTGGCCCGGCGAACCTCGCCGCCTGCCTCGGCCTCGACCGATCCTGGAGCGGCCTCGAGGTCACCCGCGGGGCGGGGCGGCTGCGTCTGCGGTCAGGGCCGCCGGTCGGGGACGCCGACGTCGTCTCGGGCCCGCGGGTCGGCATCAGCCGCGCGGTGGAGACGCCGTGGCGGTTCCGGGTCGCCGACAACCCCCACGTCAGCGGGCCGCGGCGTACGCGAGGATGAGGGCGTGACGACCCAGGAGAACCCGACCGTGCCCGTCCCGACCCCGATGGCTGAGCCGGCCGGTGACGAGGCACGCGCCCGGGTCGGCGTCCTGGACGATCTGGCGTGGCGGGGGCTGATCGCACAGTCGACCGACCTCGAAGCCCTGCGCGCGGCCGCGGCCGGGGGCCCGATCACCCTTTACTGCGGGTTCGACCCCACCGCCCCGAGCCTGCACATGGGCAACCTGCTCCAGATCCTCACGGTGCGCCGCTTCCAGCTCGCCGGTCACCGGCCACTCGCCCTGGTGGGCGGTGCCACGGGGCTGATCGGTGACCCGAAGGAGTCCGGGGAGCGCAGCCTCAACGAGGCCGAGGTCGTGGCGGAGTGGGTGACCCGGATCAGGCTCCAGCTCGAGCGGTTCTTCATCTTCGACGGCGTCCCGAACGCCGCCGTCATGGTCAACAACTACGACTGGACCCAGGGACTGTCCACGCTGGAGTTCCTGCGCGATGTGGGGAAGCACTTCAGCGTCAACCGCATGCTGGACCGCGAGGCCGTCGCCGCGCGGCTGGCGGGCGCCGGGATCTCCTACACCGAGTTCAGCTACCAGCTGCTCCAGTCCTATGACTACCTCCAGCTCCACCGCGACTTCGGCTGCACGCTGCAGACCGGGGGGTCCGACCAGTGGGGGAACATCGTTGCCGGCGTCGATCTCGTCCGTCGGGTCACCACGGCCCGCGTCCACGCCCTCACGACTCCGCTGGTCACCAAGGCGGACGGGACGAAGTTCGGCAAGACGGAGTCCGGGACCGTCTGGCTCGACCCGCTCCTGACGTCGCCGTACGCCTTCTTCCAATTCTGGCTCACGTCGGAGGACTCCATCGCGGCCGCGCTGCTACGGATGTTCTCCTTCCGGTCCCACGAGGAGATCGAGGCGCTCGAGGAGTCCTTGCGCGAACGTCCTGCGGCCCGTGAGGCCCAGCGAGCCCTTGCCGAGGAGCTCACCGACCTCGTCCATGGCCCGCAGGAGCGGGCACGCGTTGACGCCGCCGCGCGCGCCCTGTTCGGGCAGGGCGACGTCGCCGACCTCGACGCGGCCACGCTCGACGCTGCGCTCGCGGAGGCACCGCACGCCGTGGTGACGCCGGGGGAGTGGGCAGAGGGGATCTCCGTCTCCGACGCCCTGGCCAGGAGCGGTCTCGTGGCCAGCAAGGGCGCCGGCCGCCGCACGATCACCGAGGGGGGCGCCTACGTCTCGAACGTGCGCGTCACCGACGAGGCGGCCGTTCTGGGCGACGCCGACCTGCTCCACGGTCGGTGGGTCCTGCTCCGACGTGGTCGGCGTCACATCGGCGGTATGCGGGTCGCTGAGGCGTGATGGGACCGATCATCCTCCGGGCTGACCGGCAAAGAACGCCGTGATCCATTGCAGCGCAATGGATCACGGCGCACCAGATCCGACGGGCGACGGTCAAGATGTCCGATTTGACGTGTGGGTCACCGACGCATAATGTTCACGTTGTCAGCCCGTCAGGGAGGAACGGACACCGACAGGGTGGCCGGTCCCGGGGTCAGACTCCCAGTCGAAAATCAAGCCTCACAAGGGCTCGCGATGCTCGACGCGTCCCACTCCGGTGGGCGGGGATGGAACCTAGCACCGGATTTGACGGTGCGGAACGGTTCCGCTAAGTTAGGCGAGTTGCCCCGGACGATCCCCGCCGAGAAATCGGTGAGTGTCAATGGTGCGCGCCCGCTCCTTGAGAACTCAACAGCGTGTCAAAAATCGATGCCAACAAACCCCGTCAGATGGGTCGGCACCGCGACAATAGTCGTAGGGCGCCATCCGACAGGTAGTAATTTCCTTTGGTATAGATCGAGCACAGCTTGATCCATGCCAGGAACTCTTTGGTCGATAACAGCCGGACTATTCCTCCGGCTTTATCAATAGACATCAACGGAGAGTTTGATCCTGGCTCAGGACGAATGCTGGCTGCGTGCTTAACACATGCAAGTCGAACGGTGAAGGGGGCTTGCCCCCGGATCAGTGGCGAACGGGTGAGTAACACGTGGGCAACCTGCC